>JBIIRT010000093.1:0-10403 GCA_044341405.1 Daejeonella sp. | reverse complement strand
TTTTGTTGGCATTTCAAGACCCTGTGGCTCATCAAGTTTAACTTGTACTCCATCCGAGTTAGTTAGGGAGTCGGTCAGCGGATTGAAAGCCAGATCACCCGCAATGGTCATTGCAGTAACAATCTCTGGAGAGGCTACAAATGCGTGTGTATTTGGGTTCCCGTCGTTTCGAGACTTAAAATTTCTATTGAAGGAGGTAATGATTGAGTTTTTCCGGGTAGGATCATCGCTGTGGCGAGCCCATTGTCCGATACATGGTCCGCATGCATTTGCAAGAACTACACCCCCCATGTTCTCGAAAGTATTCAGGTACCCATCGCGCTCTACAGTATATCTCACCAGCTCAGAACCAGGAGTAATTGTGAATTCAGCTTTGGCGACCAGTTTCTTGTCAACAGCTTGTTGAGCAAGTGAAGCAGCTCTTGAAATATCTTCATACGAAGAATTGGTACATGAACCGATCAGACCTACTTCTAATGTTTGTGGCCATCCGTTTTCTTTAACAGCGGCAGCGAATTTAGAAATTGGCCATGCAGCATCAGGAGTGAAAGGACCATTTATATGAGGTTCAAGCGTTGAAAGATCAATTTCAATTACCTGATCGAAGTATTTCTGAGGATTGGCATATACTTCTTCATCACCAGTTAGGTGTTCTTTTACCTGATCAGCAAGTGCTGCTATTTCTGCACGCTCTGTACCTTTTAAATAAGTAGCTATTTTATCATCATAACCGAACACAGAAGTGGTAGCACCAATTTCTGCACCCATATTACAAATTGTTCCTTTTCCGGTTGCAGAAAGTGATCTTGCACCTTCACCGAAGTATTCAACGATTGCTCCTGTTCCACCTTTTACAGTCAAAATGCCTGCAACTTTAAGAATTACATCCTTAGCAGAAGCCCAACCTGAAAGTTTACCTGTTAATTTTACACCAATAAGCTTAGGGAATTTTAATTCCCATGCTAAACCTGCCATAACATCACAGGCATCCGCACCACCAACGCCGATGGCAATCATGCCTAAACCACCTGCATTTGGTGTATGTGAGTCGGTTCCAATCATCATGCCACCCGGGAATGCATAGTTTTCTAAAACCACCTGGTGGATAATACCTGCCCCCGGTTTCCAGAAACCAATTCCATATTTGTTTGATACAGAAGCAAGGAAATCATAAACTTCTTTATTTTGAGTATTGGCAGTTGCCAAATCCTCATCAGCACCAATTTTCGCCTGGATCAAGTGGTCGCAATGTACCGTTGAAGGCACAGCTACCGTTGGTCTGCCAGCTTGCATAAACTGCAGTAAAGCCATCTGGGCGGTTGCATCCTGCATTGCAACACGGTCTGGAGCAAAGTCAACATAAGTTACTCCGCGCTCATGAGCTTCAGTTGCGTTACCGTCCCATAAGTGGGCGTATAGAATTTTTTCTGTTAGGGTAAGTGGCTTACCAACAACTTTACGTGCAGCCGCAAGACGCGGACCGTAATTGTCATAAACCTTTTTGATCATGTCTAAATCAAATGCCATGTTATTTGCTTGATTTTAATTTAATTTCCAATTATTACTGCGAGCGAAGTTACATAAAACGACCTTAAAAATGAACAGCTAAGGGTATTGAAAACGCAAAAAAAATTGAATTAATTGAAAAATAACCCGCAATATTTCTGAAAATAGATTCGAAGAGGAGTTTAAATTAACCTGAGTTCGATAAAATTAAGAGTAAAATGTTAATCAAAAACAGATTATTAAATGCTCTTGATCAATGATAATTGATATTGGAAAAGCAATAACTGTGCTTTACAGGCTAGTTCAGTTCTTTCCTACGGAGTATTTCCTGCAAGAAATCACGTTCTGAATCAAATTACCAATAGCCGGAAGATACTTCCTCTGGCCCAGTTTAAGAACTGAAATTGAATTACTTGTAAAATAGGATGGGATAAAATGAAGTTCTGGACAAAAAATGATCCTGATCAATTTTGAGGATTATTCTCAACCAAAATGCTGAATGCTGTTCCGCCGAAACCTGCAGCATTAATCAGGATTTTTTGTAGAGATTTTGTCTGTTTTTGTAGGGGGAGATAGGGCACCTGAATAAATCGATCATTTTTCAGCATTAAAAGAGCCATTTCAAGACTCATGGCACCGGAAGCACCGAATGTATGTCCGATTTTCCATTTGTTTGAAGTTAAAAGAGGCTTCATTTCAGCAAAGACAGATTCTATTGCTATCATTTCAGAATTATCGCCCAAAATGGTGCCGGGTGAGTGCATAATTACCGCATCAACACTTGACGGGTCATGACCTTCTAAAGCCATTTGCATTGATTTTTGCAAACAAATAGCATCTGCAGATAAGGAGGCCCCATGATTAATGATCTCTGTACCAAAACCAATTCCTGTAATAAATCCGATGGCTTTCTTGGAGTTAAGCTCCAGACAAAAACTGGCCGCACCTTCGCCAAGAATCAGGGTATTTTGCTGCTTTTTAAGGTCCATACTCCTACAGGGATAATCTTGGTCAACTGAGGAATATATTTTCAGAGCTTTCATTTGGGCAATAGTAAAAGCAGTTAAGGGCGCTTCGCTGCCACCTGCAAGAAAACGTGTGCAAAATCCTGCTTTGAGCCATGCAACTGCATTTGCAATAGATTGTAAAGAAGTTGAACAGGTAGCGGAATGAGAAATAGTTAGAGCACTGATATTTTGGTCGCTGGCTACCCAACTAGAAATGTTTCCTAAGGTAGTGGCAGGTGAAGTGAGTGGATTCACTTTTTGCTTACCGCTCTCAATAAATTCACTGTAGTATTTTTCAAAACTTGTAGTTGCTCCTCTGGAAGAACCGATACTGATGCCAAATTCCTCCTCTGAATTCCATCCGGCTTGATTTACAGCTATTCTTGATGCGGCAATTGCATAAAGTACGCTGGGGTCAAGTTGTTGATATTTTTTTTCTTTAATAAGTTCTGAAATTGATTCTTTTGACGCCAAAGAAAGACCCGCAACCCATTCTTCTTTATTAGTAATCTTTTCTTTATTAAAGCAGTGCTGATTATCCAGATATTTCTTCCAAATAGATTCACTGTTTGTGCCCAAGGATGAAATACTTCCATAACCACTTATCGCTATTTTTAAGTTTTTCATTGAGGATTATGCTGAATTTCTATTTAAAGTCTGGGATCTGTTGGTATCCATATTTATTTGACAAAAATTATCAATTAACATCATGTAATGCTAGCACAAAATTGATTTTTCAAAGCGTTCTAAACTCAAATCCCTTTTTAGAAAGATTTTCAAGAACCTTAGGGAGGGCATATTCAAGACGCTCGAATGCTTTGAGACTATCATGAAAAACAATGATTGAACCATTTTTACAATGCTTCAATACATTTCTGACACATTGTTCTTTTGAAATTCTTTTATCGAAATCACCACTGAGCACATCCCACATGATAACTTCTGTTGATGGGCTTTGTTTTTTAATTTCTTTTATCTGCGATTTTTTTATTCTTCCATAAGGTGGTCTAAAAATGCGGGTACTAGTAAGTTTAGATCCTTTTAAGACATTTTCAATATAATTCTTATTAGATGAATTCCAGCCATTGAGATGATTGTAAGTATGATTTCCCACAGTATGTCCATCGGCAATTACATCAGATAAAATTGATGGATGTTTAGCTATATTATCGCCGATACAAAAGAATGTGGCTTTGCAATTATATTTTTTAAGAGTATTTAATACGAAGGGTGTAACAACTGGTATGGGTCCGTCGTCAAATGTGAAATATACAAATTTTTCTTTACGGCTTTTATGCCAGGTTAAAGTTGGGTAAAACCATTTTAACCAGAATGGAGAATATGTTAAATACAATGCCTTTTACTAATTTATCACGAAGATAAATATGTTATTAATTAAATGGTAGTATTTTTAGACCGGATTTACATCCAAACCAATCTTGTTGAACAATATATGAAACATACAATCCTAAAGGTCTACAACAGATTTAGTATTTTAGCCTTAATACTTGCCGGTTCAATTACAGGTCCTGTTCTTGCACAGGAACGGATAACATTGAAGCGGGCTACTGAGCTCGTTCTTGAGAATAACCTTCAAATTAAGCAGGCTAAGTTTTCTGAGGCAATATCCGAGGTGAATCTGAGTCAGTCTAAACTTGCTATTTATCCTACATTAAATGCTAATACTGGATTGAATTTTAACTATGGCCGTAGTATTGACCTAAACTCCAACCAGTTTATCAATCGTGCAATTACATCCAATAATGCTACAGTTATTTCTAATACAAACTTGTTTCAGGGTTTCAGGAGAATGAACGAAATATCCCAAAACAAAGTCCAGCTTGAAGCAGACAAGAGTAATACCCAAAAGGTTAAGAATGATCTGGTTTTGGCTGTCGTAACGAATTATTTATCAGTACTAAATGCCCAGGATCTTTTAACTGCATCAAGACAGCAACTGGATATAGCTAATCAGCAACTTGATATTGAGCAAAAATTCTTTGATGTTGGAAATAGGACATTGGCTGACCTTGCACAATCCAAATCTCAGAGGGCCACTGCGGAACTGAATGTTACGAATGCAAAGAATCAGGTTGATCTAGCTTTTTTAGACCTTGCACAGTTGTTGGAGCGTGATCCATCCATACCTTTTGAAATTGAAAAGCCACAAATTGATAACATAATAAATATTAACGCTGCCTATTCTGCTGTGGATGTTTTTAAAACTGCTTCTTTGAATTTTCCGGATATTAAACTTGCAGAGTTTAGAAAGCAGGTATTTGAGAAAGAAATTGACATTGCTAAAGCAGGATATTTACCCTCTCTGAGTTTACAGAATGGTTTGAATACCCGTTATTCTAACGGTACCTTTTTCGATACCTCTTTTGGGGAACAGGTCAGAGATAACTTCAACCAGTTCATTGGTTTTGGATTGACTATTCCAATTTTCAACGGACTTGCAACAAAATCTAACGTACGCAGAGCAAACATTAATTTTCAAAATGCAATGGTATCTGAGCAGCTTGCAAAAAATAATCTGAATAAAGTTATCAATCAGGCCGTTTATGATCTTAGAGCGGCAGAAAAGCGTTTTTACTCTGCGCAAACTGCCTACGAATCTTCAAAGGAGGCGTTTAATGTAATTGAACAACGTTATGCAGTTGGTTTGGTTAATTCACTAGATTTTAACCAGGCTCAAACAAATTTAAACAGAGCACAGTTTGATCAGATTCAGGCACGCTATGATTTTATTTTCAGAAGTAAAGTAATTGATTTTTATCTTGGTAATCCAATCACATTTTAATCAGAAATTTCCCCCTCATAATAAAAAAAATGGCAAAGAAAAGTAATACATTAAAATATGTGCTCATTGGAGCAGGAGTCCTCGTGGTTGCAGCAGTTGCGGGTAATAAACTCGGTTGGTTTGGAAAAACCGATGTTATTAAGGTTGCGGTTGACAAGGTTGAGAAGCGAACAATTATCGAGACGGTATCCGCAAGTGGTAAGGTTCAGCCTGAGGTTGAAGTAAAATTAAGTGCCGAAGTATCCGGTGAAGTTGTAGAGTTGCACGTTAAAGAGGGTGATGTAGTTAAAACAGGGCAATTATTATGTAAGGTTCGTCCGGACATTTTAAAGTCAGGTTATGATCGTGCAGTTGCTTCACTGAATAGTCAGCGTGCTTCACTGGCCAGTACACAACAGCAGCTAAAACAGTCTGAAGCTAATTTTACCAATACTGAGGCAAGGTATAAACGTAATCTTGAGCTTTACAACAAAAAAGTAATCTCTGCGGCAGAGTTCGATGCAGTGAAAGCAGAGTATATTGGAGCTAAGGCTAGCTTGGAATCTGTTCGCCAGAATGTTGTTGGTGCCCGTTTTGGTGTCGATCAATCCACTGCTTTGGTCAAAGAGGCTGGAGCTAATCTTGCCAGAACTACAATTTATGCTCCTGTTGATGGGGTAATCTCTAAGCTTTCAATTGAGCTTGGTGATCGTATTCTTGGTACTTCGCAAATGGCAGGGACTGAAATAATGAGGATATCCAATCTGAGTTCGATGGAAGTTAGTGTCGATGTTAATGAGAGTGATATTAACCGTGTAACTGTTGGTGACATCGCTGATATTGAGGTAGATGCTTTCCAAAATCAGAAGTTCAAAGGTGAAGTTACTGAGATTGCAAGTTCATCAACCATGGTTGGAACTTCCACCGATCAGGTAACAAACTTTACTGTAAAGGTTCGGATTTTACCGGAATCTTATGCCAAGCTAATTCGTTCGGACAGTGCTAATCCATCTCCATTCCGTCCGGGACTTTCGGCTACGGTTGACATACAAACGGAACAATTCAATGGCATTGCTGTTCCTATCCAATCAGTAACTATACGCGATGAAAAGAAAGATGCAAAGGATGGTGAAAAAGAAGATAAACCATCATCTGAACCAAGTTCTGATAAGAAGGAAAAGCAGAAGAATACAGAGCCTGTAAAAGAATATGTATTTATTTACAGTGCTGGAAAAGTAAAGCAGGTACAGGTTACAACCGGTATTCAGGACGATACCTATATTTACATAAAAACAGGCTTAAAGGGCTCTGAAGAGGTGGTTTCACTTCCATTTACTGCAATTTCAAAAACGCTCAAGGACGGCTCGGTGGTTGAGAAAGTTGATAAAGAAAAGCTTTTTAAAGCTGAAGGTAAAGAGTAATTTGTCAGAAATAGCTAAATTTCCCGCTTAATGTACTGATATTTATGGTTCATTAAGCGGGTTTATTATGATGTTACATACTGATAAAAAAATAGCTGTAGTAGGAGGAGGTAGTTGGGCGACTGCAATTGTAAAGATCCTGTCTGATAATCTGATTGGTAAAGAGATCTATTGGTGGATGCGAAATCAGGAATCTATAGATCATATCAGACAATACAATCACAATCCCCAATATCTTAGTTCAGTAGAAATCAGAATCCCTGATGAGAATCTTAGTACTAACCTAAAAGAAATAATTGCACCCTGTGAATTAATAATCCTAAATGTTCCAGCAGCCTTTTTGAAAGATGCATTAAATGGGATTAGTGCAAAGGACCTGAAAGGCAAGAAGATTATTTCTGCAATTAAAGGAATAGTGCCCGATGAAAACATGATCATCGGAGAGTTTCTGAATAAGCATTATGAAATACCATTTAGTGATATCGTTGTAATTAGTGGCCCCTGCCACGCCGAAGAAGTAGCATTAGAGAAATTATCATATCTGACCATCGCATGCCAGGATGCGGGCCTTGCTGCAGATTTTGCAGCAATGTTAAATACCCGGTATATTAAGACAAATGTCTCGGATGATATTTATGGAACAGAATATTCTGCAGTTCTAAAAAATATTTACGCTATTGCCAGTGGTATTTGCCGGGGTATAGGATATGGGGATAATTTCCAGGCTGTACTTATTTCAAATGCAATTCGTGAGACCTCTCGTTTTGTAGAAGCGATACATCCTATTCAAAGAGATATTCAGGAATCGGCTTATTTAGGGGATTTGTTGGTAACCGCCTATTCACAGTTCAGTCGTAACCGCACTTTCGGGTTCATGGTTGGAAAGGGGTATACAGTTACATCTGCCCAACTGGAAATGAATATGATTGCAGAGGGCTATTATGCTGTCAATTGCCTGCATCAAATCAATAAAATTTATAAAGTAAATATGCCTATTTGCCGGGCGGTATATGCAATTCTTTATGAACGACATTCTCCTCAGATTGAGATGAAATTATTATCGGAGCAGCTGACGTGATTGTGAGTATTGAGTAGAGAGTATCAAGAACCAAGAGCCAAGAATCAAGATAAATCCTGGTAGTAACGTAATTCATGGTATTGACTTGATTTTCTTTTCCAACCATTAGAATTCTTGAATCCTTGTTCTAATTTATCTTAGTAAGAGCTGCTTTATAAGGCAGTATTTTGATGTCAGCAGTTTATGTCTTGACTCTTGGTTCTTGGCTCCTGGTTCTACTTTTGTCTTGACCCTTGGTTCCTGGTTCAAAAAAAAGGAGCAAATCCAGGTTATCCCCCGTCTTTGCTCCTTATACTTTGCTCTTAATTCTACTAGATGCGTCGGCGTCTGTCGCCGCCTTCACGACGTGCTCCACCGGTATTGCCTCCGCTGCGATCTTCACGGCGATTGCCAGAAAAATCACGGAAACCACCACCGCTGCTTCCACCTTCGCGTCTGCCGCCACCACCGCCGCTTCCGCCACGGTATCCACCGCCACTTCCACCACGATATCCACCGCCACCTTCTCTGCGTCCGCCACCACCGCCACGGTATGAACCAGAACCACCACGGTCACCGCCTCCGGCATCACGGTCGCCAGCTAGTTCAATACGAACGCTTCTTCCCTGGAAATCTACAGATTTGAAACCTTCAACTACTTGATTAACAGCAGCATCTTCAACTTCAAAGAATGTGAACACCCCTTTTAGGTCAATTTTCCCTACACTCTTTCCGCTAATCTTGGTATTGTTGCAAATAAATCCCAGCATATCTCCGCGGGTAAAATCATCAACAGAACCCAGATTCATAAATAATCGGGTATATCCTGCGTTTGAACCTGATCTCATTGGACGTTCAGACCGATCGCCTCTTTCTGAGCGCTCAAATCCTCTGTCATCAGAAGAAACATTAAGGTCAGGGGCTTTAGAATAATATTCAAGGAAACGGTTAAACTCAAGGGAAGCGAATCGTTTAATGATTTCTTCCTTATCCAGATCTTTAAATTCATCCATAATACGTGGAATATATTGTTCGATCTGATCCTGATTAACTTCTACATTATGTACTTTATGTACTAGGGCAAACAGTTGTTTTTCACAAACGTCAAATCCGGTAGGGATGTCGGCTTTTGTAAACTGCTTTCCGATCGTTCTTTCGATATGACGGATCTTTCCTAGTTCTTTGGAGTTGATTATTGCAATAGAAATACCTGTTTTTCCGGCACGACCTGTACGGCCACTGCGATGGGTATAATTCTCTATTTCATCAGGCAATGAATAATTGATTACGTGAGTAACATCATTCACATCAATTCCTCTGGCTGCAACGTCTGTAGCAATTAGTAATTGCAGACTGCGTTCACGATAACGCTTCATTACCTTATCGCGCTGCTGTTGAGATAAGTCGCCGTGCAGCGCGTCTGCATTGTATCCATCCTTCATTAAGGATTCAGCAATTTCCTGAGTTTCTATTTTGGTACGACAAAAAACGATTCCGAAAATTTCTGGGTTGAAATCAACGATACGTTTAAATGCGGCATATTTATCTCTTGCTTTTACAATATAATACTCATGTTCGATATTGACATTTCCGGTATTTTTGGTACCCATAGTCAGTTCGAATGGATCAGTCATGTATTTTTTTGCTATCCGGCGGACTTCGTTTGGCATGGTTGCGGAGAATAGCCAGGTTTTTTTGTCATCAGGAGTTGTTGACAAAATGCTGTCAATATCTTCCTGAAAACCCATATTAAGCATCTCATCTGCTTCATCTAGCACTACGAATTGTACCTGAGTAAAATCAATTGCTTTACGATTGATGATGTCAAGCATGCGGCCTGGAGTGGCCACAACGATCTGAACACCACGTTTAATTTGGCGTAACTGATCCGAAATGTTTGCTCCGCCATAAACAGCAACGACTTGAACGTTTTTCATGTTTTTGGCGTAATTTTTTATATCACTAGTGATCTGCAGGCAGAGTTCACGCGTAGGACATAAAATTAGCGCTTGTGGATAATTTTCTTCAAAATCCAATAATTCTAAAAGGGGGAGGCCGAAGGCTGCCGTTTTACCGGTTCCTGTTTGAGCTAATCCGACAAAATCGTTGCTGCCTGAAAGTAATACCGGGATAGATTGCTCCTGGATTGGTGTGGGATTTTCGAATCCCAGTTCAGTAATGGCATTAACAATATCATGACGGATACCCAAGGTACTAAATGGGTTCATGATAATTTATATAGCCCTCAGCTATATTGCTGAAAGCGCCGCAAAGGTAAGGTTTTATATTGGTATTTTCTTATTGAGGTAATGATGGGGTTTTGTATTTGGAGTTAGGGATATAACGCAATGTAATAATTAAGATTTCATTTCATATTTAAAACAAACTAGTACGTTGCGGATTAATTTCTTCCTTTTTTGATTTTGAAGGACAATTCCAATTTATGGGAAATATTTTCCGCTCATGGCCGCGGGGCCCAGTCCTTTTCCTGCAGCAGAAAAGGACCATGCCGAGTAGAAACGACGAGACCATGAGTACCTTAAAAAAACAATAAATAAAAACGAATAAATGCCGCCGCTGCGCCTGATGCTTTGAAGGGTTCTGCTTAGGCTAGGACAATAGTTGCCGCA
>JBIIRT010000017.1:0-36350 GCA_044341405.1 Daejeonella sp. | reverse complement strand
TACTCCACCCACCTTTCAGTTGTACCCATTCCGGATAAATCATCACCGAATCCATTTTAGTCCTTATCCCAAGAACCCTTGCCTCTTCAGCAGGAAGTACAAACGCATTTCCTAATAGTTTCGCAGTATAAATATGAGAAGGATTAGCATAAATATATTCAGGACTACCCGATTCAATAAGTTTACCCTCTTTCAAAATGATCATCTTATTGGCTAGGGTAAGTCCGTCTAATGGATCATGAGAAACCAGAATAATGGTTATTCCCAACTGATCACTTAAATTTTTTAAATCGGTGCGAAACTGCGCTTTTAACAAGGCATCCAACTGACTGAAAGGTTCATCCAAAAGCAGCACCTCAGGTTCAGTAATGATTGCCCTGGCTAAAGCAACACGCTGTTGTTCTCCGCCGCTCAATTCCACAATTTTTTTATTGGCAAGATGTTCAATGTGCAAAAGTGCCATCATATCAGCAGCTTTTTGCTTCTTCCCCTTTAGGTCCTCATTCGAAAGCAAACTTTCAATGTTTTCATAAACCCTGGCATAGATATTAAGATTGAAATCTTGACTCAACATTTTCATTGAATCGTGTCCGGGGATTAATTTTTCATGTGGCCCTTCAAAATGCCTACCCTTAAACAATACTTCACCTGAATCTGGCGCCAAAAGTCCGTAGATAATTTTAAGCAAGGTACTTTTTCCACTTCCACTCTCGCCCACAACAGAAACAAAATCTCCTTTCTCTATCGAAAGATTTATATCACATACACCTGCGAAACTATTTTCAATATAGTTAAGACTTACATTTTCAAGAGAAATAAGAATAGTTGACATGGATTCAAAGATATGAAAAAACCCCGCCTGTTCTTCTAAAAACAAAGGCGGGGCTATACATTCATTATTTTTTTAAAACCCGAACATCAGTCCGAAAGAAAGATTTCTAAAGTCCGCTGGACCCTGACCATCAGCAAAAACATCATTTCCGTAATACTTTGCATAAACTCCCATTCCACCATATCCAATCCGTGCAAAGGCTCCATATCTAAATGGATTAAAATTGTAATCGTCCTTGAACTTATCTTTTCCATTTTCACTACTCACCTGTTTAACCTTACCGTTTAGAAGAAAACCTATTTCAGGTCCGATCACAAAATTTAATTTATCACCTTTCTTATCATCATTGGTGCGGAATTGAAAGGATAGAGGTATACGCAAATACCGACTTGAGAATCTATTTTTCTTGTAATCTACGGCATCAGTAATATATGATAAGCTAGACTTATCTTTTTGAAACGTAATGTTTTGCTTCAAACGCATGTGATTCCAGTCGAGCCCTGCACTGGCATATAATTTAAAATGATCAGTAAAACGATACCCCATCTGGAAGAAATCAAAGCCAAAATTGCTACTTTTCCAGGTCTCACGCTCCAGGAAAGCATTAGCAGCAGAAAGAGTATAACTGCCTTTATCTGTATAAGTGCTCAAACCGAGATCAAAACGGGCAACTATGAACCGAAAAGTGACTTTTGAGACTGGTTTTGACTTTTTTTCATCATCGTTATTATCAAGACCATTACCAAATTTGATGGATATAGACCTACTTTTATTTTTCAGAGTATCCCCCAAGGTGACAGTCAATAAGGTATCCTTGCTGCTCTGTGCATATCCACCTACCACAAACATTGACAAAAGGCAGTAAAGTAATAATTTTTTCATTTTTAGTTTTTAATATGGGTTAATCTATTTTTTACTTTTAATTTTTACTAATCCTAAATTGATGCCTGAAACTTCTGAAACTTCATCACTATCCTTAAATTCAATAATTTTGTCTTCTCGCTTATCAACTTTTGCTATTACAAAATTTACCAGGCTTCCTATACTTCTAATCTTCCTTTGACCTCTGAGTTCGTTTTCCTCAATATCCGATTCCTCTTCAATAAAAACAGCTTTAGCCATCATGTCTGGCTGAGTGACATCCAGCGCAGACTGATCTCCGGAAAATCTGTTTGGAACCTTCACTGCCTTCTTTGTCTGAACAGGATTTGCCTTTTTAACCACAGAGGATAAATTTAGTAAGGGCTCTGATTGTACAGACAATTTAACTTCCGGTTCTGCAAGCTGCGGGTTTTGAACCAAAGGATCTGCACTGGATTTTATCCCTGAAGTACTTTCAAGACTAAAATCGGGAGGATTCACAATTATTGTTTGATCTGATTTCTGTGGTTCTGTAATTGAAGCTGTTAATGTATTTTGCTCAACAGGAGATAATGATGCATCTACATTCTGAGTAAATTCAGAATTGCCATGTAATTTGATTACTTGCTGCGGACTAAAATACAACAATCCCGCAGAGATCAACACAACAATACTGGCAGCTGCCATCCAAAATGAAGGAGAAAATGCCCCCTTTCTTTGTTTCTGATCCAAAGATGCAGTAATTTTTTCCCAAACAGCAGGTGAAGGCGCCATCTCGAGCTCAGTAAAACGATGTTGGAATAATTTATCCAGTTCTTTATCCGATATTGGATGCATAATCTAAGCCCTCCATTTTAATTATTTTATCTTTTAATATTGCTCTGGCCCTCGACAATTGTGATTTTGAGGCGCCCTCAGATATTCCTAATTCCTTTGCAATTTCCTTATGTGAATACCCTTCTATCGCATACATGTTGAAAACAATACGGTAACCGTTGGAGAGCTGCTGAACCAGCTTCAGTAAATCATTCAATTCAAGCTTACCCATATCAAAAGTAGATTGCGGCTGATCATACACTTCATCAATATCCACCACATTTAAACTTCTCAAATTCTTACGATACGTTTCTATAGCTGTATTAACCATAATTCTTCTAATCCATCCCTCAAATGAACCTTCACTCCTGAACTCAGAAACCTTTCTAAATACCTTTATAAAACCCATTTGCAGAATATCCTCAGCCTCAAAGGTATCTTTCGCATATCGCATACAAACAGCCATCATTTTTGAAGCAAGTGCTTTGTAAAGGCTCTCCTGCGCTTTTCGATCACCCTTTTTGCACCCATCCAGCAAACTATCAACAGTACTTGTCCGGTCCAAATTCATATGCTTTAAAGGTAAGATGATTGGAAGTACCATTTAGTTGCATGAAGAAGAAAAAAAATACAATAATATTAAATTAACGTGAGTTCGGGATAACATGTTGCTGGGCTAAACTTCGACTGAAGTTTTTCTCTGCTTTTAGAAAGCAGGGTCTTTTTCTCTAAGCTCCGTGTTATGCATTTATTTGTGCGGGAAATTTAATGGTTATCATGAGATTCTTATTGCAAAAAAGATAAAGCTGCCACCCAGGTTTGTTTAGCAGGACCTATGGTTCTATTACCGGAGTATCCATCCAAATGAAAAAAAATAAATATAGTATTGGCAAAAAGCTATCGCTTCGATCCGGTTTAAGCGAGTAAAGTAATGCTGCTATTATTATTTTAGTCGCTGTTATTTTCCTTTGGCTTTATGTAACCTGAACTCTTGTTTATACATCAAAAAAGAGGAATTTGAGAATTCGATTTTTCTTGATCCTGCAGGTCTACCCAAATCCATCATGGGTTCGAAGCGAAAGTCCATATAAAGATTTTGAATTAGCTTCTGCTGATAAGAATATCGGAGAATAAACAACTTTCTATTCTTTTCATTATACCCCTGATGAACGATATGCTGGGAAACACTCTGATATAAGGGCATTCCATCGGTTGAAATAAATGCCTCCCCTTTCCAGAATGTTCCCATTAAAGAACCAAGTTTATGGGTATCAAAACCTGCATTCAGATACCAGCCATATCCTTTAGAAAAAGGCTGAACATCTGTGAATGAAAAATCATTGAAAGAAATCAGGTAATTTTCTGTCCTGAAATCCTTGATCCATCCTGAAAAGGGAAGTTTTAATTTAAACCCGAGGGCTGAATTCACTAATGTTTGCAGTGGTTCATCAATTACATCAATCTGACCTCCCTGGTGGAAAACTGTTAATTGCAATGGGATAGATAGACTCAGACTTGAATTTTTTATTAGATTAAGATCCGCCGAGAGTCCGCCGAGTACCTGTTCCTGCACCAAACTAGGTTTATAAATCATCTTTTTCCAGTTAATAAATGCATCCAGAAATAAATTCTCGTTTTTGAGAATAAACTGGGTTCCATATTCAACAGGATCGGTGATTTTCTTTTCAAAATCATAAATCGGTTCGAGCATTCGGTGATGAATATTTCCTTCGAGTACACCATTTATCAGGGTAGTATTTCCATGCTGGTATTTTAAACTTATTAAAGGATACGTTTTATAAATACCCCTGCCACCAAAATCCTTCCTAAGATGCACTCCTGCCGTTACCGCTAATCTTGGATGGGCGTAATAAACGAGTTGTGGCTCCAGCTGGGCTCCAAACAAGGTATATCCATCCTGAATTTTGTTGAAATATTCATAATTACGCATGTAATTGAAATTATGAACGCTCAGGTAAAGTTCCCCGGTCCGGGTACTATCCGGGCGTATACGGTACTCCAGACTGTCATTTAATATCTGAGCATCAGCCTTCTGGCAGATATTTAGAAGAAGTATTAAAGCGAGAATCCTTTTCATTCAGAGGGGAACCGTATCTAAAGGCTACGAACCAACGTTAATTATTTTTTATTTTCTTTAAGCCGATAATACTTATAGACCTTTACCGCAGACATGATTACTACACTAAATACTATCAGTCCGATTAAGCCATAAATCCATTCCACAGCACTTTTCAAAATAACCGTAAAAACAATCGCGACAAGAAAAATTGTTGCAAGTTCATTCCAGAATCTCAGTTGGGTGGAAGTCCAGCTGAAAACACCACGTTTCAGCTTGTTTATAATATTCTGACATATGAAATGATAGATCAGCAGACCAAGTACGAACGCTAGCTTAACCAGCATCCAGTTCATACTTAACAAAGCAGGATTCAGCCAGATCATACCAATTCCGGCAATTACCGAAAGCACCATTGCGGGGGTGGTGATAATATACCACAGCTTATGCTGCATGATCTCAAACTGTTTCTGAAGTGTGATGCGTTCCTGTTCAGGCCTTTCATTTGCCTCAACATGGTAAATAAACAGGCGTACAATGTAAAAGAGCCCCGCCATCCAACTGACCACGAAGATGATATGAATTGCTTTGAGGTAGAGGTACGTCATAAAGTTGAAAGCAGAAAGCTAAAAGCTAAAAGCTAATTCATTAATTATATAATAGATAAACTTAAAACTAAAATCCTTAAAATCTATAGTAGTATTATAGTACCAGCACCTCAGACTTCCGTCCTCAGACCTCGTACCTGAACTCCTTAATCAGTTCAACTGCATATTTCACATTATCAAATGGGATATCCGGCATAATACCATGACCTAGGTTAAAAATAAAACCATCTTCACCCCGCATCCGCTCAAATAAACGATGGATTCGTTCTTTGATCACATGCTTTTCGGCATACAGAATATGCGGATCCAGGTTCCCCTGAACAGCGATTCCTGCAGGAAGTTTCTTTTTGATATCCAGTAGATCAGCATTCCAGTCGATTGAAACCACATCCGGTTTTGCCTCAGCCATAATCGGGGCAAAAACAGAACTTCCCTTACAAAAAGATATCACCGGTATGTTCTTCCTGTTCAGACCTTCTATGATTTGTTTATTGTAGCGATGAGAAAATTCATTGTAATCATCCCAGGATAAAGCTAGGGCCCAGCTATCAAACAACTGAACTGCATTTACGCCTGCAGCAATCTGAAGATTCAGGTAATCAATGGTTACTTTGGCAATCTTCGCAAGCAAGGTATGAGCAAGTTCCGGATGATTATGCAACATCAGCTTGGTTAGTTTAAAATCTTTTGATGATCCACCCTCAACCAAATAACTCATTACCGTGAACGGTGCTCCAGCAAACCCGATAAGGGGTATTTTCCCATTTAGCCTTTGTTGAATCACCTTAATTGCATCAGCAACATACTGAAGCTTGTCGTCAACATCCGTTAAAAGATTATCTACGTCGGCTTTAGTCCGGACAGGATTTGCAAATTTAGGACCCACACCCTGAGTAAAGCTAAGATCACCTCCCATTGCCTCTCCTGTTACTAAAATATCAGAGAAAAGGATGGCCGCATCAATATCCAGAAGATCAACTGGCAGCATGGTAACATCTGCTGCAATTTCTGGTGTTTTACACATCTCCAAAAAAGAGTATTTATTTTTTATCTCCCAGTATTCTGGCATAAAACGTCCGGCCTGCCGCATCATCCAAACCGGAGGACGCTCTGTACTTTTTGAAAATGCTGCCCTAAGGAACAGGCTATCCTGAATATTATTCTCGCTCACTATACTTTTTTTATTTCTATTTCAATTTTATCAATAATACTTTTTACACGTGAACTGGTCTTGAAGGTTTTAGCCTTCTCAACATATGCCGCTGCACGCTCGTAATCTTTCTTCCGAAGATTAATATTTGCCAGATGAACCAGCACAATAGCCTTGTCATTCTGGTTACGCAATGGAAACCTGGTGGCAATTTGGAAATGCTTTTCAGCTTCTTCATAATTAAAACGGTGAAGCTCTACATTCCCATAAATAAACTCGTAAAAACCTCGGCGATGTTTGCCTAGCCGATCCGGATCCTCAATTTCCTTAAGTAACTCCTCAGCACCATCATAATTTTTTGCATGAAATTCTCGTGCGGCCATTACCACCGTACCTTCACGAAAATACCCCCAGATCAGGAGAGCAATGCCCATGCCTATAGCTGCAGCTATTTCATAGACCTGCTTGCTGATCGTCCAGCCTAAGAGAATAACTGCAATTCCAATAACCCACAAACGAGCTTTACGAGTAAACATTTTCTATTGCTTATCAATAAATTTATAACCAACACCTCTTATTGAATGAAAATAGGTAGGATTTTTCTGATCAGGTTCAAAATATTTACGGAAAGTCAGAATAAAATTGTCAATCGTTCTTGTTGAAGGATAAACATCATAATTCCAAACTGTTTCAAGAATTTGCTCTCTTGAAACGGCCTCATTGCGACGCTCAATTAAAAGCTTAAGCAGCATGGTTTCCTTTTTGGTGAGCGGAGTAACAGTACCATCATCAGTCTTTAGTTCAAAGGAATTGAAGTAAATGGTCTTATCCCCAATCTTGTAGGAATTTAATTCTTTTAACTGATCACCCTTCAGACCGCGTTTAACCAGATTACCAACTCTCAGAATCAATTCCTCAAGATTGAATGGTTTAGTCAGATAGTCATCTGCTCCCTTTTTTAAGCCCAACACGCGATCTTCACTTGTATTCTTTGCGGTAAGGAACATAATTGGAACCTCAGTATTTTCAAGTCTGATAGTCTCAGCCACCTGAAAACCATCAATCTCTGGTATCATTACATCAAGGATGATGAGATTAAATCGCTCCTCCTTGAAAATTTTGAGAGCCTTTCTGCCATCTGTTGCTGTGGATACTTTGTATCCTTCCAATTCCAGATTTAATTTGATAGCTTCCAGAAGATGTTCTTCGTCTTCTACCAATAGAATTCTTTGTTTAGTTAGCATTTGCGTTAAATGTTACTTCGAAAACTGTTCCCGAAGGATGGTTATTTTTTACTTTTATTGAGGCCTGATGCTTATCAAGAACCTGTTTTACTATGAACAATCCTAAGCCGGTACCTTTTGTTTTACGGGTATCCTCACTCCCCACCCTATAAAACTTATCAAAAATACGTGATTTTTCCTGATCATTAATACCGATACCCGAATCGGCTACTATAAATTGAATCTGCCCCTCCATTCGCTGTAAAGTAACAAGTACTTCTGCGCATTCTGGTGAATATTTAACAGCATTCTCTATCAAATTTGTCACCACGGATGTCAAGGCAAATTTATCTCCCTGAAGAGATATTCCCTGTTGAACAGATAGTTTGATAATTTGCGAACTACAGGTATGTCCCTGCAGCCTACCCGCAACAGAATTAACCAATTCAGAAAGATTAAAATTCTCTTTTGGGAATGTGTATAAGTTACTTTCAATCTTGGTTGCCAAAAGCATATTCTCTACAAGATCATCCAATCGTTCGATGTCCTTTAAAGAATTCGTTAAAAATGACTTCTGCTGAGCAGGATCAAGTTCCCTTTTGAGTATTGTTTGAAGATATAATTTTATGGATGCCAGAGGTGATTTCAATTCATGAGTAACTGACAGCAAGAAGTTTTTTTGCTGTCTATGAAGTTTTCTTTCCTTATCTATTGCTTTTTTGAAATAATATGCCCCCACCAAAAAAATGAAAAGGAAAACGGCAGTCTCTCCAAAGACCATACCTTGACTATTAGGATTGGCGATAAGCAATAATCTGCCCCACCAAATCAACTGAAAGATGGCGTAAATAATGAGGCAATAAAAAATCACTAATGGCCTTCTCATTTTATGATGCTTTTGTTCCTTTGAAAACAATATCCAGACTCTCAAAAATCGCCCGCTTTGCCTTTTCGAGATCTACCTTGGAGTGTACGGCCGATACAAATCCAACCTCATAGCCTGATGGTCCGAAATAAACACCCCTATTCAGTAATTCCCGATGCATAATTTTGAATTTCTCCATACTGCCTGCATCAATTTCTTCGGCAGAACTGATAGCTTCACGATCTGTAAACGCGAACCAAAAAATTGAACCAATAGTAAACACTTTGAATTTATAATTATTTGCTGAAGCAAAGTGCTGAATTGAATCTGTAAAATCCAAAGTTTTGCTGTTCAAATCCTTGTAAAAACCAGATTTTGAAAGTTCAGTTAACTGTGCAATACCTGCTGCCATTGCCACAGGATTTCCGGATAGGGTACCTGCCTGATAAACAGGCCCATCAGGAGATATCATCGCCATAATTTCTACAGAAGAACCATACATCCCTACAGGAAGTCCGCCCCCAATTATTTTACCATAAGTGATAATATCTGGTTGAATATCGTAAACACCCGAAGCGCCTTCAAAACCAATACGAAATCCGGAAATAACCTCATCGAAAATCAGGAGTGCTTTATTTTTTGAGCAAATATTCCGAAGAAATTCTAAAAATTCTTTGGTCTGAATTAATAGTCCGTTGTTTGCCGGAACAGGTTCAATAATCACTGCAGCAATTTCACCATCAAATTGCTTAAAAGCATCCCTCACAGCTTGCTCATTATTCAATGGAACAACAATGGTTTCATCGGCAAAGGCTTTCGGAATACCGGCAGATGAGGTTTCTCCAAATGTTACCAAGCCGCTGCCGGCCTTCACCAATAATGAATCAATATGCCCGTGATAACAGCCCTCAAATTTGATAATTTTATCACGTTTGGTATATCCTCTGGCCAAACGTACTGCCGACATCACAGCTTCGGTTCCGGAACTGGTAAATCGAATTTTCTGGATATATCTATTATGCTTTAAGATTAGCTCTGCCAGTTGATTTTCAAGAGCGGTTGGTGCTCCAAAACTCATTCCATTTTGCATAGCTTCAATCACCTTTTCTCTAATAGAGGGGTGGTTGTGACCAAGAATCAGGGGCCCCCATGAAGCACAAAAATCAATGAACTTATTTCCATCAGCATCCCAAATATGGCAACCATCTCCTTTTTGGATAAACAATGGCGTTCCATATACAGATTTAAAAGCCCTTACTGGTGAGTTTACTCCTCCGGGAAAATAGGTCTTTGATTTTTCATACAATTCGGCAGACTTTTCTCTTGAAATATCCTGCTTTGAAGAAGAATTGACCTGAGTCTTCTCTAACGAACCTGAAAACATCTTTTTTAATGATTCTAACATCCTTTTTTTAATTGACAGGTGATAGTTGACAATTGACAATGCCATATTTAGTATTAAATGTCAAATTAAACTATCAATTCTGGTATCTGTTATCTGTTGTCTGTGATTTTGTTGTCTGTGATGTAATACTAAATGTCAAATTTAGCAGTCAGATTAATTGTCAATTGTCAATTGTCAACTGTCAACTGTCAACTGAACTAAATCCAGCCCTTCTCCATAATTTCTCGCGCATGATACGTAATAATAATACTCGCTCCCGCTCTATTGAAAGCATACATATTTTCCATGATCACTTTTTGCTCATCAATCCAGCCTTTGGCACCTGCAGCCTTCACCATAGAGTATTCGCCAGACACATTATAACAAGCCACAGGAAGGTTTGTGCTTTCTCTCAACCCCTTTATTACATCAAGGTAAGCCAATGCAGGCTTAACCATCAATATATCAGCACCTTCTTGCTCATCTAATTTCGATTCACGCATAGCCTCGCGGGGATTTCTGAAATCCATTTGATAAGCCTTTCTATCGCCTTTGCCGGGAGCTGAATCTGCTGCCTCTCTGAATGGTCCATAATAAGCTGAAGCAAATTTTATGCTATAACTCATTATTGCTGTGTTCTCCAGGTTATTCTTATCCAGCTTTTCACGGATCCCCAGTATACGGCCATCCATCATGTCAGACGGTGAGACCATGTCAGCACCAGCCTCAGCATGAGTAAGAGCCATTCTCGCTAAAACATCAACGGTTTGATCATTTTGAACATAACCATGCTGAACTATACCACAATGACCATGAGTGGTATAAGCACAGGTACAAACATCCGTTACAACATAAAGTTCATCCGAAAATTCCTTTTTTAATTCCCTAACTGCATTAGCAACCACTGAATGTTTATCATATGAAGAACTTGCGTCATCGGTTTTTTCTTCACCTACTCCAAACAACAATACTTTGTTAATGCCGATCTTGAGCGACTTCTCGACGTCTTTTATTAAAGTATCTACTGAAAAGTGACTGACGCCAGGCATTGCCTCTATACCTTTTAATACATTTTTACCGGGCACCACGAAGTAAGGATAAATAAACATATCCTTCGACAATCTCGTTTCTGCAACCAATTCACGCAAAATGGGTGATTTCCTTAATCTTCTGGGGCGTATTAACATTTGATCCTTTGATTTTAAGATTCGTTAAACCGGATTATAATCCAGCGCAAATACTGATTCAGCCAGGCCTATTTCATCTGGCGAAAAAGGCAAGGTATACTCGACTCCCATCTCATCAAATTTCTGACCGGTTGTTTTACCAATACAAATCACCTGCTGATCTGGCTCGAGCAAATTCTCTGCAAAATAAGAATCTACATTTGATGGGCTGGTGAAGATCAAAACTTCAGCGTAGGATGGGGCTATATTTTCCTGACTAACTGTTTCATAAACAGTTAGTTCAATAATTTTGGTATCCCTTGACAATGCTTTTTGTATCGTTTTCAATGATCCTTTTGCACTTGGAAATAATACATTGCTGCCATTGGCAATGTTTGAAAATTCTTTAGCAATATCCTTAGTATCAATTCCGTGTTCTTCCCCATTAAAATGAGCGATTTTTCCATGCATCCGGAGAGCATCTTCAGACCCTCTTCCCAATACACCAAATTTAACCTTTTTGGGAAGCTGGGGTTCAAGCCTAAAGAAATATTCAATTGCATTCTTGCTACTGAAAAATACCCAATCAAGATTTCTCAAAATGAAAGGATCGAGATTATTGATCGATGGAAAAGTTCTGATTAAAGAACGATCTTCAATTTCAATCTGATGTTTACTGAGAGCCTTTCTCAAATAACTGCTTTCTGAAAGCTCCCGACTTATAAACACATTAGAAGGGAATTTACGGTCGGGAGAGAATTTAGAAACAATTTTTTCAGCCAAACCTTTTGTTGTTTTAGACTGAATAAACAGTCGGTCAGGGAAGTCTGTTCCATCTGATGCCTTGGCTGTCCAAACCTGAAAAAATTGGCCGTCTTTGCGACAATAACACCCTAAAGGTAATTGACAACCTCCTTCAAACATATTAAGAACCTTACGTTCAACGCCTATCTGTTCGGCAACTACCGGATTATTCAATGGCTGCAATAAATGAAACAATGCTTCATCACTTTCCCGGATCTGTATAGCTAAAACCCCCTGCGCTGGAGCGGGGATTAATTCAATCGGATCAAGCTCTTCTACATGAAATTCTTCACTAAGATCATAACCCAGACGGATCACACCAGCCTTAGCAAGCATGATAGCATCATAATTTTCATCTCTTAATTTTTGCAGACGTGTCTGAACATTTCCTCTAAGATCTTCAATCTCGAAATCAGGTCGAACCGATAACAATTGCGATTTACGACGGTTTGAAGAGGTTCCAACCAAGCCCCCAAACTTTACCGACAATTTCTGTTGCAAATCAACACAATCTTTCAAAACAACCAGAAGTTCGGCAGGATCCTCACGATCAGATACTGCAGCTATAATCAAGCCCTCAGGATGTGTAGTTGGAAGATCTTTATGGGAATGAACCGCGAGATCAATGGTTCCATTTAGTAATTCTTCTTCAAGTTCCTTAGTAAAAAAACCCTTCCCTTCAAGCTTATCAAAACTGAGATTCAAAATTTTATCACCTTGGGTTTTGATAATTTTCAACTCCGAATCAAGCCCAATTTCTGCCAAACGATCCTTAATGAAATTAGCCTGCCATAGTGCAAGCTCGCTTCCTCTTGTTCCAATAATGATTCTTGATTTCTTATTATCGTCGGGCAAATAATCAGACATTTTTTTTAAAATAATTCTGGAATTTTAATATGAATACCAAAAATAGCCAAAATGATTGGGATCAACTGAAAATCAGCTATTTTTAATCAGAATATCCTTTGCAATTACCATTGGAACACTGATGTACTTTTTCTCGATATAACTGATTACACGACCTAATAATTCGCGGGAATCATCATCCATATTCTCAATTTCATTAAAAAAAATCTTATTTAGTGCATTATCTTTTATCTCTTTAATTCTCTCTGGAACTTCGCGCATGGCAATTTCAACCCTTCGTTGCTTTAAAACAGGCCTGAAATCTTGAATATTCTGTCCGATGATCTGTTCAGCGTGAACAAGTTCATCATATCTTTCCTTTAGATTGGCATCTGCTATTTCCTGAAGACTGTGTACTTCGATGAAGGTAACAGGATTCTTTTCAATTACTTCCGGACTGGTATCATTTGGGACTGCAAGATCAACTATAATTTTTCTGGAGGTGTCTCCATTCAAAAGTGACTGATAGATGTCATCTGTAATTATTGGCTCAGTTGCACTAGTACAGGTAATTATTACATCAAATCCATCTTTATAAGTTTTTAACCCTTCAAGTCCGAAAGCCTTACCCCCTAATTCAGCAGCAAGAATCTCAGCATTGGTGAGACTTCGATTAAACACCGCAAAGTTTGAATATTTGTGCTTCTTAAGATATTTGGTAATGTTACGGTTAGTTTCTCCTGCCCCGACAATTAATATCTTTGCATTGGTACACATTTTCAGTTCACGGAGTTTACGGTAGGCTAAAGAAACAACTGAAATTGGCTTACGTGAAATACCCGTTTGAGTGTAAACCTCTTTTGCAGTTTTTACAACCCGACCCATAATCAAACGCAAATAATCTCCTGTGAACCCTGCTACACGACAAGTTTCATAAGCTTTACGCAGCTGTGCGAGAATCTCTTTTTCACCAACAACCAAACTTTCAAGAGAACAAGAAATCCTTAAAAGGTGATTGAAGGCCTCAACATCTTCATAAATAGAAGCCTGACTAACAAATTTATCAAGCTGGTCTTCTGAAACTGGCAGATTAAGTGTTTGGATAAAGCCCTTAACAAACGTATGATCTATGTTCTTATCCGATGAAAATACAAACTCGACACGGTTACAAGTACCCAGATAGAATATTTCGGATAAATCAAATTTCGTCTTTACACTCTCCAAGCGGCTTTCCAAAGACTCTTCACAGATAATAAATTTACCCAGATCTTTTAGATCCACGAATTTATGAGTAAAGGCTATAATCTTTAAATACTTCAATTTGCTAGAGCGATTTAATAACAACGAACAAATGTAACGTATAAGCGATTTTCATTATGTCACGCCTTTGTAAACACATACGTTTAGAAAGATTATAAATAATGCCTCATTTAAACAATTTCAAAAACGTGTTGTTCAAAACCGATACGAAATTTTGAACTGCTCATAAAACTCCAATCATTAAGCATAATGACTTTAACTGTATGGTCTAAAACAAGATTCAGTAAGATAATTCTACGAAGTGCCGAATAATATATCCAATTAATGCTCTGGCTCCAGCCAGTTACCATCTTCCTGAATAATTCCAATTAGCTCATCCAACGCATTCTCAGTATCTACATTCTTTTTGACAACCTCTTTGCCACGGTAAAGTGTAATTTTACCCGGTCCGGTACCTACATATCCATAATCTGCATCTGCCATCTCTCCCGGTCCGTTTACAATACAGCCCATAATTCCTATTTTAAGACCTTTGAGATGATCAGTACGGCTTCTTATCATCTGGGTGGTGATCTGAAGATCGAACAAGGTTCTTCCGCAACTCGGACAGGAAATATATTCAGTCTTGGAAATCCTTGACCTGGTGGCCTGCAGAATTCCAAAGGAAGTTGAAAGTATAGTTTTAGTAGAAATATCAGGTGCATCGGCCCATATTCCATCCCCAAACCCATCAAGCATTAATCCTCCCAAATCCGTAGCAGAATATAATTGAAAATAGTCGTTGTTTGTTGTCTGTTGTCTGTTGTCTGTTGTCAGGCTCGATTCATCGGTCTGTAAATCCGATTTGCCGGGTAACTGATAACCGGTAACTGGAAACCCATAAGACCGCTTAATTATCACCGGAACTTCAAGCCCCAGTTCCACCAACTTATAAAAGGCCTGACGCTGATCTTGTAAGCCACAAATAGCCTGAGTTTCAAGAACAAAAACAAGGGTATTATCCAGAGGAATCTCATTGAAGAGATCTGAACCAATATCTGAATCTGAGATTGCAACTAGATTTAGTGAGGAATCACGCATATCGGCGCCAACATACTCTTGTAGTGAATAATAAGGATGGCAGTTAGTCTTATTCTGAAGCCCTTTCCAGGTTGAATAATTGTAAAGCTGTTTCAGATTACCGGGGAAAGTAAATGATGGTAGCTCATCAGCAAGATAAACAAAATCGGTGGATTGCTCTGCCATATTGTATTTATCAAGCAATGCAGAGTAAAGGTATCCAACATCCGATAAAATTGCAGGATCTTTAAGATTCTTCTTAGAAATATCAATTACAACGCGGGGCACCTGATGACCCCCAATAAAGGTATTGAGTTCTGCGGTATGTCGCTTTTGGTATTCGTATGGGTTATGTGTTACCTGATGACTGTTATCTGAGGTCTGAAGTCTGAGGTCTGATGTAGGGTTGGATCCAACCCGATAGCTATCGGATGATAACTCTCTCCATTTATATCTATCCGCCAAAGCTATTGCTACTGGAGCTTCATGCTCAGGGTCTTCGGTCAGGGAAACACGAACTGTATCTCCAATTCCATCCTCAAGCAAAGCTCCAATACCTACAGCAGATTTAATCCTGCCATCTTCTCCATCACCAGCTTCAGTTACCCCAAGATGTAAAGGATAATTCATTCCTTCTTTCACCATGGTTTCTACAAGTAAACGATAGGCCTGTACCATGACTTGAGGATTACTTGATTTCATTGAAATAACGAGATTATGATAATTCAAAGCCTCGCACATTCGCATGAACTCCATTGCCGACTCAACCATACCACGGGGAGTATCCCCGTAATGACTCATGATCCGGTCTGACAATGACCCATGATTCGTTCCAATCCTCATGGCAGTCCCGTATTCTTTGCATACCTTAACTAGAGGTGCAAATTTCTTGTATATCCTTTCTAATTCTGCCTGATATTCATGATCGGTATATTCAAAATTTTCAAAACGCTTTTTATCAGCATAGTTGCCCGGGTTGATTCTTACTTTTTCGACAATCCTTGCAGCTTCTTCAGCAGCATTGGGCGTAAAATGAATATCTGCTATTAGTGGTACGTTATAACCTCTATATTTCAGTTCCTTCTTGATATTAGCCAAATTTTTAGCCTCTTTAACACTCGGAGCAGTAATTCGAACATATTCACAGCCTGCATCAACCATACGAATGGTTTGCTCGACCGTTGCAATAGTGTCCATAGTGTCTGTGGTTGTCATACTCTGAATCCGTATTGGATTTTGAGCACCCATAGGAATGTGACCTATCGTTACCTCCCGGGTTATAAATCTGGAATAAGTATTTAGTGAATTACAATACTTGCCATCAAGCGGAGTAAAAGTTTTCTTAGTCATCCAGCGAAATAAAAATTTTTCAAAAATACATATTATCGGGGGAATGTTAGATTTCTCCTGGCGGAAATTTTCACTACGCCTACTTTATAACAGGTTAATAAACTCAGGGCACCTATTTGTTATATTTGGTAGGTGCTTAACCATGGGCATAGGCAAAAAGAGGCACAGACAGCCCGGCAATTCGTGTCCACAATCGACAAATTAACAAATCACTTTCCCTAATTTGCTAATTATCATTTGCTAATTAAACCCCCATGGCATACATAATAATATTCACTCCAAACTTGGTATTATCCTCTGCATAGAAGCGCTTATTCCGGAAATCATAGTCCCATTCACAGCCATAATCCTTATTACTGTAAAGCACACCAATGCGACCCTTCACTTCAATAGCTTTGAGATAATCATGTACCAGATCATCACCCCAGCCATTTAGCTCAAAGGAAGTAGTTGGAGGCCCCTTTTCAAAGTTGAAGAAGGATCGGTAAATCTCATGGCTATTGGGTATTTTCTTTAAAGCTGCAGGCCCAAACAAAGAACTCATTTGGGCTTCAAATGATTTTGCAAAAAGGCCGTCGATATCATGATTACAATCATCAACAAAAACAAAGCCCCCATTTTCTACATATTTCTTAAAATTGGTCCGCTCCTGCTGATTAAATTGAACCAACTTATGTCCGCTAAGGTATGTGAAGGGATATAAAAACAGCTCATTATCAGCAAGGTCAATTATTTTTTCTTCTTGGTTTATTGGAACTGTAGTATACTCCACCAACGAATTTAGCAAGTTTGCTGGCATACGCTGATCGGTATCCCAGTTACCCGACCTATATTTTATTCTTGCAAATGTGAACCTCGTGTTTAACATTCAGCTAAATTATTGCTATAATTATTCCGAAAAGAGTTTTCGGAGCTATTTTATGTAAATTAGCTGATATACGAACATAAATTCCCCTCTTTTCAGCCAATTTATTTTTAATTTTCCCAATTATTACAAGCCGCTAACCAGCAATTATCATAAAGAATTTTGGAAATTTCAGAACACAATATTAAAATAATCCTGGCTAAACTGCCCGGATTAAAAAAAGAGGTTCAAAAAGTAATCGTAGGTCAAGATCAGGTATTGGAGGAACTGATCATTACTTTAATGGCAGGAGGTCATTGCTTATTGGAGGGAGTTCCCGGATTGGCAAAGACCTTGATGGTTAAAACACTTTCTCAGGCGCTCGACTTATCATTCCGCAGAATACAGTTCACCCCCGACCTGATGCCGACTGATATAATAGGCACCGAAATTCTGGAAGAAGATCACGCGACCGGAAAGCGATTCTTTAAATTCAACAAAGGTCCACTGTTTGCAAATATTATCCTTGCCGATGAAATCAACCGGACACCTCCGAAAACACAATCAGCATTGCTTGAAGCGATGCAGGAGTTTGAGGTGACTTACGGTGGACAAACTTACCCCCTCGATCGGCCATTTTTTATTCTAGCAACTCAAAATCCAATTGAGCAGGCAGGTACATACCCATTACCGGAGGCACAGTTAGACCGTTTTCTTCTTTTTGTGAAGATTGGGTATCCAACTGAGCTGGAAGAATTTGGAATTCTGAATAGCACAACTGGATCAAAAGTACAAACCGTAGAACCGTTATTAAGCGGAGAAGAGATCCGGCAGATTCAATCGCTGGTGCGGGATGTCAGTATTAGCGATGACCTGATCAACTATGTAGGAAAGCTGATTCGTGCAAGCCGCCCAGATTCATCGACATCTAATTATGTTAAAGAATGGGTTAGATGGGGCGCGGGTCCGCGTGCAGGACAGTCACTGATTCTGACCGCAAAAGCCAGAGCACTTTTAAAAGGCCGTTATGCCGTGATTATGGAAGATATTCATAACATGGCTTACCCGGTTTTAAGACATCGTATCCTGGTGAATTTTAAAGCTGAAGCTGAAAATGTAACTACCGATATGGTTACCGCTGAACTTATCAGATTGATAGAAAGACCAAAGATTAATGTTTAGAGGTTCTAAAATTCCAATGAAATCTCACAACTGATGTCTCAAATCTCATATCTCAAATCTCATATCTCACATCTCATATCTCATATCTCATATCTCACATCTCACATCTAGAATGAGTAAATTATTAGACCCGAAAATTTTGATGGCTATTAAAGATCTGTCGCTAGCAGCAAAAACTGTTGTCGATGGATTTATGACGGGAATTAATAAAAGTTCAATTAAAGGTCCCGGACTTGAATTCAGTCAGTACCGAAGTTATCAGCCGGGCGATGATTTGCGCTGGCTCGACTGGAAAATGTATGGACGCTCTGACCGTTATTACATACGCGAATCAGAGGTGGAAACCAGTATTTCGGTTAGATTCTTGATTGATGCCAGCGGGTCAATGAATCATGCAGATGGAGGAATTACAAAAATTGATTATGCCCGTTATATGGCTGCTTCCTTGGCATATCTTGCCAATTTACAGGGAGATGCCATCGGACTATATGTATTCAATGAAGATGGCTTATTTTCACTCGCTTCCCGTCAGGATTTTCAGCATCTGGCCCGACTGTTTCATCAGCTTGAAGGAATTAATGCAGGAGGAAAATTCACCAAACCAATTCATTATAAAGACCTGTATTCCGGTTCTGGAAAAAGGGAATTACTTGTCTTTATAACTGATTTGCATGAACAAAACGGAGAGATTTTTCAATTACTCGACACCATTACGGCCTTAAAAAACGAACTGATTGTGTTCCATTTGATGGGTAAAAACGAGCTTGATCTTGATTATAAAGGCTATACAGCAGTTGAGGACCTAGAAACCGGTGAAACTGTTAAAATTGATGCGACAACTTCTAAAAAATACTACCAGGAAAACTTGGAAAAATACCTATCCCAATTAAGAATGAATTTGCTCGAAAGAAAGATCAATTACAAGTTGGTCAGCATGGATCAGCCTTTAGATCAGGCACTTCGTGATTTTTTAAATCAACGAAATAAAATAAGAGCCTAAATGTTCCAACTACTTAACCCCATATGGCTTTTTGGAATGGGTGGAATAATCATTCCAATATTGATTCATTTATGGAATGTTAAAAAAGGAAAAACTTTAAAAATCGGTAGCGTAAACCTGCTTGGAGAAAGTTCCAGGCAGAACGCCCGAAGTATGCGCCTTCTGGATCTAATACTTTTATTGCTGAGATGCCTTTTGATCATTATTATTTCAATATTGCTGGCAGAGCCTGTTTGGATCAGCATAAAAAGCCCTGGACAGCAGGGCGGATGGATTCTGATCGAAAAAGATAATTTCAAAGAAACTTATTTGAATTTTCGCAAAGAAATAGATTCACTAGATCAGGCGGGATATGATCTACGTTTGTTCGAACCTGGCTTTAAATCTGCGGATCTTAATCAATTAAAGAATTCCGAGAGCATAGTAGACCGTATGGACACTCGGCTTTCCTACTGGTCGCTAATCAAATTGCTGGATCAGGAAATCCCAGACGGAAAAGAGGCCTATGTATTCACTCCAAACCGACTTAATCGTTTCCAAGCTGAGCGACCTGAAATTGTTACAAAAGTCAAGTGGAATACTTATACTCCAAAAGATTCAACAGCCTCATGGATAGAAAGTGCCTGGTTTACCGGGGATTCAATTAGGGCAATTATCACCCAAACTGAACCGAAAGGTTCAAGGAAAATCGCGGTAAATATTGACCCTAATAATAAAAATTCAGCATTTTCAATAGCTATTCAGAAAGGCAACTCAAATCTGAGCTTTAAAAATACTGATTCAACTGCTCAAATTCCTGTACTTATAGATACCTCAACCATCCGGATTGCTGTTTATACCGACAAGTTCAAAAAAGATGCAGAATACCTGATTGCGGCAATATTGGCAATCAAGAAATATACCGGGAGAAAGATCGAGCTCAGAACTATTAATTCAGGTTTAATAAATGGATCTGAAAACATACTATTCTGGCTTTCTGAGAAAATGCCCTCTGAGATCCAGATTAAGAAGCTTAGAGCAGGTTCCTCCTTATTTATGTATAAGAACGGCAAAACTGAAGAAGTAAACAGTACGATTGTTTTACCTGAATATTCCCTACAAAAAGAAGCAATTCCATTACGAAAGCGAATTTCATTAGCCGAATCATCCAAGAACAATTATGCTGTGTGGGAGGACGGATTCGGGAAGCCATTACTGGAGCTTGAAATAACTGATAAGCTTAGGCTATATCATTTTTATTCCCACTTCAACCAAGAATGGAACGGAATGGTCTGGAATGACGATTTTGCTAAAATCCTGATACCGTTTCTAATTCCAACTATTGAGAATCCCGGATCTCATCTTGATGACCGCAGATCTGTTGCAAGTTCATGGATTATTCCTGCGAAGAGATCACCTAAATCAAGAATTATAATGAAAAACACAGAAACAAATCTGAAAAATATCTTTTGGGTAAGTCTGATGTTACTTTTTCTTGCAGAACGCTGGCTTTCCTACAAAAAGCAATTAGATTGAGTTAAGGAATATGGAGAGCAAACAACATATCAACAAAATCAGGAAGCTTTGGATCAGCTCATGGCTACTTTCTATCAGCTTGATCGCAGTATCTGTCGCTATCCTGAACTTCTTTGTCTGGTCTGAATTTTCGCAAATTTCTTTCTGGTGGATTCCGGGAATTTTCATTCCAATTTTGACCGGACTAACTCTAAGGTCAGGGATATTGAATCTAAGTCTGAAGGAAGTTGCCAGAACATTAAACAAAAGCTATCCTCAGCTGGAGGAAAGCACAGATCTATTTCTGAAAACAGAAAATTCACTTAATATCCTTGAGAAATTACAGATCAAAAGGATTGAACCTGTACTAATTTCACTTGAAGCTCCTGCTTTAATCTATCACCGCCTGAAGATTTCGACCATTATTTTTATTTTTACCCTGATCATTTCATTAATCTTAAGCCGGTTTGATCTGCTTAACAGAAATAAAATTGATGAGATCTCAGGTAAAATTTCATATCTGCCTGAACTAAAAGAGACATTGCTCCCTGGTATCGAATCAGTCAAGCTAAGGATTAGTCCGCCGGCATATACCCGAACGCCCCCCAGAACACAAAATCAATTTTCAGCAAGGCCAGAAGAAAACTCCGTTCTTAGCTGGGAAATCGAGACTGACCAGCCGGTTAAAAGCATAGAATTCATTTTCAATGACACGCAAAATATTAGTCTTCGTTCCCTGAATAATGAAAAAACAAAATGGGGCATTAACAAGAGAATAGACAGTTCCGGATTTTATCAGCTGAAAATGGACGGTGAACTATCGGAACTCTATAAACTTGAAACAATAAAAGACCAGGCGGCAGTAATCAGGATTATAAGTCCGGCACAATACACCAGCATTGACATTGGAGAACCAAAAAATACGCTTTTAAACGTGCAGATCAATGATGATTATGGGATTGAAGATGCATTTATTTCGGCAACCATAAGTCGGGGTAAAGGTGAGGGAGTACAGTTTAAAGAGCAAAAGATCAATCTCGCTGCATCATTTGGTGGCGACAAGCAATATCAGTTCAAAAAAATCTTGAATCTTGAAGCAATGGGAATGGTTCCTGGAGATGAATTATATTTTTTCATCAATGCCAAAGATAGCCGAAAGCAGGTAAGCCGTTCGGATGTTTACTTAGTAACTATTCAAGATACGGCCCAACTGATGAGTATGGATGGGATGCTTTCGGGTGTAAATCTTGTACCGGAATATTTCAGAAGCCAGCGGCAGATCATTATTGATACTGAAAAGCTAATCAAAGAAAAGAAACAGAATAGCGAAAAAGAGTTTAAAAACCGTAGCAATGACCTGGGTGTTGATCAAAAACTTTTACGTATGCGTTACGGTAAATTCCTTGGCGAAGAAACAGATGAAGAAATTGGAGAAGAGCACGAAGAGCATGCGGAAAATGAAGCTGCTGATTTTGGCAATGCCGAAAAAATGCTGGAGGGTTATTCACATAAACATGATATTGCTGAAGATGCCACCTTCTTTGAACCCGAACTGAAAGCCCAGCTGAAAGCAACTCTAGCTGAAATGTGGAGTGCGGAATTACGATTGAGAACATACAAACCGGAAGAGGCGCTACCTTTTGAATACAAAGCCCTTCGGCTGCTAAAAGATCTGCAACAAAAATCAAGGGTTTATGTCGCCAAAACAGCATTCAAAGCCCCACAAATTAAAGCAGAAAAGAGACTGAGCGGCGAACTTGACAAAATTATTCAGCCTTTAGCATTACGGAATTCAGCAAAAACTCCGGATAGTCAGATAACACTGAAAAGAGCCACCTCAGTACTTGCAAGTATGAAAAATGGCTACAGATTGAGTCTTCAGGAAAGTACAATCCTCCGGGAGTCGGCAACCTTACTGACTGAAAAGGCTTCTGCGCAACCAGCAGAATTTCTGATCGCCCTAACCGCCTTGAGGAGAATCATGAATACTAGTAGCAACGCTAAGCTTGCAGATATTGTTAGCGTCGAAGCTGCCTTTCACAAAATGATCAGGAAAGAGGTGAAAGTACCACAGGCGAAGAGTACCGGACCCGGTACTGCACTTTCGAAAGAGTACTTTAATAATTTAAATAGAAACAGGCCTTAAAATGAATAAAAGCTATATCATCATTTCAGCACTTATTCTACTTGGATTTATTCTATTCAAAGAGATCCGTCGAAAGAATAAAGCTAACCTGATTCTGAGGGTTACTGCTGTTTGTTTTGCTGTTATTGCCCTGATCTTTATAGCAATTCCGATTAGTTATCAGAAGAAAGCAGAATTTAAGGAAGAAAATGCTGCCGCATTAATCACAGAAGGCTTTCAAAAAGACAGTCTTGAAAAATTTAAAACCCTAGCTGCCTTTACTACCAACTCAGAGATCGCTAAGGGCTTGAGATCAGTCAAACTGATACCTGATTTAGAGAGCTTTTTGGCTATGAATCAGCAGTATTCTAAATTTCACGTTTTGGGATACGGACTTAACGCTCAGGAATTAGAATTAATGGAGGGCAAGGAGCTTTTGTTCCACCCTTCTGCACTTCCTTCAGGATTACAATCAGTACATTGGAGCAATACGATCAAATCAGGAGAGCAGCTTGTACTTAGTGGGAATTACCTGAACACCATTGATAAGCCAATAAAAATAATACTAAATGGCCTCGGAACAAATCTAGATTCAATAAATATTCCTGCAGGAAGATCAGAGAATTTTCGGCTAAAAACCATTCCGAAACATCTGGATAAAGCAGTTTATTCCTTGATCGGTATTACTGATAAAGACACCGTTCTGAATGAAAAAGTACCAATATTCGTACAAGCTCAGGATCCGTTGAAAGTTCTTATTCTATCATCCTCGCCTGATTTTGAAAATAAATTTCTGAAGAACTGGTTGTTTGAAAATCAATATTCTATCGTTGTTCGTTCAGCAATCAGCAAAAACAAATTCAATACCGAATTTTTAAATACTAAAAGAATTAATCTTGATCGAATCACGCCCTCTATTCTTGAAAATTTCGACGTGCTAATCAGTGATGTAAATGGATTATCGGCGATGAGCCGGGCGGAAAATCAGGCCTTGCAAAATCAAATAAGCAAAGGGATGGGTCTAATTATGACTGCAGACAGTATCCCTAAAGATAAAGGATTATTCTATGGTTTTTTTGAGACCAGATCTATCGTTCGGGAAGATCAAAAAATGATCAGTCTGAATTGGGACGATTACGATACAAAAAAAAATACGCTAGGATCTTCAGCCTCCATCAGAATACTTCCAAATGAGGGGAATGTGGCGCTGATACGTGATGAAAAAGCTAACATACTGGTAAGCAGCAGATTATTTGGCAAAGGCAGAATCCTGCTGAGCAGTATTAATGATAGCTATACCTGGATATTGAATAATGATTTGAAATCCTATGCTGCATACTGGTCAAAACTAATCGGAGACCATGCAAAAAGTAAAGAAATCAGCACATTACTGGCCTTAAAAAACCCCTTGCCTATACTAAACCAGGAAACAACGATCATCATTGAAACCAGTTCTGACTCTATCCCTCTAGCCAGTTCTGAAGGTGAGTTGTTAAAATTCAGCCAGGATCCAGTTCTAGGATTCCAATGGTCTGCCCCATTCTGGCCAACAAAAATTGGCTGGAATTTACTTAAAACAGGAAACACTCCGGATTCAATTCAAACCTGGTTTTATGTATTTGAAAAAAATGACTGGACATCTGTAAATTCAGTAAGGAAAATCAAGGAAAATAGCAAATTGGAGGAAAAATCACTTTCAGAGTTTAATGAACAGAATTTTTCAGAAAGATTCTATCGGGGTGAAATCCCACCTGCATATTTCTACATATTATTTTTACTTTCTTGCACATATTTATGGCTTGAAGCAAAAAAGTTTTAACTTCAAAAAATTATAACTCCGAATCAAGTTCGGACTAATTCTACTAACCAAATTACAGGAGGACAACATATTGAAAAGAAGTGAATTTCTTTACCTGAGTGGAATGGGAGCCGGTGCATTTATGCTACCCGGACTATCGCTGATGGGTAATCCAATTGATCCGGCACAAGCCTTGGAAGGCATGGATGTCAGAATTAAAAAAGCTTTGGCAGATGTAGCATTGAATGCTGCACGTTCAAAGGGCGCAAGTTATGCAGATATTCGCATTGGCCGGTATTTAAACCAGTTTGTTTCTACCCGCGAAAACCGGGTGCAGGGTGTTGCTAATACCGAGTCTTATGGAGTTGGAATACGTGTTATCGCAGATGGCTGCTGGGGATTTGCCTCTTCAAATAATGTTGAAAAGGAAGATATTGCCAAACTTGCCGAGAGGGCTGTAGCTGTAGCAAAAGCAAACGCCAAAATTCAGGGAGAACCTGTAAAGCTTGCCCCTCAAAAAGGCTATGGAGAAGTAAGTTGGAAGTCTCCAATCGAACGAAATGCATTTGAAGTGCCGGTAAAAGAAAAAGTAGACCTTCTTCTTAGCACCAATGCGATTGCGATGCAGGGCGGCGCCAGTTTTGTCAATTCGGTTATTTTGGCTGTCAATGAGCAAAAATATTTTGCTTCTACAGATGGTTCCTATATAGATCAGGATATTCATAGAATCTACCCGAATTTCACAGTTACTAAGATTGATCGAAGCAGTGGTAAATTCGATACGATTCGCTCATTGAGTACCCCTATGGGTATGGGCTATGAGTATTTAGAACCAAAAGAAAGCAGTAAGGTAAAAGGAATTGTTACCCGATACAAAGATCGTTACGACATACTTGAAGACGTGAAAGCGGCTACTGCAAATGTGGACGAGAAAATGAAGGCTAAATCTGTTGAACCGGGCAAATACGACATGGTTCTCGATCCATCTCATCTCTGGCTAACGATACACGAATCTGTAGGTCATCCTACTGAGCTCGATCGCGTACTTGGATATGAAGCCAATTACGCTGGCACCAGCTTTTTAAGTCTGGAAAGAATGAATTCCAAAAAATTCAATTTCGGAAATAATCTGGTCAATGTTGTGGCTGATAAGACACAAAAAGGTTCTTTGGGTGCTGTTGGATATGATGATGAAGGTGTAGCATGTAAGAAGTGGGACATTGTCAAAGATGGAATTTTGGTCAATTTCCAGGCAACGCGTGATCAGGCACATATGATTGGGTTAAATGAATCACAGGGCTGCTCCTATGCCCAAAGCTGGCAGGATGTACAATTCCAGAGGATGCCAAATATTTCCTTAGAACCCGGAAAAGCGAAACTGAGTGTTGACGACATGATCAAAAATGTAGAAAAAGGAGTTTACATCATCGGTGATGGATCTTTCTCTATTGACCAGCAGCGGTATAATTTTCAGTTCGGCGGACAAATGTTCTACGAAATCAAGGAAGGTAAGATTGTTGGAATGCTTAAGGATGTGGCTTATCAGTCGAATACTCAGGAATTCTGGAATGCCTGCGGAGCAGTTTGCGATGAAAGTGATTACCGTTTAGGTGGTGCTTTCAATGATGGCAAAGGGCAACCAAGTCAGTCGAATGCAGTCTCACATGGTTGTTCAACCACACGATTTAATGGAGTTAATGTTATAAATACAGCAAGAAAAATATAAGATATGAGCATATTAAGTAAAGAAGAAGCTCAGGCAATTCTGAAAAAAGCATTGAGCTTTTCGAAAGCTGATGAGTGTGAAGTTAGCCTAAATGGTAGTGAAGGTGGTAATATCCGCTATGCACGCAACGCGGTTTCAACTGCAGGGGATATGAGTTCTATGGGGCTAGCGATTAGCTCCACATTCGGCAAAAAAACTGGTTCAGCAACGATCAATGAATTTGATGATGCCTCGCTTGAGAAGGTGGTCAGAAGATCTGAAGAACTTGCTCAACTGGCACCGGCAAACCCTGAATATGTATCACTTGAGGGACCAAAAACCTTTGCAGAGTCTATAACATACAATCCGGTAACGGCTGCAATAAATCCTGATATCAGGGCTGAGGCAGTCAGAAAAAGTCTGGAGGTAGCCAAAGCAGCAAATCTTGAAGCTGCCGGATTCCTTGAAAACACGACCAGCTTCAGGGCGATCATGAATTCTAAAGGACTTTATGCTTACAATAAAGATACGGATGTATCATTCTCAGTAACCACAAGAAATCAGGCAGGCACCGGTTCGGGATATGTCAGCAACAGTTTTAATGATATCTCAAAACTGGATACGCTGGCATTAACAAAAATTGCTGCAGGTAAGGCGAATGGCTCTGCAGGTGCCAGGGCAATAGAACCTGGAAAATACACAGTCATTTTGGAACCGCTTGCAGCCAGCGACATGCTTTCCAATCTGGTTCGGGGCTTTGATGCCCGTGGTGCCGAAGAAGGCCGAAGCTTTATGAGCAAGAAAGGTGGTGGCACACGTCTGGGCGAACAGTTGTTCAATGAGCAGGTCAATATTTATTCAGATCCATTTAATGCTGAACTTCCTGGTGCTACCTGGAATGGTGACGGACTTCCCGTTGAAAGAACCAGCTGGGTAGAAAAAGGGGTTGTGAAAAACCTGAGTTATTCACGTTTCTGGGCTCAGAAAAAAGGCGTGAAGGCAATCCCAGGTGCAGGAAGAATTATCATGGAAGGTGGCTCCGCATCATTGGAAGACTTGATTAAAAGTACTGAAAAAGGAATTCTGGTAACCCGTTTCTGGTATATCCGAAGTGTAGATCCGCAAACATTATTATTAACCGGACTGACCCGCGACGGTACTTTCTATATTGAAAACGGAAAAATTATGTTCCCTATCAAAAACTTCAGGTTCAATGAAAGTCCGATTATTATGTTGAATAATGTGGAAGCTTTGGGTAAAGCAGAACGTAACGGTAACATGATTGTTCCGCCAATGAAGATTCGCGACTTTACTTTCTCTTCTCTTTCTGATGCAGTTTAATCCATAACCATATTAACCCTTAATTAAAAAAATATCGTTGTGAGAAGAAGAGATTTTCTATACCTGTCGGGAGTTGGAGTTGGAGCATCCATGCTACAATCGGTACCAGTCTTTGGCCGGGATATAGCGATGGAAGAGGCATTGATTCCGATAGATCCTGCCCTGAAAAAGCGATTAGCCGATATTGCATTGAATGCAGCGCGTTCTAAAGGCGCAAGTTATGCAGATGTAAGGATTGGAAGATATCTGAATCAATTTCTAACAACCCGTGAAAACCGGGTTGAGAATATCAGCAATACTGAATCTTATGGCATGGGGATCCGTGTTATTGCGAATGGCAGCTGGGGTTTTGCCTCTATCGATCAATTAACTGAAGATAATATTGCACGTGCAGCAGCTACTGCCGTCCAGATCGCAAAAGTGAATTCCAAATTGCTAACTGAGCCTGTAAAACTTGCTCCTCAAAGGGGTTATGGTGAAGTAAGCTGGAAAACTCCGATCGAGAAAAATGCCTTTGAGATTCCGATCAAGGAGAAAACTGAACTTTTGCTTGCAGTGAATGATGCCGCTTTGAAAGGTGGTGCTAATTACATCAATTCATCCCTCTTCCTGGTCAATGAACAGAAGTACTTTGCTTCTACCGAAGGTTCCTATATTGATCAGGATGTACACCGACTGTGGCCAACGTTTACGGTTACTAAAATAGATCCGAAATCAGGGAAATTTGAAACAAGGAATTCACTCAGTTCACCAATGGGGATGGGTTATGAATACCTCATCCCAAAGAAAGAGGAGGAGATTGACGGTTTATTTACGATCTACAAAAATCGCTACAATATGCTGGAGGATGTGACAACTGCAACCCGGCATGTAGATGAAAAACTGAGATCCAAACCTGTAGAAGCCGGAAAATATGATCTAGTGATCGATCCTACGAATTTGTTCCTGACTATTCACGAATCTGTAGGTCATCCTTCAGAACTCGACCGTGTACTCGGCTATGAAGCCAATTATGCCGGAACAAGTTTCCTTACTCTGGATAAATGGGAAAGCAAGAAATTCAATTTTGGAAGCAATATTGTGAATTTTGAAGCCGATAAAACTCAGAAAGGCTCATTGGCGGCGGTTGGATATGACGATGAGGGTGTGAAATGTAAAAACTGGGATATTATTAAGGATGGAATTCTCGTCAATTATCAAACCATCCGCGATCAGGCACATATTTTAGGTCTGCCCGAATCACAGGGTTGCTGCTATGCCGACAGCTGGAGTAGTGTACAATTCCAGCGTATGCCTAATGTTTCTTTGAAACCTGGTAAAGCGGCTCTTAGTCCGGCGGATATGATCAAAAACGTTGAGAAAGGAATTTACATCTTCGGACGTAACTCCTACTCAATTGATCAGCAGCGGTATAACTTCCAGTTCAGCGGACAACTTTGCTTTGAGATAAAAGATGGAAAGATCGGCGGACTATTAAAGGATGTAGCTTATCAGGCAAATACCCAGGAATTTTGGAATGCCTGCTCAGCCATTTGCGATGAGAAAGATTACCGTGCCGGCGGATCCTTCTTTGATGGCAAAGGGCAACCAAGTCAGGTTAGTGCAGTATCTCATGGTTGTTCTACAACTTTGTTTAAAGGGGTAAATGTGATTAATACGGGAAGGAAAATCTAAATTCAGTTGACAATTGACAGTTGACAGTTGATTGCTATCGGATTGACAATTAATATGACTGCTAAATTTGACATTTAGTACTATATCACAGATAACAGATGACTATTCGGTCCTGTGGTCGGTGTTATCACCGACCACTTAAATTCTTCCTTCGACTACCCTAATTTTACTGTCTTAGCTCTCAGATGGTTAGTGATAACACCAACCACAGGGCAATTAAAAATCAGGATGCGATTTTTTTTTTTAATTTTCGAATCATTTTACTGATTCTTAAAAAAATCATATTTCAGGAATGTAACTTTCTTCGCTATTGAGCATCTGAAATTAATATAAACCCTGAAAAAAAATTTTAATATATTTATTCTAATCCAATCCGTCTCTGAGTATTTCTTAAGCCTTAGAGCGGTATTTCTAAACTTACCAATTAGATGAAAAGAAGAGATTTTATTTACCTGACGGGCATGGGTGCTTCAGCAGCCATGATGCCTTCAATTCCGGTTTGGGGCAACGATGTCCCTCTGGATGCCGCATTAGACCGGATCGATCCGGCATTGAAAAAGCGAATGGCCGATGTAGCACTGAACGCTGCAAGATCGCGTGGCGCTACTTATACGGATGTCCGCATCGGGCGATATCTGAACCAGTTTGTTGTAACCCGTGAAGATAAAGTTGAGAATATTGTAAACACCGAAAGCTACGGAATGGGTGTCAGAGTAATTGCCAATGGCAGTTGGGGTTTTGCCGCAACCGACAAAATGGATACCGACAGCATCGCCAAAGCAGCGGAGCTCGCTGTTGCAATTGCAAAAGAAAACTCACGTTTGTTAATAGAACCTGTACAATTGGCTCCTCAAAAGGGCTATGGCGAAGTAAGCTGGAAAGCCCCGATAGAAAAAAATGCATTTGAAGTACCTATGAAAGAAAAAGTGGATCTTTTACTTTCAGTGAACGATGCTGCTTTAAAAGGCGGAGCGAATTATGCCAATTCAATCCTCTTTCTGGTAAATGAGCAAAAATATTTCGCCTCTACCGATGGTTCTTACATCGATCAGGATGTACACCGTATCTGGCCAACATTCTTCCTGACCAAGATCGACGCAAAATCAGGTAAATTCGAAACCCGTAATGCATTAAGTGCACCAATGGGAATGGGTTATGAATACCTCCAGGCTGGTCCCGAGCATAAAATAAAGGGTATTACAACCCTATACAAAGGCCGTTATGATATGCTGGAAGATGCAAAATCTGCTGCAGAACAGGTGGGACAGAAAGTCACTGCCAAGTCGGTTGAAGCAGGAAAATATGATCTTGTTCTCGATCCTTCACACCTGTGGTTAACGATCCATGAATCTTCAGGGCACCCTACAGAACTGGATCGTGTATTGGGCTATGAAGCAAATTTCGCAGGAACCAGTTTCCTTACACTCGATAAGTGGCAATCCAAGAATTTCAAATACGGCAGTGAACTGGTCAATATCCAGGGAGATAAAACCCAGCCGGGATCTCTTGGTGCTGTTGGATATGACGATGAAGGAGTGGGCACCAAAAAATGGGATATCATAAAGGATGGCATTCTGGTAAATTATCAGGCTATCCGCGATCAGGCTCATATTGTTGGTCTGAATGAATCGCAGGGTTGCTGTTATGCAGATAATTGGAGCAGTGTTCAGTTTCAACGTATGCCGAATGTATCTCTGATGCCTGGAAAACAGAAAAAAAGCATTGATGACCTGATTAAAAACGTCGAAAAAGGAATTTACATCATTGGAGATGGTTCATTCTCTATCGATCAGCAGCGTTATAATTTCCAGTTCGGCGGACAACTTTATTACGAAATTAAGGAAGGTAAAATTGCTGGAATGCTCAAGGATGTTGCCTATCAGGCCAATACCCAGGAGTTCTGGAACGCCTGTAGTGATATGTGTGATGAAAGTGATTATCGTCTAGGGGGTTCATTCTTTGATGGTAAGGGACAACCGATGCAAACAAGCGCGGTATCTCATGGTTGCGCTACCACACGCTTTAATGGAGTTAATGTAATTAATACAGCTAGAAAAATCTGAGGATAAGATCATGTCAATATTAAGTAAAGAAGAGGCACAGGCTTTATTAAAGAAAGTGCTCAGCTATTCCAAAGCAGATGAATGTGAGGTAAACCTTAGTGGTTCTGATGCAGGAAATATACGTTATGCCCGCAATTCGGTTTCTACAAGTGGAGGAATCAGCCAGAATACCCTGGTAGTATCCTCAGCATTCGGGAAAAAACTGGGTGTAGCCACCATCAATGAGTTTGATGATGAATCCCTGAAAAAGGTAGTCCGAAGGGCAGAAGAAACAGCGATGCTCGCACCCGAAAATCCTGAATTTGTATCATTTCTTGGACCGCAAACCTATCCTACATCCCCAACATTTGTACAGGCAACCGCGAATATGGGTCCGAAGGAACGCGCAGATGCCGTTGCAGCGAGTTTGCAGATCTCGAAGGATAATAAGCTTAATGCTGCAGGATTCTTGGAGAACAATACCTCCTATGCTGCGATGATGAATTCAAAAGGTTTGTTTGCCTATAATACGTCCACCGGGGTCAGCTTTAATGTGACCTTGCGTACAGAAGATGGAAAAGGTTCAGGCTATGCCACTAAATCGTACAATGATTTCAGCAAACTAGATGTTAAAAAGGCAACTGCATCCGCGGCTATGAAAGCCGCTGGTTCTGCCTCTGCGAGAGCTCTTGAACCGGGTAAATACACCGTTATTCTTGAACCTGCTGCTGCCCTAGTCTTGCTAGAAAACCTGTTTTTTGGAATGGATGGCCGTCAGGCGGATGAAGGAAGAAGTTTTATGAGCAAGCCCGGCGGAAAAACCAAACTAGGTGAGAAATTAGTTGATGAGCGCGTAAATATTTATTCAGATCCTTTCCATCCTGAAATGCCAACCAGCACCTGGAGTGGTGATGGAAGACCGCAGGAAAAAATAAACTGGATAGAGAACGGTGTGATTAAAAACCTGTTTTATTCGCGCTATTGGGCAGAAAAAAAAGGCATAAAAGCTATCCCTGCACCCGATGCAATGATCATGGCAGGTACAGAACAGTCTCTAGAAGATCTGATCAAAAGCACCGAGAAAGGTATTTTAGTTACCCGTTTATGGTACATCCGCAGTGTGGATCCACAGACAGTATTGCTTACCGGACTAACGCGTGATGGTACTTTCTATATTGAAAATGGGGAAATCAAATTCCCTGTGAAAAATTTCAGGTTCAATGAAAGTCCGATTATTATGCTTAACAATCTCGAAGCTCTCGGTAAACCTGAACGTACAGTAAGTGGTGAATCGAATACCAATGCATTGATACCACCAATGAAGATCAGGGACTTTACGTTCTCTTCGCTCTCTGACGCGGTATAGCTAAGGCCTGCAACAGGACTCTATATTCTAGGTCTGGTGGTCGGTGTTCTCACCGACCACTAAACCTTAATTTTACTATCTTAGCTCTCAGATGGTTGGTGATAACACCAACCACAGGGCAATAAGTAAATAAATATGTCTGATACAAATATTTTTGAACCTGGATCATATCGTTATCTTCGGGGTGTAAGGCAGTATTCTGCAGGTATAGCGGCACTGGATGGTTACAGATTAGAACGAGTACGATTCAGTCGGCCGCTGCCACTAATAGAGGGCTTCTTACGCATCCAACAACATCTCAATGCTATAGGTCGTCCGCTCGCTGCATTTGGAGCCTGCGAATTACGTTCACCTGAGCCATTTACCGAACAAGGCTTTGTTGACTTTAATAACATTTATATAGGCACCTTAAAAGCCTGGGGTATTTACGAGGAGGGTGGTGACAATCCCATAGCCCGCTCAAATGTCTGTCCGGAGTTGACTAAACCATTGAGTCCGAGTATTCATGCTTTTACTTATACAATGCCTGATGCTAATGCAAAACCCTCTTTTGTAATTGCTGGTAGTGCTGAAGCTCCAGAGGGTATGAGTGATTATCGTACTCACAGTATTAGTCTTGGCGACCTATCTCAAGAGGGATTATTGAAAAAAGGACACTGGGTGCTTAATGAGATGGAACGTCGAATGGCTGGTCTTGGCTTTACTTGGGCAGATTCTACGGCAACCCAGGTGTATAGCATCCATAACATTCACCCCATAATGGTGAGCGAAATTCAAAAACGTGGCGCAGCATTAAGTGGTATCGATTGGCATTACAATCGGCCACCAGTCCAGGATTTAGAGTTTGAAATGGACTGTCGTGGAGTATATGCTGAAATCGTTATAGATACGAGATAGTCCAATTTTCCCTGTGGTCGGTGTTCTCACCGACCACTTAAATCCTTACCACGACTACCCTAATTTCACTATCTTAGCTCTCAGGTGCTTGGTAAAAGATTGGTTGGTGATAGAGTGGTTGGTGATAGAGTGGTTGGTGATAACACCAACCACAGGGCAACCACAGGGCAATAAATCATGATCGCCCGCCCGGCCAAGCTGTTCGGACAGGCTTTATCACCATTAAAAAACAATAATAGACAGATGAAAAAAATAGTTTTATTCCTCTTCCTCTCAATTATCTACAATACAGGTTTTGCCCAAAAAGGCTGGACCAATCTATTCAACGGCAAAGACCTGAAAGATTGGAAAGTTAAGATCAATGGCCATCCGCTCAATGATAATTATGCCAATACCTTTCGTGTTGAAAACGGAGTCATGAAGGTTTCATACGACGGCTATTCTGAATGGAAAGACCGGTACGGACATATATTTTATAAAAAACCATTTTCAGCTTACGTTTTGGTGGTGGAATACCGATTTACAGGCGATCAGATTCCCGGCGGACCAGGATGGGCGATCAGGAACAGTGGAGCAATGCTGCATGGGCAATCTCCTGAGAGTATGGGTCTGAATCAGGATTTCCCGATCTCTCTTGAAACCCAGTTTTTAGGCGGGAATGGTAAAGATGAAAGAAGCACACTAAATTTATGTACTCCCGGAACAAATGTGTTTATTGATGGAAAATTATTTACGCCACATTGCGTTAATTCATCATCAAAAACCTATCACGGCGACCAGTGGGTAAGAGCAGAGATTGTCATGTTAGGCGACTCATTGGTAAGTCATCGCCTGGAAGGCAAAGAGGTTTTTAAATATACCAAACCTCAAATTGGTGGCGGAAGCGTTTCAAATTTTGACCCGGCGGTTAAGGTTGATGGAAAAGCATTAAAAGAAGGATATATTTCCTTGCAAAGTGAAAGTCACCCGGTAGAATTCAGAAACGTAAAGTTGTTCAATCTGGAGAAATACATGAATGATCCTGCAAAGCTGGATACAAAGCTTCAAGCTATTTTACAGCAATAAAGCAGAAAGCAGAAAGCATAAAGCTAAAAGCCAAAAGCTAAAAGCCAAAAGCTTAAAGCTTAAAGTACAATCAGTTTAAAAAATTAATATCTTCAAAGCACTAATACCCCAGACAACTGACAACTGACAACTGGCAACAGATAACTGACAACTGAATCCTAATTCCCCATCGGTCTTCCCTCAGGAAAAACAATTGGTATTTTATCAGGATCTTTGGTCTTCTTTTTACCTGTGAAATTTGCCGTGAGGAATTCTCCCATATCGATCTTACCTGAGATAGTATCCCCGCTTATTGCACCTGCAAAAGTATAACTGACTGCCGGTCTGCGGCCCGGACTCAAAAATTTCACTTCATTACCTTCGATGCTTCCGGAAACTTCACGTACAGAGAAATCGGTTTTATGGATACCCTTCAGCCAGTTTCCATCCTGTTCTAGGTATAGAATATGATCACTTTTGCTGCTGAAATAATCTATTTCCAGGTCCCAACGGCCACCTATTTTTGAACTTGGCGCCTTCATCGCTTTTTCAGTCTTCGGACTTCTCTTCTTGGAAAGTAATTCAAAGATTTTATCTCCAACAATCTTATCCTCTCCAGGCTGCATTTGCGAAGCATTAATTGAAATCGAAGCCATTCCGGTTTCGGCATTTCTTCCTCCACCTACTGTGATTCTAGGTTTCGAACTAATCAGCTCCTGAATCAGTTCTGCACTGCTCAAATACAATTTCGCAGGATCCCATGAAATACTTAAAGAAGCACTACGGTTATTGATTCCCTCAGGCTCACGAATCGTAGTTTTTACACTTTCGATTACCGACACTCTTTTGGCAATACTATTCACCCAAGTCATCCAGTTTTTTTCGCGTGCAGCATGATCCATTTTCACCCAGGTTTCTACTGCTGCCAGCATACCAAGGGTTTCCTCCCGACCAACTTTATTGTCTCGACCGGCGCCATGATGTGGTGAGCTGGCTTGCCATGCCGACATCAAAATGTTTTTTGGCCCAAGGAGTAGTCCGGCACATTGCGGACCGCAAATTGCTTTCCCTCCACTGTAGGCAACCATCGTTGCCCCATTCATCAAATGAACATTCGGAATAGTGAGAATTTCGGCAGCGGCGTCGGCGAGAATCGGGATATTTAAAGGATTAGCGACTGCAGCAATAGCTTCCAAACTCATTGGTCCGGGAACCAGGTTGCCCCCACTAAGCTTGATCATCGCAGTCTTTGGTCCCACTGCCTCCTTAAGTTCTTCAATAGTTTCAACCCGGATGATCTTTACCCCAATATTCTGAATTGCAAAATCGTAGGCACTGAATGATCCTGCAGGTATAATGACTTCTGTTTTATCCAATCCGCTAAGGTCAGGGATTCGATGTAGTTTCTCAGGGTTACCTCCTGTAACACAAGCTGCGGTTGCCATTTTAAGTGCAGCTGCACAGCCAGATGTTACCATCCCCCATTCAGCTTCAGTTAACTCAGCAAGCCTCTTCCCTACCGCATCAGCCAGTTCAT
>JBIIRT010000201.1:0-3122 GCA_044341405.1 Daejeonella sp. | reverse complement strand
GAAGGTTTTGGAGATAGCGACATGCATTTAACAAATGTGGGTGCTAACGTTATCTTCGCCTTTTTTGGTTATAATGAGTCATTTGACGATAAACCTGCAGAGTTTAAAAAGCAGTTAATTGCTTTTATAGATTACTCTCGGAAGCAAAAGTATGATAAGAAGGCTGCGCCGCGTTTAGTGCTCTTCTCGCCTATTGCTCATGAAAACCTGAACTCCAAAAATTTACCCGATGGTAAAGAAAATAATCGCCGCTTAGCAGCCTATACACTTGCCATGTCACAGGTAGCTAAAGAAAAGGGTGTTCCTTTTCTGGATCTGTTCAGCGCTACACAGAAAATGTATGACAGTACAACTCAGCCTTTGACGATCAATGGAGTTCACCTGAATAATGAAGGAAACCGAAGAGTTGGACTCTATATTACTGAAAACTTATTCGGTAAAAAGGTAAGTATGGCCAAGATTGGTTTGGATTCCCTAAGAAGCTCCGTGGTAGATAAAAACTGGCATTGGTTTAATCGCTACCGTTCAACCAGCGGAAATGATGTATGGGGCACCCGTACCATACAGGATGGAAACCATGTAACGCTGCAAAACGAATTGAAAATGTTTGAGGTGATGACAGCCAACCGTGATAAACGTGTTTGGGCCAGAGCACAGGGTAAAGATATTAAGGTTGATGACAGTAATGTTCCTGAGCCATATCCTGTTGGAACGCACATTACCCGAAATATTGAGTACATAAGTGCTGAAGATGCGATCAAGCGCATGTCCATACCCAAAGATTTTAAAGTTACTGTGTTCGCTTCTGAAGAAAAGTTTCCTGAGATCGCTAATCCAGTAGCCCTCCAGATTGATACTAAAGGTCAGATATGGGTTGCTGCATGGACTGATTATCCGAAATGGGAGCCAATGAAACCAATGAAGGATCGAATTGTTACCTTGAAAGACGAGGACGGAGATGGGGTAGCAGATAAAGCCACAACCTTTGCTTATGTTACAAATCCCACAGGTTTTGAATTATGGAATGGGGGCGTAATTGTAGTTTCTGCTCCTGATATTTTATTCCTTAAGGATACTAACGGAGATGGTGTTGCTGATGTAAGGTATCGTATGTTGGGTGGATTGGGATCTGATGATACTCATCATACTGCCAATAACTTGATTTATGGCCCGGATGGCAATATTTACTACCAGCGAGGTATTTTTATCCTAGAAAATATTGAAACTCCATGGCGCAAGAGTGCTGAATCAGGTGAATCAGGCTTGTATCGATTTAATCCGCGTACCTTTGATTTTTCACTTGTAGTTGATAACAATCCTAATCCACATGGGATTAGTTTTGATAAATGGGGAAATCAATTCATAACTGATGGAACCACAGGCAAGGCTTTTCAGGTATATTTTAAGCGTACTGTAACATCAACTACTGATAAAGGTGATTTTGACAAGCGTCCGTTGTTTAAACAGACGATCAGGCCTTATACTTCAAGCCAAATCTTATCCAGTGGAAATTTTCCTGAAGAGTACCAAAATAATTTCCTAGTTTATAATGTAATTGGATTTCAGGGTATAAAAAGGTATAAACTAAACTACCTAGATGAGGGTGTTATAGAGGGTGAAGAAGCTGGGAACCTGATTTTTACGGGAAACAATCCTGCATTTGCTCCGAGTTCAGAAGCAACACCACGTGTAGTAGGGAAAGATTATACCGGAGACCCTAATTTCCGTCCGAGTGATGGGGTAGTGGGATTTGATGGTGCCCTATACTTTGGAGACTGGCATCAGGCAATAATTACACATTCTCCTTATAACTTGAGAGATATAAATCGCGATCATGAGCATGGGCGTATTTACCGAATGGTGGCTGCAGATCGTCCATTACAAAAGCCGGTTTCGATTTATGGTGAATCACTTGAAAATCTTTTTGAATTGTTTAGACATCCTATTGATGGCATACGTCATGCAGTTCGCCTTGAGCTCAGTGCCAGAAATACCGATGAAGTGATTCAGAAAGCACAGGAGTGGGTAGCTAAATTGGATCCTAAGAAAAAGGAAGATGCATTACCGATGCTTGAAATTCTTTGGTTACACCAGCAGCATAACGTAATAAACCGGCCATTACTTGTAAAGGTTCTTAGTTCGCCGGAATATCAGGCAAGACTGGCAGCTCAAAAGGTAAATTTCTTTTGGAGTGGCAAGGACACTTTTAAGCCGGCTAAGTCCGAGTCAAGTGTATCAGGCATGCAATTCAGAACCGGATATGAAAAATTCTGGAAAGTACCAGGATATACTGACGTAAGTCATCAGGGACATAAAACTGAAGCTCCGAAGCCCGCAGCACCGGTAAGTACAGTGCCTGTTGATAGCAAGGGACCTGAATTACAAAATGATAAAGTTGCGGTTCTAACCATTGAAGCTACTGATGAGTTGCGTTTCAAGGTCAAGGGTAAATTATTGTCACAATTTACTGTAAAAGCAGATCAACCGGTAGAACTTAGCGTTGAGAATCTTGGTTTGATGCCTCATAACCTTTTAATAACCAAACCGGGAGCCGTTGATATTGTTTCGCAAAAGGCAATTGAACTTGGAGAAAATGGTGCTGCAAAGAATTATGTTCCTGAAGGTGATATGGTGCTTTTTGCAACTAAGCTGTTAATGGGTGGTGGCAAGGAGGTCATTAAATTTACAGCTCCTGCTGCTGCGGGAGAGTATCCTTTCGTTTGTACGTTCCCGGGTCACTCGTTTACAATGCGTGGCATTATGAAGGTGGTAAAATAATGTTGAGCCAGAGGTTTGGGTATTAAAATTCAAGTTATTTCAGGGCTTCTGAATGAAAGAAATCGAATTTAACAATGAACAAAAGTAATTCACATGATCCTCTTAAGAAATCTCTGGTAGTAGGGGCAGGTATTGGAATACACGCTTCAGAAGTTGCAGAGGCTATTCCCCGGGAGGATATTAAAGTTGGAGTTATCGGGCTTTCGGTTCATAGTGCAGCTTACACAGAAATTATTAATTCCGGTGCATCAAGTCCGGATTTTAGTGGCTGCAGGGTTGTTGCGATTTTTCATCCTGAAGGCAATCCGGATGTTGAGTTCACTGAAAACCAATTACAAAGCTTC
>JBIIRT010000200.1:0-3143 GCA_044341405.1 Daejeonella sp. | reverse complement strand
ATATTAAAGATAATCCGAAAACAGTGCTCGAGTCAGATCCCGCTACCCGCGACTTCTATAACGCTTATAATCCATTTAGTGTTACTCCTGATGACGAAAAGGTCTACTCTGAATTTATGGCGAAATTAAGTGTAAAGGAAAAAGAATTGCTGAACAGCAATTTAAACTTTTATGAACTTAAATTTAAAAATATCGGAGGTTTAGTGATGCCTTTAATTGTCCAGTTTAATTATACAGATGGAAGCTCTGAAATTGATAGAATTCCGGCTGAAATATGGCGACATAATGAATCAGAGGTTTCTAAAGTATTTGCTAAAACTAAGGAGGTAAAAAGTATAGTACTTGATCCGCTTCGTGAAACTGCAGATATCGATGAAGATAATAATTATTGGCCACGACAATTCCTTCCAAGCAGATTTGAGTTTTTTAAAAATAATTCTGGTGTACGGGGAGTTTCAAGTGGAGATAATCCAATGAAGAAGGCCCTGAAGAAATAAAAATCATAAGGCCCTGATAATTTTAATAATCAGGGCCTTACATTTTAGTAATACTTCTTATTTCGGCACTGCATTTTTCTCAATATAATCGGGCAAAACAGAAATCGGGTTTCCGATATAGTGGTAAGCTTCAGCCCATTCCAATCCGTACTTTTTACCTACTTCGCGGTCTGATGGAGTACCTCTTTGAGTTAAAGAGTCTTTATCGAGTACAAAATGCTTCACATAATTAAAGTCTGCCGATTCATCTGTATCACCAAGTATTGGTAATTTTTTCCCCTGTTCAGCTAGTCTTTTCTTAATTAAGGAGCCATTATTACCTCCGGGGCCTTGAGTAGTGATTACCACATTACTTTCAACCTTCTTATCGATATGTTTGCTGATATCAACTATTCGGTTTACTAATTGTGGGCCTCTAGCGAAATAATAGCGCTCATTAACAGCATGTGGTTTTACCGCATCCAGCTGTTCTGGATAATCGACACTGCCCGACATCCATCTTGCAGCTTCAACAGCCTGTGCAGTAACATAATGATCCGGATTTTCTTCGTAGTGTCCCCAAGGGTCATAACTGAAGATCGTATCCACTTTCAAAAGTCTGAAGAGGAATATGAGGCGACCTTTTATTTCCTGAGTATTATATTCATCCATCCTATGGTTGCGGTAACCAAGATTATATACTTTTTTTAAGCCCAGAACCTGAGCTACTTTGTCATTATCCCGCTCGTTATTCAAAACTCTGTCACCATCAGTTCCTGCTCCTGCTGCATCGTCATTAGTAGTTCTAATTAGATAACCAGTATATCCCTCACTGATTAACTTAGCAATAGTGCCACCAGCAAACAAAGTGCTATCATCCACATGTGGTTGAATTACTGCCAGGACTTTTCCCTCATGAGGTCTTCCCGAAACACTGCGCTCAATGACAATACCGTCATCTTCAGCCATTTTGTTAGCCTCAGCTTCTGTTTTAGCAATACTTTCTTCTGCTTTTACTTCCGAAGCCAGAAGTGTAGCATAGGTAGCAGGTATAATAGCACCGGCCGCCAAACCCTTCGAAATAAATTTCCTTCTTTCCATTTTAGCTTTTTTTCTATTCTAATATAGAGATTCCTGCGTTTATAAAATTTTAGAAATAAAAAAAGCCGCCCTTTGAGGGGGGCAGCTTTCTAAGTGCTTGATTTAAATATCAAAAGCTTCCCGGTCTCACCCAGGGTCCGCCCATACCCGGTCTCATACCAGGAGTTGTTTGTTGTTGTTCTGGTTGTTTTCCGCTAAACTTTTGAATTCTCATAGTAAAACTTAGCATAAAATATCTTGATAAGCGATTATTCTGACTATCAGTAATGACGTTTCCTGTAACTGATCGGGAAACGCTGGTATTCTCGTTAAGCAAGTCAAATCCTTGAAATCTTAATGAAGCCCGTTTATCTTTAAAGAATTGCTTTTCTAGGTAAGTATTGATGATAAATGGATTAACCGCTAAAGAGCTACTATACCCATCATTAAAGGATTTACTGATATCGGATCCTATAAGCCAGGTTTTGAGAAAGAAAACTCTGCTATTGAAATTCAGAGAGTAGGTTGAAACCTTAGTATTGGTATTTGTTATTGCATCATTCGTATTGGTATTCAGGTTATATCTTAACCCTGGATTTAATTCAAGATTTTTATTTGGGTTGATCTGCATGTTCAGTCCCTGCGAAAAAATCCAATTTTTCCCTGTATTCTTTATGTTATCTGTATATGAAATATTGTTGATATAATTAGCAGAACCATTGAATGAGAACACGTATTTCTTCTCCTGAAAAGGTTTGGAGTAATTGTAGAATACGTTACCCGTATAATATCCATTGGTATTGATATACCGGGTTTCCTGAACTAACCCTATTGCAGGATCCATGGATCTGATGATGTTTGAAACGATCTTATTTTCAGTAAAGTTTCCTGAGACATTAAAAAATAAAACATCACCTGAATTAAAGTTGAAATTATTGTACCTGAAAGTAAGAAAATGAGAGAATTCAGCTCCGAGATTCGGATTTCCATAAACCGGGTATTGAGGATTTGAAATATCCGGAGTTGGTTGTAATTGAATGTAAGTCGGCTCATTTGCCCGTCCGAAGTAAAATGCATTCACCGCCCTGGTTCGGGAGAAGTTATAGGAATACCGGGCAGAAGGAATAAAATTAAAGCCAGTGTTTCTGTTTGAAGTTCTTACCCCATTTACTACTGATGTACCTTCCAGAAGACTAGGCTGAGCGCTAATTCCGAATGAATAATTGTATTTTTTCTCATTAAATCTATAATTCATTCCAAACCTATTGGTACTGAATGAATAATCGAAATTATTACTTAAGCTGGTATTATATTCAGATAATCCTACAGGACTGATATCATACGTTTCCCGTTCATTTTTATAGGTTGTGGTACTATGATTATAGTTAAACTCAAGATTTGATTTTAAGCTAAGTGGCTCATTGTAAGATAGATTCGTATTTATGTTAGAGTTTCTATTAGTGTCATATAGTTCCTGATTTCTATATACATTGGTACTTCCTCCACCAACAATATAATTGATATATTGGGTCAGCTGATCATCTTCTTGCCTGGTTTTGGCATTATTTGCTGAAGTAAATAAGGATA
>JBIIRT010000092.1:0-10598 GCA_044341405.1 Daejeonella sp. | reverse complement strand
TTGACCGAAATTCGGTTATCCCGAATCCAAAGCTTAGTATTATGCAGGGCGGACTTGCTCCACTTGGCGAATACCGTGAGACCTGGGTATTCCAAATCTTAAAAGCACTAGCAAAAAAATACAACTTCTCTCTTTCTACTCCACTTGATAAATTTCCCGAAGAAATTCTTGAGATTATTTTAAATGGATCACAGGATATCATTACAGTACCGGTTGAATACAATAAATGGAATGTTCAAAATTACCAGATCTCCTTTGATGGAATAATCAAAATGCTGGAAGAACAAACTGAACGCCGGGGCGATGAAGTTGGTGAAGATCTTGAAAGTTACCGGGTACTAAAAACCTGCCCTGAATGTCACGGTGCGAGACTTAAAATAGAGTCTCTTCATATTAAGGTTGATGAAAAAAATATTTATGAGCTTGCTTGTATGGATATTTCACAACTTTCAGGGTGGTTTAACGAGCTAGAATCACGGTTAAATGAGCGCCAGAATACCATTGCCCGCGAAATATTAAAAGAAATTCGTTCAAGAATAGGTTTCCTGCTAGATGTAGGCTTAAACTACCTGACTTTAGACAGAACCGCCAAAACATTGTCTGGAGGAGAAGCCCAGCGCATCCGGCTGGCTACTCAAATCGGATCCCAATTGGTGAACGTTCTTTACATTCTTGATGAACCAAGTATTGGATTGCATCAGCGGGATAATGCACGTCTGATCTCAGCATTGAAAAACCTGCGGGATATAGGCAATACTGTTCTGGTTGTAGAACATGATAAGGACATGATTATGCAGGCAGATCATGTGATAGATATGGGTCCTGCTGCCGGAGAACATGGGGGCGAAGTTGTTGGCGAAGGAAGTCCGAAAGAGTTCGCAAAAGCTAAAACCCTGACAAATGATTACCTCAGTGGAAGAAAAGAGATTGCTATTCCAGCGAAACGAAGGTCAGGTAATGGAAAATCTCTGGCCATAAAAAATGCAAGCGGCAATAACCTTCAGGATGTGTCTGTAGAATTTCCTCTCGCAAAATTGATTTGCGTAACCGGTGTTTCAGGAAGTGGAAAATCAACTTTAATTGCAGAAACGCTCTATCCTATTCTTAATCATCACTTTTTTAGAGCAAAGAAAAAACCAATGCCCTACAAAAAAATTGAGGGCATTGAGTACATTGATAAAGTAATTGAAATCGATCAAACACCAATTGGTCGTACTCCGCGGTCTAATCCCTCAACCTACACAGGCGTATTTTCAGATATTCGCAATTTATATGTCATGCTCCCTGAAGCCAAAATCAGGGGGTACAAACCGGGTAGATTTTCTTTCAACGTGAAAGGTGGGCGATGTGAGACTTGCCAGGGTGCTGGCATGAAACTCATCGAAATGAATTTTTTACCTGATGTACAAGTACCCTGTGAAGAATGCAATGGCAAGCGGTACAACCGCGAGACACTTGAAGTCCGTTACCGAGGTAAATCAATCAGTGATGTACTGGATATGAGTATTGAAGATGCAGTAGCTTTTTTTGAACCGATACCAGCAATTTATCGTAAAATTAAAACCCTGCAGGAAGTAGGATTGGGATATATTCGTCTCGGTCAATCATCCACAACCTTATCAGGAGGAGAAGCACAACGTGTTAAATTAGCAACAGAGCTTTCAAAAAAAGATACAGGCAATACATTTTATATCCTAGATGAACCTACAACCGGTCTGCATTTTGAAGATATCAATGTGCTTTTGGGTGTTTTAAACCGCTTGGTTGACCATGGAAATACAATACTGGTAATTGAGCACAATCTGGATGTAATCAAATTAGCCGATTGGGTTATTGATCTTGGCCCGGAAGGTGGTTCGGGTGGCGGACAAATACTGTTTGAAGGGACACCCGAAGAGCTGGTTAAAGTCAAAAATAGCCATACCGGGAAATTTCTTGCTTTGGAGATGGGGGTTTCTAAATGATCCGTCATTTCGATGAGCGAAATGGATTGCTGTATTTAAAAATATTTTAACCGCGAAGAGAAATCTCATTCAGTCTGGCAGCTCCCAATCAACAGATTTCTCCACAACACGAATTACAAGATTAAAAAGAAAACACTACCGCTGTGTTCGAAATGACGGCTACATTCTTTCACCCTTAAATAAAAAAGCCCTTTCTGAAAATTCAGAAAGGGCTTTTCATTTTTATAAACTCTTAATTATTTCTGAGGAGCTACAGCAGCTACAGGAGCTGTTCCCGGAATAATATTTACGATATCCAATTCGAAGACCAAAGGAGAATATGGAGGTATTCCCTGATTTCCCTGCTCACCATAAGCCAATTTTGATGGTAAAATGATTGTCGCTTTAGCACCTTTATTTAAAAGCATCAAACCTTCTTCAAATCCCGGGATCGAACCACCCAAACCTACTGGAAGTTTCAATGGCTCATAAGGACGTTGAGGATTGAAAGTGCCGTTTTTCTTTGCTACTTCCGCAAGACTGCTGTCAAATATTTTACCACTTAAAAACATACCGGTGTAATTTACAACTACGGTATCACCAGGATTCGCCTTTGCTCCGGCACCTTCTTTAGAGATTACATAGTTAAGGCCAGAAGTAGTTACTTTAGTTTTCAAGCTTTTCGCGCTAACATAAGCTTTAAGTTTATTAGCTTCTGTTGTTTTTGCCTGCTCCATTTCTGCTTTCAGGAACTCGTCGATTTTGACACGGAAAAGACTATCATTTAATGTACCCTTTGGAATTACTTTGTCAATTTTGATATTGTATATCAGGTATTTTTTAGTGGTATCTGAAGGTTGTGGGCGCCCCATTTTTTGAACCATTGAATCGATGTTGATTTTAAATGTTGCACTATCACCCTCACTTAATAAACCAAGAGCAGCATAAAGATCCCCTTTGAAGACGGATTTTTCTTTAACCAATAAAGAAGCACGATCATAATCATAAGAACTGTATAAAACTGAATCACCTTCAGTTTTTTCAATTGCTTTAAATGCTACAAAATCACCTTCTTTAATTGTTTCACCAGATTTGTCAGTGTGAATCTTGTACATCATATCTCCTTCACCTTTTTTAAAATTGTTGCAAGCCGTTAATCCCGTAACTGCAAGCCCTAATACTATTACTAATTTTTTCATTTGGTTTTTCTATTGTTTTGAAATATACATTGTTTTTTAATTGAATCAATCAGGAGATGAAAATTTTTATTTACACCATTGGTATCTGATAGCTTCCTTACTGTTTATAAATTGTTTTTTACTGTTATTAAATTAATTCTAAGTCAACATTGAGGTTAATGAATCAATTGCGATTTATATTCTGGTAATATCGTATCAAATTTTTCTCTAACCGCATCTATTTTCTCATTCGAAAAACCACCGGCTGCATTTTTATGACCTCCACCATTGAAATATTTCTTACATAATTCATTTGCGGGGAAATCACCCGTCGAGCGGATAGACAATTTAACCATATCCTGACGTTCAATAATCAGAATTGCAAGCCGGATTCCGGTTATAGATAGGGCGTAATTTACAATACCTTCTGTGTCTCCGGTTGAAATTTTATATTTATCAAGCTCTTGTTGTGTGATCACAATAATCGCCGAATTGTACTCGTCTAGTACTTCAAGCTTATTCAATAAACAATGCCCAAGGAAACGTAATCTGGTTTCTGAAAAATCATCATATACCATTTGGTGAATCAGGGTATTATCAGCACCACAATCAATCAAGTCGGCTACAATTCGGTGTACATTAGACGTAGTTGAACGGAATCTAAAAGAACCTGTATCAGTCATTATTCCAGTGTAGAGGCAGCTGGCAATAGCTTGATTTAGCAAAGTTCGATCACCCATTACATTCACAATAAACTCATAAACTAACTGAGCGGTAGCACATGCACCGGTTGTCCATAAACGGTAATCTTCAAAGCCCTCCGGTTCAAGATGATGATCGATCATAACCTTTTTTGCTGTCGAATCACGCACATAGGTTCCCATCTCGTTTATACGCACCAGAGAATTAAAATCAAGGCAGAAGATAAGATCAGCCGACGCAATTAATTGCTGTGATTGTTCAGTCTTTTCGGTATAAATAATTACATGAGAATTATTTGGTAGCCAGGCTAAAAATGTAGGATAATCTGTTGGAGTAATGACACTTACCTGATGACCCTTGAGTATAAGGTAAGCGTACAACCCTAAAGAAGAACCCATAGCATCACCATCCGGCTTAGGATGTGTAGTGATTACAATGTGCCTTGGTACAGCTAAAAACTCTTTAAGGGAGGTTAATTCTAACATTTATGGTAAAAAGAAATGCAAAGTTATTAAAATAACTGATTTGCGGATGCTGATTTTTTAAAATCCTTTAGCGTTTGATTAATTAGCAGTACTTTTGCAGCAATTTTGATTAACTAAGATGGCAACAAACAGAACTTTTACAATGATTAAGCCCGATGCTGTAGCCAATGGCCACACCGGAGCAATTTTGGATGATATTATCAAAGGTGGTTTTAAAGTGATTGCTTTAAAATACACCCGATTGAGTAAAGATATTGCCGGACAATTCTATGCAGTACATAGTGAACGTCCTTTTTACAAAGATTTGGTTGATTTTATGTCATCCGGACCAATTGTAGCTGCAATTCTGGAGAAGGATAATGCTGTTGAGGATTTTCGTAAGCTGATTGGGGCAACTGACCCAACCAAAGCAGAAGCTGGCACAATCCGTAACAAGTATGCAAAATCTATAGATGCAAATGCAATCCATGGATCTGATTCAGACGACAATGCTGAAATTGAAGGCCGTTTCTTCTTTACGGCATTCGAGCGTTTTTAATGCTCATTATACTGTCACCCTGTACTAGTACAGGGTGACAATATAAATACCCTCTGCAATGAAAATTCTTCAAGCTCGCTTCCTGATATTCTTTCTGGTGATGCTCATTATACCCGCAACTGTTTCTTACCTGGGTGGCTGGGATCAGAATGTAGATTATTTATTTATTCTGAAGGCATTCTCAATCGCCTTTTTTATGACAGTTTTGTATTACCTAATGGTAAAAAACTACATCGAAAAGAAGGGTTCGTAAGCAGGCTTTATCTTCCGATGAAATACAGCACCTTTTAAAATAAACTTTGCCTTAGGAGGTTCCAGCTGTCGCTGGAATGACAACGATTTCTTGCCAGAAATACTTTTATAGAAAAATTATTTCATCGATAATACTACTCCCAGCGCGTTCATTCATCTTCTCTATAATATTGCTACGCATCATCAATAATTCATTTTTAATCACCGCTGATTCAAGCCTTATAAATAACTTTCGGTCGCGAATAAAGATATCCTTAGTACGATTCGCAACTGCTTTTCCCATCATTTCAGGCCATGCAACAATCAAAGAGGTTTCATCAAACTTTCTCCTCAGTTTGTAAACCTGCAGCAATTGTTCTATCGCCTCTTTAAGCGGCTTATCGTTGGTACGGCTCATATGTACAAGACTATTGAATCCTTGTTTTAAATCGAATAAAATCTGATATGATTGAAGGATTATCAGTTAGTAATATACCCTTTTTCGATATCAAAAATAGTAATCGGAACATCCAGTTTTAAAAAAATATTCTCAATTCGATCCCTGCTTGTATCAGTAATAAAGATTTGCCCAAAATCCTTATCAGATACCATTTTCATTAGCTTGGTGGTTCTGGCATCATCCAGTTTATCAAAAATATCATCCAACAATAGTAAAGGTTCAAATCCCTTTTGTTGGTGTAAAAAAGTGTATTGGGCAAGTTTTAAAGCAATCAGAAAAGATTTTTGTTGACCCTGGGAACCAAATTTTTTCATCGTCATGCCATGAATACTAAAATTGAGCTCGTCTTTATGAATCCCGCTGGAGGTACGCTCAATTATCCGGTCACGCTCAAAATTTCTTTTTAGAATAGTAGAAAAATCTGCCTGAAGCAGCGGTGAATCGTAAACTAGCTCAACTTGTTCGGCATCTTCACTCAGATATTGATAGTGTTTATTGAAGATTTCAGTAAATATCTCCATAAAGGCTTTACGTTTCTCGAAAATCTTATTGCCAGAAAGAATAAGCTGATCGTCATAAATCTCTAAAAGCGCTGCATCAAAATTGCCTGAAACTGCTATCTGCCTTAGCAGAGCATTTCTATTCATCAGATTACGGTTATAATTGATAAGTTCATCCAGGTAGAGACTGTCAGTTTGGGATATTACATTATCTATGAACTTTCTGCGTTCTTCACTTCCCTCAATAATCAGGCTGATGTCATTCGGGGAAATCATGACCAATGGGAAGAGCCCTATATGGTCGGCCAAGCGCTGATACTCTTTTTTATTACGCTTGAATTTCTTTTTTTGATTACGCTTCAATCCACAGTAAATCACCTCATCTGAATCGTTTTTACTGAAAGTGCCCTGAATCATAAAAAGATCTTCACCTTGTCTAATCTGCTGACTGTCTATCGGGTTGAAATAGCTTTTGCAAAGCGATAGGTAATGAATTGCATCAAGCAGGTTCGTTTTCCCTGCTCCGTTATTCCCGGTAAAAGCATTGATTGTATCTGAAAAACTTAACTCGGCTTCAGAATAATTCTTAAAATTAATAACAGATAATTTTTGAAGCCACATAGTTATTGTCTGTGCTGAGACGCGCTTCCACAAATTTAGTCTTTTCAGTTTGTTTTAATGCTCAAATAAAAAAAATCAATCTCTCTGATTTAAAAGTTGATACTTAGTGCGAAAAATGTATTTTTGCGGAATTGGATTTAGTGAAACGGTTTACAACTTTTAATATACAAATGTCAAAAGATCAAAAAGATATCGTAACAGAAACTGACGATCAGTTAGGAAACACGAACAAATTCGTTCAGGAAAATGCAAAAAGCTTAGCCCTGATAGGTGGAGCAATTATTGCTTTAGTGCTATTATATTTCGGTTACCAAAACTTCTACCTAGCTCCGCGGGCCGAAAAGGCAGCTAACGAGATGTTTAAGGCTGAAGAATATGTGGCCATAGACTCTCTAAAAGACAGAGCAATAAAAGGTGACGGCTCATATCTCGGATTTGAAAAAATAGCTGATGAATATTCCAGCACTAAATCTGCGAATTTAGCCAATGCTTATCTTGGGGGTCTTTACCTTCAAAAGGGTGAATATCAAAAAGCTGTTGATGCTCTTGGCAGATACAGCAGTACAGGTAGCCCTGTGATTGATCCTCTAGTACTTGGAATGCTCGGAGATGCTTACAGTGAGTTAAAGGAGTATAACAAAGCCATTACTTTTTACAAGAAAGCTGCTGAGAAAAATAAAAACACCTTTACTAGTCCGTTGTTTCTAAAAAAATTAGGACTAGTTTACGAAGAACAAAAAGAGTTCGAATCAGCGGTTGAAACCTACAAGAAAATCAAGACAGATTTTCCTGAGAGTGTAGAAGCAGCCTCAGTGGATGCCTATATCGCACGGTCTGAAGCAAGATTATAAGTAAAATAGTTAAAGGTTGATACTGCATGTTGCAAGTATCAGCCATTTATTATCTAAGAGCATGGCCAGCATATTAAAAAGTCTGTCGGATTTTTCACATGTAGAAATCCCTTCAGGTAAAGCTTTCAAAATAGGTATTGTGGTTGCTCAGTGGAATGCAGAAATCACTGGCGCCTTGTATCATGGAGCTTGGTCTGCACTTTTAAAAAATGGCGTTCTTGAAGAAAATATTTGTTCAGTTCAGGTTCCCGGTAGTTTCGAATTAAGCAGTGGCGCTGATATTTTACTCTCTTCTAAAATGCTCGATGCGGTAATTTGTTTGGGCTGTGTAGTGCAGGGTGAAACGCCACACTTTACCTTTATTTGTAATGCTGTTGCAAACGGACTTGTCAATGTTTCAATTAAACATAACAAACCTGTCATCTTTGGCGTACTTACTACAGATAATCAGCAACAGGCAAAAGACAGATCAGGTGGAAAGCATGGGAATAAAGGTGAAGAGGCAGCAGTCACTGCAATTATAATGGCAAATGTGCAGGCTGATGCCATTCAATAAATATTTATTTGATTATTGAAATAAAATCAATAATTTTAAAAAAAGCTATAAGCATGAAAAAAGTAATTATAGGCGTAATAGCCTTATTTATAGCCACAACTGTATTACAGGCATGTTCTTCCAAACTGTGCCCAGCTTATGGTTCTTATCCAAAATCAAGGCGCTAATCCTAAAATTTCACGAAATCTTCAATTTTACCAGCGTCTGACTTCCGTAGTCTTGTTTTGTGGTAATTTTGTCTGCCAGTAAATAAGTACTAGAATTATGAAATGGATTGAACTTAATAAACAGGAGCAATTACAAGATATCATTAACGCTGAAGGATATAGTGTGATATTTAAGCATAGCACCCGATGTTCGGTCAGTATGATGGCAAAAAAAAGATTTGAGTACGACTGGGCTGAAATACCTGAAGGAACTACATTGTATTATCTCGATCTGATTAGTTACCGGGATATCTCAAATGCAATTGCAAGTACATTTAATGTATATCATGAATCTCCACAACTTCTTCTGATCAAGGGTGGGGAATGTGTCTATGAAACATCCCATAGCGAAATATCTGCAGAAGACTTAGCACAGCAAATTAGTTAAGTTGAAAGCCTATTACAAGCTAAAAGCCCAAAGGTTAAAGCTGAAAGCTGAATTCGTTTAATCTTTAAAATTAAAGACAATATTCTGAATCAAATCCGGGTGCAGACTCTTGGCAACCGGGCAATTTCTTGCTGATCTTTCTAATAGTACACGCTGCTTTTCAGTGTAAAGTATATCCGGGAAATTGAATGTTATTTGTATTTCACTTACCCTTCTCGGATCTGCTGCCATTACTTTAGTAATCGAACAACTGCTTCCATCAATGTCAATACCATGTTCCCTTGCGGCTATACCCATGATAGTGAGCATGCAGCTACCCAAAGAGGCAGACATCAAATCAGTAGGTGAAAATGCCTCTGCTTTGCCCTGATTATCAAGGGGTGCGTCGGTAATGATTTTATTGCCTGAATAAACATGTGTCGCCTGAGTTCTTAATTCGCCCTGGTAGATCGTTTCTATTGTTGCCATTTTTTGAATTCTTACATCAAAAATAACTAAATTGTTGATTATCCTTAACACGGATTAAAAACCCCTGAATTAAAAACAGTTTAATGTCAAAAAATCGGTTTAGGTTCATCCCGCCAAAATTCTTGTTAAAATTCTTTACTTTTGCATCATGATTGAACTACCGGTTATTCCAGTTAATCAAATGCAACGTAAGCCCGACTGGCTGCGTGTTAAGCTTCCGGTTGGGAAGGAATATGCTCATGTAAGAGGCCTAGTGGATACTCACAAGCTTCATACTATTTGCGAAAGCGGTAATTGTCCGAACATGGGTGAGTGTTGGGGTGCCGGAACTGCTACATTTATGATCCTGGGAAATATCTGTACCCGCTCCTGTTCTTTTTGTGCGGTTGCTACCGGGAGACCTCTTGCTGTAGATACGGATGAGCCCAATCGTGTGGCTAATTCTGTGCGTTTAATGCAGGTGAAACATTGTGTAATCACTTCTGTAGATCGCGATGATTTAAAAGATGGCGGATCTACAATTTGGGCTGAAACTATAAATACCATACGTAAAGAAAGTCCTGAAACTACGCTTGAAACCCTTATTCCAGACTTTAGAGGCATTTGGGAAAATCTTGACAGGTTACTTGCAACCAGACCGGAGGTAGTTTCACATAACCTTGAGACCGTGCGCCGCTTAACAAAAGAAGTAAGAATTCAAGCCAAATATGATCGTAGCTTAGAATGCCTTCGTCGCATTAATGAAGCTGGTTTACGCACTAAATCAGGCATTATGCTCGGCTTAGGTGAAACTGAAGAGGATGTTTATGAAGCAATGGCGGATCTGCTTAAAGCAGGAGTACATATTCTTACTTTGGGACAATACCTTCAGCCAAGTAGAAATCATCATCCGGTTGTAGACTGGATCACTCCTGATCAATTCGCGAAATATAAAGTCCGCGGACTTGAGATGGGATTCAGATATATAGAGAGTGGCCCTCTGGTGCGCTCTTCCTATCATGCAGAAAAGCATCTATTTGAATTTTGATCAGAATCACGGTTTGATCAAGTAGTCTCACAAAAACTTTGAATCATTTCCGGCAGTAACAGCGTAAGCTCCCCAGGCGGGATGCTATACATTTTCATATCCTGATTTAAGAAAATGAGACGGTTTTTTACTGCCCGTCATTTCGAGCACAGCGGCAGTACTTTCTTCTTAAGTCCAGAATTTATGGTGTGGAGAAATCTGTTGATTTAAGGCTTTGCTTTTAACTATGGGATTTCTCTTCGTATTTAACTTATTTTTAAATCACTAGTGTCCGGGGAACTTTAAATTGTAAAATAAAAGATCAAATTCTTAGCTCATAATTATTCTCTCTACTTTTCCTGCAGCAGAAAAGTAGCATGCCGAGGAGGTACGACGAGACCATGAGTACCTTAAAAATAATAGAGAAAAACGAATAAATGCCGCCGCTGCACCTGATGCTATTAA
>JBIIRT010000016.1:0-36872 GCA_044341405.1 Daejeonella sp. | reverse complement strand
GTCCAACCCGAATCAGTCATTCAACCAGTGGAAGTGAATTTGGCTGGCGTACTGGAAACAGTAAATGGTCGCCTGCTTATCCAGACAACCTACCTGCAATATTAAATATAGGCCAAGGTTCTCCTACTAGTCTTTTTAGCGGGAACAACGCCCGGTTCCCAGAAAAATACCGTAGGGGACTGTTTGCGTTCGACTGGAGTTTTGGAATTATTTATGCCGTTCAACTAAGTCCGAGTGGATCTTCATACAAAGCAACAGCCGAAGAATTTATTTCAGGAGCACCACTTCCACTAACGGATGGTATCATCGGACCGGATGGGGCTATGTATTTTTTAACCGGCGGACGAAGATTGGATTCAGATCTATACCGTGTTTATTATGGCGAAAATACTTTGCCAAACGCTCCATTAATCACAAAAACTGCTCCTGATGTGCTTCAGGCCCGCAATTTAAGAAGACAATTGGAGACCTTTCATACTGGTCCAAATGCAAAAGCCATGACGCTGGCCTGGCCTAACCTTAAAAATAAGGATCGATACATCAGATATGCTGCTCGAATCGCCATGGAACATCAGCCTCTTAACCAATGGCAGGAAAAAGCATTTATAGAAAAAGACCCTCAAATACTTACGCAGGCGATGATCGCAATGGCAAGAACCGGAAACAGAGGTTTACAAGTCCGAATGATCAACGCACTTATGAAAATAAATTACAATACATTGCCCGAATCCCAGCAAATAGATGTTTTAAGAGCCTATGAGTTGATCATTTCGAGAATGGGAAAACCTTTTGATGCCGAAAAAAATAAGTTAAGTACTTACCTGAATCAATTTTATCCAGCTAAAAGCAATGAATTGAACCGATCTTTCAGTAAGATTTTAGTGGCTCTAGATGATCCATCCGTCGTTCAAAAAACAATTGCTTTGCTCGAAGGGGTGGTAAAGGATGTGGATGATCAAAAATCTTTTATGCAGTCTTCAGACCTGATTTTACGTAATCCTCAATACGGACTTGATATTGCAGGTATGTTAGCCAAAACTCCTCCTGCACAGCAAATCTATTATGTAACCGCATTAAGTGAAGCAAAAAATGGATGGACAACAGCATTAAAGGAAAAGTATTTCAAATGGTATTATTCAGCATTTGGTTATAATGGGGGTAATAGCTTTATTGGATTTATAGACAAAGCACGTAAAACAGCGCTAGCTAATCTGCCAAAAGATCAATTCGATTATTACAATAAGATCTCGGGCAATGAATTATTGACCACTAACGGAATGAAACTAGCTAGCCTGGGTAGCCCTAAAGGTCCGGGAAGAAACTGGAAAATGGATGAAGCACTTGAATTTATACAAAAAGACTCTACAGACAGAAATTTTGAGCAAGGCAAAATGCTATTTGGTGCAACCCGCTGTCTTTCCTGTCACAACATGAAAGGTGAAGGTGGCGCTGTTGGCCCGGCTCTCACACAATTAGGTACTCGTTTCTCTGCACGTGACATTTTGGAATCTATCCTTGAGCCTAACAAGGTCATATCTGATCAATATGCTTACACTTCTTTTTACTTAAAAAATGGTGGTTCGGTAACCGGCAGACTTAAAAATGAGGATTCGGAAAAATACTATATTTCTCAAAATCCATTCGCACCGCAAACTTTGCGAGAAGTGCTTAAGAATGAAGTGGTAAGAACCCGGGTTTCTGATGTATCATCCATGTATCCAGGTATGGTTAACGGACTGAACAAAGAAGAGTTGAAAGACCTAATGGCTTACCTGATTTCAGGATCAAATAAAGATCACCAGATCTACAAACCAAAAAGTAAATAAGTCAATCACAATTCAAGGAGATTAAATTTTGAAACAAGCTGCCTGGCATAATAAAATTTCTAATTCCGCTCAACTGGGAGGTATTGAAAGTTCTGTACTGGATAATGGAGCTGGCCGGGGAACGCGTATTGCCTGGTTTAATACTGGGTCAGGTCTTCGTTTCAAAATAGTAATCGACCGGGCAATGGATATTGCAGATGCCTTTTATAATGAACATAGCCTTGCATGGATCAGCCATGCCGGAACAAGCAATTCACAGCCATTAGCTGATAAAGGAATCGACTGGCTTAGAACTTTTGGTGGTGGATTAATGGTTACCTGCGGACTCAGTCATGTTGGTGGCCCCGAGAAGGATGAATATGGCGAACGTGGAGTGCATGGACTCATAAGCAACACTCCGGCAGAACTAATCTCGGTTATACAACCTGATCCAGTTTCGGGCAATATGGAAATGAGCATTAGCGGAATCATCAGGGAATCGCAAGCATTGGGAAACAGACTCGAATTAAGGCGTACTATCTCTGCAACTTTGGGTAAATCAACCATTCGCATTGAAGATGAAGTTATTAACTGCGGTAATACAGATGCACCTCATATGATTTTATACCACTGCAATTTTGGATGGCCCCTGGTTGATGAGGGAACTAAAATTCATTGGAATGGCAAATGGATTCCGCGTGAAGGGAATCCAAATAAACTATTCAGAGAGGGGAATGATTTTCATACTTGTCCTGCCCCTTTGGATGAACATAGTGGATCAGGAGAAGAAGTAGCATTTATCGACATCGAATCTGATGATGCTGGGGTTTGCAGGTGCGGACTTGAAAATCCGAAAAACGGACTTAACCTAAATTTAAGATTTAAGAAAAAGCAATTACCATGCTTATCAAATTGGCTGCATTATGGGAAAGGTGAATATACTGTGGGGCTGGAGCCAGGTACAAATCCACCGATAGGTCAAAGCCGTGCAAGGCAGCTCAATGAACTGATCATGCTTGCACCCGGCGAAAAAAGAAAATATGAATTAGAAATAGAAGTATCAACCAATAATTTAGGCAATTAATTTTTGCCCGCATTACAATTTTAATTAGAATATGAGTTTAGCAAAGAAAGCATTAGAACAAGGAAAAGGAATTCTCAGACTTGCACCAACATGGGTTCCCCGATCGTTTTGCGTACCGGGAAGAAGAATCAAATTGCACCCGGATGATTATTATGTACTCGGCGGACAACGTGGAGGAATTGATGAACGATGGTTATCTTCGACTACACCTGCACAAAACGGACCTCTAACAGGAAAAAATGAAGGTTTAAGTCCGGTAGTTTACAACGAAGGAGGAAAAGACGAACAATTTTTGTTAAAAGATGCAATTGATGAGCTGCAAGGTGAAATTATAGGAGATCGTCTCTGGAATGAACACAAAAGCTGGCCAATGTATTCCAAGTTCTTCGATAATATGGGACCCCTTCCCCATCATATTCATCACAACGATGAGCATGCTGCAAAAATAGGTCAAAAGGGAAAACCCGAAGCTTATTATTTCCCGCCGCAACTAAACAACCACGGCGGGGATTTTCCTTATACTTTTTTTGGCATTGCCCCAGGAACTACCAAAGCACAAATTCGTGAATGCCTGGTAAATTTTACAAAAGGAGACAACAAACTTACTACCTATTCTCAGGCATTTAAACTTGAACCCGGAACAGGATGGGATGTTCCCCCAGGAATGCTCCACGCACCCGGAAGTATGTGTACTTATGAGCCGCAAAAGGCCTCGGATGTTTTCGCAATGTATCAATCGCTTGTCAACGAGGCAATCATTCCTGAGGAATTACTTTGGAATGGAACGCCTAAGGACAGAATCGGAGATTATGATCAGTTAATGGAAGTAATCGACTGGGATTTGAACGTGAATCCAAATATTCTGGAGACCCGCTTTATGCTTCCGAAACCGGTAAGGCCTGTAGCTGAAATGGAATCTGAAGGATATATTGAAAACTGGATCTGCTACCTGTCAGAAGCTTTTAGCGCAAAGGAATTGACAGTCTTACCTGGACAAACAGTAACCATCAAGGATAATGCCTGTTATGGCATGATCGTAATGCAAGGGCATGGCAAATTTGGAGTATGGGATATTGAAACTCCGTCTTTGATCCGATATGGACAATTAACCAATGATGAATTCTTTGTGACTGAAAAAGCGGCAAAAGACGGTGTAATCATTAGCAATCCTTCAAAAAACGACCCGATTGTTATACTGAAACATTTCGGTCCGGAAAACCCGGATCTTATTTTGTAACTATTAAAAAATCTAAATATGACTGACAATAATTATCCAAAACTTCATAATGCTACATGGCCTGGCATTGTGGGCAAAGGTCCTGATTCAGAACCACCAATTTCATTAGACAAGATGCTTGAAATGACTGCTGCTGCAGAAGTGGATGGTGTCAAATTTGATGGTGTAGACGTTGGTCTTTTTGACCCTTCAATCAATTTAGACGATTTGGATGGTATTAAAAGACTTGCTGATCAGGTAAGTAAACATAATTTAGTTATCGGAAGTTTGGTAGCGCCAATCTGGGGCGGTCCTGCCATGGGTTCCAAAGAAGACCGTGCAAATTTTGTTGATCAGGTACGTAAATCATGTATTTATGGCCAGAAACTTAAGGAAATGGGCGTGCGCCCATATGGTGTAGTCCGTATTGATTCTGCCAGCTCGGTTGAAAGTTGGGCGAAAGATCCTGTTAATAATACCAAACTGATTGCCCAAACCTTCCGCGAAGCATGTGATGTGGCAGCTGATTACGGCGAAAAACTTGCTGCAGAAGGTGAAATTTGCTGGGGAGGAATGCATAGCTGGAAAGCAATGCTGGATACTCTGGAAGCTGTTGACCGTCCGAATATTGGTTTTCAGGCAGATATGTCGCACACGTTTTTATATCTCCTTGGCTATAACTCACCTGAAGATCGCATTTTACCATTAGATTATCAGTGGAATGACCGCGAAGCACTGACAGAGGGTCTAAAAAAATTAACCGCAGCATTACGTCCATGGACATTAGATTTTCACGTTGCCCAGAATGATGGAACAGCTTATGGTTCCGGTTCACATGATAAAACCGGTAGACATTGCCAGGCTACAGATCCTAATGGCAAATTGGATATTGCAATTGATGCCGGACATTGGCTCAGGAATGAAAACGGAGAATTGACTAAAGCCTTTAAACACATCTGTTGGGATGGTTGCATGTTCCCAAATGCTGTCTTAGAGCAACAAAAAACATGGAATGATATTTTGGCTGCGATGATCAAAGTTCGCAATTTGAACAGCTGGTCTTAATCAATAATTTTAATTTTTCACATTATAACGATGGCTAATAAAAAAGAATTAAGAATCGGGTTAATTGGATGTGGCTTTATGGGCCGGACCCATTCAAACGGTTATAAACGAGTTGGTGATTTTTTTCCTGAACTGGAATATCGTCCGGTTTTAAAAGCAGTTTGCTCCCGCAGTAAGGACAAAGTTCAGGCATTTGCTGAACAATGGGGTTATGAATCATTTGAAACAGATTGGAAAGTGTTGATTGCACGTAATGATATTGATGCGGTTGACATTTGTGCACCCAATAATATGCATGCCGAAATTGCTATCGCTGCGGCGGCTGCTGGCAAAATGATTCTATGCGAAAAACCACTTTCACGGACTTTAGCGGAAGGATTTGCGATGGTGGAGGCGATTGAAAAAGCAGGTGTAGCGAATACAGTATGGTATAATTACCGCCGTGTTCCTGCCGTCACTTTAGCTAAACAAATTGTCGATTCAGGCAAACTGGGTAAAATTTTTCATTACAGGGCTAACTTCCTGCAAGACTGGACAATTAATGCTGATCTGCCTCAGGGTGGTGAAGGTTTATGGCGCCTGGATGTTGATGCTGCAGGTTCCGGTGTTACGGGTGATCTGCTCGCACATTGTATTGATACCGCCATTTGGTTAAACGGCGGAATTAAAGATGTTTCTGCACTCACTGAAACTTTTGTAAAGGAACGCATGCATCAGCTGACTGGTAAAAAGGAAAAAGTAGGAATTGACGATGCCTGTATTTTTCATTGTCACTTCAACAACGGATCTCTGGGGCTGTTTGAATCTACACGATATGCAAGGGGACATAAGGCATTATACACTTTTGAAATAAATGGTGAACATGCTTCCATTCGCTGGGATCTGCACGACCTGAATCGTCTGGAATATTTTGATCATGCTGATGATTCAATTGTTCGTGGATGGCGTTCCATTCATGTAACTGATGGCGATCAGCCTTATATGGACAAATGGTGGGTTCCAGGACTTTCAATTGGTTATGAACATTCATTTGTGCATCAGGTTGCTGATTTTCTGAAATGTCTTGAAACCGGCGAGGCCTGCTCTCCAACCTTTAAAGAAGCTCTGGAAACTCAAAAAGTATGTGAAGCAGTAATTGATTCTGCCAATTCAAGAAGCTGGAAAACTATTTAAGCAATTTTGTTTTCAGAATATCTTATCATTAAATTTTAATCCATTTTATAGCTATTGATCATGTTCAAGAAATATAATTCAATTCAAGGGTATTTATTAATGGGAATTCTCCCTCTTTTTATAATCCTTGCAGGTTATAAAATGGTAGATGTTACTGCGGCCAAACAAAAAGGCTTCGTTCAAATTTTTGATGGTAAGACCCTCAAGGGTTGGGAAGGTGACCCGACATACTGGAGGGTTGAAAACGGTAATATTGTTGGAGAAATAACGCCAGCTACCTTACTTAAACGTAATTCATTTTTGATTTGGCGGGGTGGAATGCCAGGTGATTTTGAACTTACTTTAGAGTTCAAAATCACACAGGCTGGCAATAGCGGAATAAATTACCGGAGTGAAGAGCTTAAAGATATCCCCTTTGCATTAAAAGGTTATCAGTTAGATATTGATGGTGCAAACCGTTATACCGGCCAAAACTATGAAGAGCGTGGAAGAACTACCTTAGCCTACAGAGGGCAAAAAACGGTAATAAATGCTCAAAATGTAGAAAAATCTATTAATTCAGTACAGTCAAAAATTAAAAATAATGCATGGACTGATTTAACTGTTGCAGGTTCTTTAGGTGAATCTGATGCCTTATTACAAAAAATAAAAAGTGAAGACTGGAATACCTGCCGTCTGCTAGCAAAAGGCAATACTTTAAAACACTATATCAATGGAGTATTGATGAGTGAAGTTACGGATAATGACCTAGTTAATGGAAAGTCTAACGGTATGTTAGGAATGCAGGTTCATGTTGGGCCACCAATGAAAGTAGAATACCGCAAAATTATGATCAAGCAATAAAGCAAAGCCATGAAGAAAAATCTTTTTTTAGTTATCATGATATTGTTGGCAATATCAAGCTCAATGCTTATTGAGGCTTGTACTTCGGCAAGTTCAAAACAGGTTTATAACCTTTCTGATACCTTGTTAACTGAAGCCCAGAAACGTCTTTCTTCAAATGCTTTAAAAGGCCTTGTAATTAGCCCTGGTTTGAAAATCCAAACTATGGCAACAGAGCCAACATTAATAAATCCTACAAACATTGATGTGGACGAACGCGGTAGAGTATGGGTAACCGAAGCTTATAATTATCGTTTTAAAATCAACAATAATAATCCAAGGACAGACGGTGACCGCATCTTAATCCTGGAGGATAAAGATGGAGATGGCCTACTCGAAAGCAGTAAGGTATTTTACCAGGGTCCTGAAATAAATGCCCCCTTAGGAATATCAGTTTTGGGTAACAAGGTAATTATATCTCAAAGCCCCTACGTATGGATATTCCATGATGATAATGGTGATGATAAAGCAGATCGCAAAGAAATACTCTTCCAGGGTATTGGCGGGGAGCAGCATGACCATGGTATGCATTCTTTTACATTCGGACCTGATGGCAAACTTTATTTCAACTTTGGCAATTCAGGTCAAACTTTAAAGGATAAAAATAACCAGGTTGTGTTAGATCAGGATGGGGATGAAATTGGACCGGGAAAGTACCGTGAGGGAATGGTTTTCCGGTCTGATCAGGATGGCTCAAATGTAGAATGTTTGGGACATAATTTCCGAAATAATTTTGAGCTCGCTGTAGATAGTTATGGTACAATCTGGCAAAGCGATAATGATGATGATGGCAACCGTGGTGTGCGGATTAACTATGTTATGGATTATGGAAACTATGGTTACAAAGATGAATTGACCGGCGCAGGCTGGCAGGCAAAAAGAACCAATCTTGAAGATTCTATTCCGCTTCGACATTGGCATTTAAATGATCCCGGAGTAGTCCCAAATCTATTGCAAACCGGAGCGGGTTCTCCAACAGGGATTTTACTTTATGAAGGTTCATTACTCCCAGAGCCTTTTCAAAATCAAATAATTCACTCAGATCCCGGTCCGAATGTGGTCCGCTCCTACCCTGTAAAGAAGAATGGAGCTGGATACACCGCAGGAATACTAAATATTTTAAAAGGAGAAAAAGACCAGTGGTTCCGTCCTTCGGATGTTTGTATTGCTCCGGATGGATCTCTTATTGTTGCTGATTGGTACGATCCAGGAGTTGGAGGTCACAGGGTTGGAGATTTACAAAGGGGTCGTATTTACAGAATTGCTCCTGATGTTTCAGAATATAAAATTACGCAACAGGATTACAGCACTCCAAAAGGAGCTATTATAGCACTCCAGAATCCGAATCTTGCTGTAAGAAGACATGCATGGCTAGCCCTGCATGAAATGGGGAAAAAGGCAGTTCCCTCACTCGAAAAACTATGGAGAGGTTCACCTAATCCAAGGATGCGAGCCAGAGCATTTTGGGTATTAGTGAAAATGCCATCGGGGAAGAAATACATCAATGAGGCAATAACAAATTCAAATCCTGATATCAGAATAACAGGCTTAAGAGCTGCCAGACAATTAAAATTGGATATTATTCCGCTAGTTAAAAAATTGGTTAGTGACCAAGACCCGCAAGTCAGAAGAGAATTAATCTTAGCATTAAGACATAATAAATCCGCTGAAGCCCCTGAATTATGGGCTAAATTAGCCATTCAGCATGATGGCATAGACAGATGGTATTTAGAAGCACTGGGTATTGGTGCCGATAAACAATGGGATAGTTTCTTTGAAGCCTATCTGAAGTTAAATAAAACTCCATTACTCAATCCTGGAGGAAGAGATATTATTTGGCGGGCACGTACTGAAAAGACCCAGCCACTCTTGGCACAACTGGCTTCTGATAATGAAACTGAACTCAAATCAAGATTACGGTATTTCAGAGCATTCGACTTTCAAACCGGACCATATAAATCAAAGACTCTTGCAAAAATGATTGCAGATAATCCGACAGGAAATATTGAGTTTAAAAGTCTGGTTTTAAGTCACCTGGATCCAAAAGATGTAAAACAATTTCCGCAGATAAACAAAACCTTAATGGAGGTTTTAGAAGCTGTTTCAGGAAAGGTTGAATATGTGGATTTGGTCAGAAGGTATGAACTTCAAAGTGAAACTACAAACCTGGTTGAATTGCTTATCGCAAAATCAAATGAACAGATTGGTGTTGATGCAGCCAGATTATTATTGGAGTTAAAAGGAAGTTCTGCATTGAATAAGGTGTTGAACGGTTCTGATTACAATCGTATTAACTCTTTATTAACAGCCTTAGGAGGTGTTGGAAATTCCGAGTCTATTTCAATATTAGAGAATATTACGATGTTGAATAACCAAACTAATTTAGTCCGCGGAAAAGCAGCTGAAATGATAGGAAAAAGTCGTTCTGGTGAAGATCGTGCCTTAGAGTTATTACGTACAAAAAAGGCACCTGCAGAACTTATTAGCTATTTTGTTTCCGGACTAAAAGGAAGCAGACGTAAAGCTGTTTATGATGAATCCTTAACTTTTTTACCTGAAGCAGTAAAGAATATCAATCAAAAATCGTCAATAACGTTAAATGAATTACTCACTTTAACAGGAAATACCAGAAATGGTGCAGCAGTTTTCAAAAGATCCTGTAATGTTTGCCATCAGGTGGGCAATGAAGGCCAAGATGTTGGTCCGAAGTTAACAGAAATTGGTTCTAAATTACCCAAAGAAGGATTATTTGATGCCATAATTAGGCCTTCTGCAGGCATTAGTTTTGGATTTGAAACCTGGCAAATTGAGATGAAAGACGGCACAAGTATCTTGGGAATTATTTCAAGCAGAACTGCATCAGAAATTGAGATAAAATTACCCGGAGGGATAAATCAAAAAATCTTAACCAGCACTATTAAAACAACAAAACTTTTGTCTGAGTCAATGATGCCTGAAGGCATGCATGAAACTATGACCAAACAGGAGCTTGCAGATATTATTCAATACATGGCTGATTTAAAGAAAAAGGGATAAAAATACCTGATTTTCACTACTCAAAATATCATGAATTAATTGCTCATTATCAAACCGTTAACACACAATAAAAAATGAAATTCGGCATTAATACTTTTCTGTTTACCTCTCCATTTACAAATGCGAGTGTTGATTTATTTCCAAAATTTAAAGCCTGGGGTTTTGATTCTGTTGAAATTTCAATTGAGGACCCCTCACATATTGATCCACACATAATTAGGAAGGCCCTGGATGAAAACGGTTTAAAATGTGGTTCAATATGCGCAGCTATGGGGCCTGGTCGTGATCTCAGGGGAACTCCTGAAGACCAGCAGACAGCCATTAACTATATAAAAAGTATACTTGACATGATGCCAGTTTTAGGCTGTGGCATCCTCATTGGTCCGCTTTATTCGGCAGTAGGAAGAGCCGAATTAGTAAGCAAGGATGATTATGCCAAACAGTGGGCTACTGTTGCAGGGCATTTAAAAATGCTTGCTGATTATGCCGAAAATTTAGGTCTCAAAATGGCAATTGAACCTTTGAACAGGTATGAAACTGACTTTATCAATACCTGTGAACAAGGATTAAAAATGGTTAATCAGGTGAACAGCAAAGCTTTGGTTCTTCAGCTGGACACCTATCATATGAACATTGAAGAAAAAGATCCATATCAGGCTATTTTAAATGCTGGAAGTAAATTAGGACACTTCCACGCCTGCGGATCAGACCGTGGAACACCGGGTGGTGATCAGATTAATTGGGACAGAATTAGTTCCGCATTGCACCAGGTGAAGTATGATGGTGAAGTTGTTATCGAATCCTTTATTCCGGATATCGAGATGATTGCCAAAGCTGCATCAATCTGGAGACAATTTGAACCATCACAGGAGGATATTGCGATAAAGGGATTGAAATTTTTAAAATCCTGTTTAATTAAATAATGTCAGAATTGGAACGGACATTTATTCTGTAGAACGTCTAGTACTATTTTACAGAAAAATATCAGCTGCCTCATTCTATTTTTAAAAAACATCAAACAGGAAAAAGAAATCTGATATCAATTCTTTATATTGGTAAAGTGGAGTAATCTTCCCAATGTTGTTTTTTTATATTTTTTATCTAAAACCTTTTGTTATGGATTCAAGACGTAATTTTTTGCAAAAACTTGGCGCTTCAGTACTTACATTATCTATATCCGATAATGCTGTTGCCAGTGCCTCAGATTTTTTAAATCAGCCCTACGAAGGACCAGTTCTTCGGGTTGCAATCATGGGCCTGGGCAGTTACGGCACGAGAGTAGCAGATGCCATGCAGGCCTGCGCAAAGGCTAAATTGGTTGGGGTTATTAGTGGTACACCCGCTAAAATAAAAAACTGGCAAAGCAAGTATAACATTCCAGCAGGTAATTGTTACAATTATGAAAATTTCGACCTGATCAAAGATAATTCTGAGATTGATGCGGTATATGTCATTACACCAAATGCACTACATCACGATCAGGTAATAAGGTTAGCCAAGGCTGGTAAACATGTTATTTGCGAAAAACCCATGGCCTTGAATGCGAAAGAGGGTCAGGAAATGATTGATGCCTGTAAAAAAGCGAATGTTAAGTTATTGGTAGGATACAGAATGCATTTTGAACCTAAAACCTTAGAAGTAATTAGAATGCGCAAAGAAGGTGAATTAGGCAAAGTCATGTTTTTCCAAGGTTTATGTGGATTCAAAATTGGCGACCCCACACAGTGGCGATTAAATAAACAATTAGCTGGAGGTGGTTCATTGATGGATATTGGAATTTATGCTATTAATGGCGCCCGTTATATGGTAGGTGAAGAGCCAGTTTGGGTTACTGCACAGGAAGCCAAGACAAATCCTGAGAAATTCAAAGAAGGTGTGGACGAAACTATACAGTTTCAATTGGGATTCCCTGGCGGTGCTGTAGCTTCTTGCTTATCAAGCTACAATATTAGTAACCTGGATCGCTTTTTCTTAACTGCTGAAAAAGGATTTGCTGAATTACTTCCTTCAACAGGTTATGGACCTATCAAGGGCCGTACAAACAAAGGTGAATTAAATTATACCCATGTTACTCACCAGACTGTACAGATGGAAAAAATGGCCGGAATCATTTTGTCAGGGGAAACAGCCCTGGTACCTGTAGATGGCGAAGAAGGTTTGAAAGACCTAAAAATTATTGATGGCATCTATTTAGCATTGAAAACGGGGAAAAAGGTCAATTTAAAACTATAATTTCTTTACCTCAATACCCCGCTTAGCATAACATACCCAAGAATATGACGATAATTAAAAGTAAAAATTTTAAAGTGTTGCTTAAAACCCTTGTGCTTATGGCAATTGCCTTAAGTGCATTTAAGCTTGTAAAACCTGATCCTGCAGCGTTAAAAATTAAAAAAGGGGATCACATCATTTTAATTGGGAACAACCTTGGTTCAAGAATGATGAACTATGGATATTTTGAAACTGAAATGCAGCTTCGCTATCCAGACAGCATGCTGTATATCAGAAATATGTGCGACGGTGGTGATACTCCCGGTTTCAGAGCACACTCCGGTCGTAAATTGCCTTGGGCATTTCCGGGTGCTGAAAAATTCCAGACGGAACTTGCAAAAAACTCAAACAGCGAAGGCTTTTATGATAGTCCGGATACCTGGATCACAAATCATAAAGCCGACATTATAATTGCATTTTTTGGCTATAATGAGTCTTTTCAGGGCCCAATGGGACTTGAAAACTATAAAGCCGAGCTTGAAGCTTTTGTAATTCATACCTTAAAACAAAAGTATAACGGAATCACATCTCCGCAACTTGCCCTTGTTTCACCCATCGCTTTTGAAGATCTATCCGGTCAATATGATCTTCCAAATGGCAAAACGGAAAATAAAAATCTAGCGCTTTATTCGATGGCCATGAAAGAAGTTGCAGCCAAGCATAAGGTTCATTTTTTAGATGTCTTCAATCCCGTTAAGCAGTGGTATGACACTAATGAGAAAGCTATGACCATCGATGGATCACAGCTTACTGAGGCTGGATATGCCAAATTTGCTCCACTCTTAGCTGATGGACTTTTCGGTAAAACCAAAATAAAACCAGTAATTGAAGGTCGCCGTAAATTAGTTCAAGCTGCGGTTCAAGAGAAAAACTGGATGTGGCATAATGATATCAAAATCCCTAATGGAGTCCATGTATTTGGACGCAGATATAATCCGTTTGGTCAGGACAATTATCCTGCAGAAATAAAGAAGATCAGAGAGCTGACAGCCATAAGAGATCAGGCTATCTGGCTTGCTTTGAAGGGTGAAAAAATGGACCTGGATGCTGCAGATAAGAATACAACAGCCCTTCCAAAAATTGAAACAAATTATAACCCTGATAAAAATGGCAGTCTGAAGTACCTTTATGGTGAAGAAGCCATCGCAAAATTTAAACTTCCTGCAGGATATAAAATTGATTTATTTGCTTCAGAGGTAGAGTTTAAGGACATTGAAAATCCTGTACAGCTTTCCTTTGACAATAAAGGTAGGCTTTGGGTTGCAACGATGCCTACTTATCCGCACTGGCAGCCCGGCGATAAAAAACCGAATGATAAAATCATTATTCTTGAAGATACCAATGGCGATGGTAAGGCAGATAAACAAACAACCTTTTTAGATGGAATACATCTTCCGGTTGGTTTCGAAATAGCCCCTGAAGGTGTCTATGTTTCACAAGGTACAAATCTGGTACTTTACAAAGATACCAATGGAGATAGTAAGGCGGATTCTAAAGAAATCCTGCTAAGTGGTTTTGATGACCATGATACGCATCATGCACATCATGCCTATACCACTGATCCATCGGGAGCAATTTATATGGGAGAAGGAGTTTTTTTACATACGAATGTGGAGACCGCTTATGGCCCTGTGCGCGCAACAAATGGAGGTTTTTACAGATATAATCCAGCAAGGCACCATCTTGAAAGAACCGCACAACTCTCTATACCTAACCCCTGGGGTATTGCTTTTGATGAATGGGGACAGAATTTCTTTGCTGAAACTTCCGGACCTGATGTTTTGTGGATGATGCCTGGTTCCGTCAAGCCAAGATATGGCGTTGCCACGCATAAATCAACCAACCTGATAGAAGATAAACACAGGGTACGACCTACATCCGGACTTGAATTCATTTCCAGTCGGCATTTTCCTGAAGAAGTTCAGGGAGACATGCTGATCAATAATACGATTGGATTCCTGGGTACTAAACAACATATTATGCAGGAGAGTGGCACCGGATATGCGACAAAACACCGTCAAGATCTATTGGTTTCAGAGGATAGAAATTTCCGTCCGGTTGATATGGAATTTGCTCCGGATGGCTCTCTGTATATTGTCGACTGGCATAATGTACTGATCGGGCACATGCAGCATAATGTGCGTGATCCATTGCGCGACCATTCACATGGACGAATTTATCGCATAACCTACCCTTCCAGACCCTTGGTAAAACCGGCTAAGATAGATGGAGCAAGTATTGAAGAACTGCTGAATAATCTCAAATTGCCAGAGTATCGTACGCGCTATCGTACTCGCAGAGAACTTCGGGGCCGACCTGCAAATCAAGTACTTACCCAAATTAGCAGCTGGACTGCCAAACTTGATAAAAAGGATCCTCAATATGAACATCATCTGCTGGAAGCATTATGGGTAAGCTGGGGCCTTAACAAGGTAGATCAGAAAATCCTTCGTCAGCTAATACAAGCTAAAGATTATCGTGCAAGGGCGGCTGCTGTAAGGGTTTTAAGGTATACCGGACATCAGGTTGCAGATCAAACAAACTTACTAATGCAAGCAGCCGCAGACCTAAACGGCCGTGTTCGGCTTGAAGCTATAGTAACCGCATCATGGCTCGGAAAAGACAAAGGACTTCCAATTTTATCAGAGGCTGGTAAAAAGCCATTGGATGAATGGATGATTCCTGCTTATGAAACTGCCATTGCTCATCTTAATGATAAAGAGCGTGTCGTTAAAAAAGAAGAACCAATTTTAACTGATCTAAAGGGAGCTGAACGTGATCTTTTTATGAAAGGTAAAGCAATTTATGTACGTGATGGTTTTTGCAATACTTGCCACCAGAGTGATGGGAAAGGGCTTACTAGCTCAGGATTCCCCCCAATTGCAGGTACAAAATGGGTCACAGGAAGTGAAGAAAGGTTAATCAAACTTGTTTTGAAAGGTTTATATGGTCCGATAGAAGTTCTTGATAAAAAATATCCAGGGCAGGTACCTATGACTCCTTTTGCAGGAATGTTAAATGATGAGGAAGTTGCAGCAGTTTTAACCTATGTAAGGAATTCATTTGGGAATAAGGCTTCAGCAGTTTCCCCGGAAAAAGTAAAATCAACACGTGCATCAATTAAAGATAAAACAGGTTTTTATTCACCTGAAGAATTGCTTAGTCAGCACCCTTTAGAGAAATAAATTCATTCAGAAGATCTAATTAAAATGAACAAGCAAAAAAACAACCTCTTGTTGATCATTATGATCACTGTTATCCAAATCAGTGTTTCATTCGCACAAAACAGTCCGAAGTGGGTTGAATACCAGGGTAATGAAGGCCCGGGAAAAGGGAAACATATTGTATTTGTAAGTGGCGATGAAGAATATCGTTCAGAAGAAGGTTTACCCATGCTAGCAAAGATTTTAGCAGAGCGCCATGGTTTCAAATGCACTGTTTTATTTGCCCTTGATCCAAAGACTAATGAAATCAATCCGGATTTACAGACCAATATTCCAGGATTGGAGCACCTTAAGACAGCAGACCTGATGGTGATGTTATTACGCTTCAGGGAACTGCCCGATGAACAAATGAAGCATATTATAGATTACACAAATGCCGGGAAACCAATTGTAGCTCTGCGCACTTCAACACATCCATTCAGTTATTCACGGAATAAACAAAATCCTAATGCCAAATACAGTTATAACAGCAAAATAAAGGGCTGGGAAGGTGGTTATGGGAAGCAGGTTTTGGGTGAAACGTGGATCAATCACCATGGTGTACATGCCAAGGAAGGTACCCGAGCCTTGATCAATGGACTTGTAAAAGATCATCCAATTTTAAGGGGAGTAAAAGACATATGGACACCTACTGATGTGTATGGTATTACAGGTCTGCCAACCGATTCTGAAGTTTTAATCTTCGGACAAACTACAATTGGAATGACATCTTCATCACCCCTGAGTTATGAAAAGTCGGTTATGCCTGTAGCATGGACAAGAAGCTATAGTTCAGAAAGTGGTAAAAAAGCAAAAATTTTTACCACAACAATGGGGGCTTCGGTTGATTTAATTAGTGAAGACCTTCGTAGACTGGTGATCAATGCTTGTTATTGGGCGGCAGATATGGAACAACAAATCCCGGCACTAAATAATGTTCAGGTTGTTGGCGATTATAATCCAACGATGTTTGGTTTTGGCAAATATCAGAGAGGACTTAGCCCTTCAACTTTTGAATGGAAGAAATAGTATTTAATGTGTTTATGGAATTCTTGAAATATGAATTTCATCAGAGTTAGGAGGTTCCGGCTTTCGCCGGAATGACAATGGTTTTGGGTTCTGGCTTTCGCCGGAATGACAACGGTTTTTGGGTTCTGGCTTTCGCCGGAATGACAACGGTTTTGGGTTCCAGCTTCCGCTGGAATGACAATGTTTTTTGCCGGAAATACTCAGAAGGAAAGGGCTGAACTAAGCTATAAAACGCAGTTATAGGTTTCAAAAATCAAATAATACAAACCTATAGCGTCGTGAGATCAATTTAAATGGCATTTTTAATCTACCTTAAATCGAACTCAGGTTATATAGTAAAGTAATATAATTAATGTAGGCTATTTTAAACTGATCAGGATTCAACTACTACGCCCATAGCGCAGAATTTTTCAATCCGTTCATCGATAACCTCGTCAATATTTCGCTTAACGAGCTCATTAAGGTCTCTGACAATCCGATCCTGAATGGTTTTTGCCATTTCTTCTGGATTATGATGGGCACCTCCCAGTGGCTCTTTTATGATGCCATCGATCAGCTTATTTTTAAGCATATCATCTGCAGTCAGCTTCAGGCAGTCTGCTGCTTTCTCTTTAAAATCCCAACTCCTCCATAAAATAGAAGAACATGACTCAGGCGAGATTACAGAATACCAAGTATGTTCAAGCATATATACACGGTCGCCAATACCAATTCCTAAGGCTCCACCTGACGCCCCTTCTCCAACAATGAAACATAAAATTGGCACCTTCAAAACTGACATTTCAAGCAAGTTACGGGCAATAGCTTCACCTTGTCCACGCTCTTCGGCCTCAAGACCGGGATAGGCCCCGGGAGTATCAATAAATGTGATAACCGGTTTATTAAATTTTTCGGCGAGTTTCATCAAGCGGAGTGCTTTCCGATAGCCTTCAGGATTTGCCATCCCAAAATTGCGATATTGACGCATTTTGGTATTCACCCCCTTTTGATGACCAATAATCATAACTGTTTGGCCCCCAATACTTGCAAAACCACCCACAATAGCCTTATCGTCTTTTACTGTACGGTCACCATGCATCTCAATAAAATCATCACAAATCATATCGATATAAGACAAGGTGTAAGGCCTTTCTGGATGACGTGATATTTGCACATTTTGCCATCCGCTGAGGTTTGAGTAAATCTGATGCCTCGCTGCATCAATCTTCAACTCTAATTCTGCGAGTGTAGCAGACATGTCTACTTTGGTTTTTTCAGCTACCTGTTTAACCTTTTCAACCTGCAACTGCAGATCAACAATAGGTTTCTCAAAATCGAATGTTGTACTACTCATAGTATATCTAAAGGAAGCGCTAAATTAGGAAATTAAAAGCATCGTCGATTAACCAATTTTTAAAAAATTAAAATTTCAATTTACTGTCAAAATCAGGGATTAAAGTTTTTTAACTTTTCTTTGGCCTGTTCCCAGGTATTTGATGATTTCTTCTCGCTAGATGCATTATCGATAAGTTGTTGTAGGTTTTTAAGCGCCTCAAACACTACCTCATCCTTTATTCCGTCCTTTTTAAACCGGATCAGATCCAGGATAATCGCTTTATTATTACCCATTTCATCGGTTATGAAATTTATTCCATCTATCATTGTTTCATTCTTTTAATTTGAAAAGTTTAATTACTGCCACTGAATTAATAATGTTTTGTCTTTCAGGAATTCCATAACAGGCATCAATATAATATTCAGGGCTGTAATAAGATAAAACTTTCATTTTGCCTTTAAAGTAGATTGTGAATTCATAAGTGTAAGATTCATAAATATCATACTTCTTGGCACAAAAATTTGGAATATTCTTTTCATCCCTTAATCTGAGCAGATTGTTTTGCTCAAAAGTATTCCATATCTGCTGGAGTGAAAGTGTAGATAAACTTAATTCTTTGAGATAGCCTTCAGCTCCAGAATGAATATAGGACTTAAATTGTTCAGACTTTGCAGAGAAAACGAAATAATCAGATTTACTTGCTTCTTCACCCGGAAAAAATGTACGAAAAACCAGAACAAAATCATTAGTAGCATTCAAAGTCCGCATAAATGGCAGAACCAAAGAATCATCATAATCCATTCCATTTTCAATTTTCAAATGCTCCTGAGCAAAAGCTGACGAAAAAAATACCTGAAAAAAAAGTGTAAACAGGACGAGTAACACTAGCAGTTTATTTAAGCGAAAAATCATCTGTATACTATCCCTTAATTAAGTTTATTTATAAAAATAGAAAATTGATACATAAAAGAGGTTCCCTAAAGATCCTCAATTTGGCAAATTAAACATGAACTGTTCCTGCCAATATGATTCAACATGTAATGATGGCACAGCAACTAATGCTAAGGCAGGATGTAGCTAATAGAGTATTGAGATTTAATCCAGCATGTTGTGGTATTAATTCGCAGAGATGAAATTATGGGTACAGATGGAATTAGTTAGTTGACAATTCGTAATTATTAATTCGTAATTCGTAATTGATTTATCGTAATTCGTAATTATTAATTCGTAATTGATATTTCGTAATTATTAATTCGTAATTCGTAATTGATTTATCGTAATTCGTAATTGATAATTCGTAATTCGTAATTAAAACCAGCTATCCCTTATATTCCGTTTTAAACGTTCTACGAAGTTCCGCGATGGATGATTGAAGCCTTGATCGAATTATGCCAACAGTTACATTAAGCTCTTCGGCGGCCTGCACATGAGTATATCCTTTAAAATATATTAAATCAAGTGCTCTACGTTGATCTTCATTTAGAATAGTTGTCATATCCCTTACCCCAATCAATTCAGGATTATAAGATACCTGAAACTTCTGGTCAATCTGTTGAGTAGATTCAAAAAGATTTTCACTAACTGTATAATTGCGGTGATTAACACTTCTAAGATAATCTATTGAAATATTCCTTGCTAATCTGATCATCCATGTGTATAACCTGCCTTTTCGGGGATCATACTGTTTAAATGATTTCCAGATTTTAATGAAAGTTTCCTGCAGCAAGTCCTGAGCAACCTCATCAATGACCACGATTGTAGAGATAACCCGATATAATGAATCAGAATACATACTGTAGAGAGCAGACATTGCACTTCCATCCATATTTTGTAATCCTTCGATCAGTTTATCTTCAGATAAGCGGAGTTTTCTACTCCTTCCGATTCTACTTTTAGTTGAATCTTCAATGTTTAAATCCATTTTTATCATAACATCTGTGCGATTATGATTTAAAAATGGATGTCTAAGATGAAGTTAAGATGAATATTTAAGTAAAATTATCAATTAAAGTTATCGGCTTTTGAAATCGAAAAACATCAAAAAAAAGAGGGCACTCAAAATAATTGAGCACCCTCTTTAAATTAAAAATTAAATTATCTTTTCCTTATTTCAACCCGACGATTTAACTGACGACCTGATTCTGTATCATTTGACGTGAGAGGTTTAGACTCTCCAAAACCTTTTGTAACTAGATTACTTGCACTAATACCGGCTGTTACAAGATAGCTTTTCACAGCAGTTGCCCGATCAACAGAGAGGGTCATGTTCCTTTGTTCAGTACCTTCAGCTGAAGAATGTCCGTTTAGGTTAAAACTCATGGATGGAAATTTCTTCATCTCTCTAGCAATATCATCAAGTACAGAATAGGATGAAGTTTTCAGAACAGAAGAATTAAATTCAAATAAAATATTTTTGTAGTTTAATGTTGGCTCGGAAACCCCTGCCTCCGGACAACCACCATTGACAGCTGAACCGGCTTTATTTGGACAGTTATCTTTTGAATCAGGGATACCATCACCATCCGTGTCGGTTTCAACAACAGCGGATGATTTCGGGGCCTCCTGAACAGTTTCAGCAACAGGAGCCGCTGGCGCCTGACTGATAATCTTTTTTGGTTTACAGGAAGAAAACATTACTATGGCAGTAAAAAACGCAATAGCAAAAATCGAAAATGTGCTTTTAAAGTTTCTCATTTTTAGCTTTAATGGTTTATTAAATTATCAGCAATAAAACTACTATTTACTTGCTTTTTAACCAAACTAAACAGCAATTAATAACTAAGAATAGTTAAAAAATAAAACAATACAAGCCATATTAGTTTTTTTACATTCAGTTTGAAAAAATTTAGCCAAGATACCACCGCGTTTAAGAAGTATTATCCATCTCAGATATCAAAAGTTAAGCAATCCTTCGTTAGCGAAAACAGGAACTTTAGTAAAAAATTAATATTATCTGATGGGTTCCCGCCTTCGCGGGAATGACAGTGTTTATTGGGGAGGTTCCAGCTTTCGCGGGAATGACAAGCTTATTGGGGAGGTTCCAGCTTTCGCGAGAATGACAAGCTTATTGGGGAGGTTCCAGCTTTCGCGGGAATGACAATGCGTGGGGTGAGAACAGGAGATTCCAGCATCCAATTACTGCATGACCGTTTCTTAAAAATCCAAAGAGATTGTTCCTGCTTAAATTAGTCTGATTCCCCAAGGGATTTTTTATCTCGAAAATATATTGTAGGTTGGCGAATATTTTTAGGCATTAAGAATGACAAAGCATTTTATAGAAGACGAAAAAATCGAGTGGGAGCAAATTGATGTGGGTGTTCAACGTAAGATTATAGCTTACGAAACAAGTTTGATGATCGTGAAGGTCAAATTTGAAAAGGGTGGCATCGGCCCCTTGCACCAGCATCCACACGTTCAGATCACTCATATTCAAAGCGGCAAATTCGAAGTAAGCATTGACGGAAAAAAACAGATACTCAAAGGAGGAGATGCTTTTCTTGCAACTTCGAATCTAATTCATGGTGTTATATGTCTTGAACCAGGTATTCTGATCGATACTTTTAGTCCGATGCGGGAAGATTTTTTATAACACAACTCTCAGCAATTTCAATTCTCCTATCCATTTATTGATTTACTGCCATATCAATTTGAACTAATATCTTGAGTTTTTTCAATGCTATATTTCACTAGCAATTTGAGAAAGAAATGAGTATGTGAATTAATTAAAAAAGAAACAATTGAAAAAACATAATCACCTGATAATAAAATAAATCCCGATAAATGGAGCCTATTAACCGGTGATAAATCCTCCATTTACAGACTCGCAAAACAGGAATATTTTGCCGGGGACACGATCGGTTTCTATCAAACAGGTAATGAATTTCTGCATACTGAAAACTTTATCCTCGTTGATAAACATAGAAGAATTAGGGGAGTTTATAATGGAACACTCCTGGTTGAAATTGAAAGAATAAAGGAAGATATTGCGATTCTTAAAAGTGAAGATTAATTCAAATTAATTTAAGAGTCTTTCAGCATCGACTTTTTTAGAGCAGATGAAGTTTTATGATCTCCGGTATGACTCCAGCCTGGAGGCATAAAAATATATAAAACCTTATTTTTTATTCCCGGAGCATGGTAAACATCCTTTCCAAGTGAGGCAATTTCCCCAAAATAAGCATCCAGAAAACTATTTGGTTTCATTTCCCTGGTAATTCCATATTGAATGTTAACATCATCCTTTTCGGGTTGATAAGTCTTAAAAACCTTATCCCAAATATTCAACAGATTACAATAATTCATGTCCATATACTCGATATTTTTCGCATGATGTACCCGGTGATGGGAGGGAGTTAGAATAAATTTCCCAACAATACCCATCCGACCGTCTCTCATGATTGATTCCCCTACATGAATAAACGAACCCCAGGTTCCGTCTATAAACATAATCACAAATAACATTGCAGGTGGCACGCCCAAAAGCATACAGATAGTTGTTCTGATCACATCTGCATAAGGCGCTTCAAGAAAAAAATGAGCATGAGAAACTGCCAGATTCATATGTTCAGGTGCATGATGGGTAGAATGCAAACACCAGAATAATCTAACCTTATGCCCGAAGTAATGGTATACAAAATGAGCAAGTTCCCAAACGATGTAACCATAGATAAACCAGTACCAGGTAAACTCAATAGTAATAATCGCGTACTTCTCAAAAATACCAATACATATTATTGTCATTCCGATGGCCAGGTATCTACCAATGATGGAATTAAACACATATGAGAAAAACGATATCTTATAAGAAACAACTTTAAACTGCTTATAAAGCAGGCCCCTGATTAGCTCCAGAATTAAAATAATAGGCATTAATGGAGCAATTGACCTTGTAATTCCTTCAAAAGTTTGCAGGGTCTTATAGTCTCCAGATCTGATCATTTCAATTAGCCCATCAAGACTAAAAAAGCCCCAGATTTGCTTTAAAATAGTTTCAACAAATTCCATATAAAGTATTGATAATCAATTAAATTAAAGATAAGAATAACATTTAAATTGCCTCTTTGCTTTAAGCTTTTAGCTTTAAACTTTCAGCTTAATCAGTATCCTGCTGCCTGTCCGTCTTTTCTTGATTCGGATGCCCCAAAGTAAACTTTTCGAACCGGGTCCCAGCGAATAGCCTGATAACCGCCATACATCCCATTGATAAAGCCAACCTGGTGTCCTTTTTGCATCAAATCCCTGATCACATCATAAGGATAACCGTTTTCAAGCGTTATCATACCGCCTTTAGGAGCCATGCCTTCACCAGTTGGTTCAGATGATCCTTCATGATTAATTCTTGGAAAATCTCCCGCTTCCTGAATGTTTAAACCGAAATCTACAACATTCATCACAATCTGTACATGCCCTAAAGGTTGAAATGCTCCGCCCATTACTCCAAAACTCATCATGGGCTGCCCATCTTTAGTCATAAATGCAGGGATAATAGTCTGAAAAGGCCGCTTTCCTGGAGCATAAGAATTATTTTCACCCGCCTTCATCACATTAAATAACTCCCCACGATCCTGAAACATGAAACCTAGTCCGTCGGGCATCATCCCAGAACCAAAACCTCTGAAATTACTTTGAATCAATGAAACCATATTACCATCCTTATCGGCAACCGTAAGATAAATGGTATCCCCATCTTTCATTGCTGGATTTCCTGCATCTACACGTTCGGAAGCTTTATTAGGGTCTATCAGCTTCCTGCGTTCAGCAGCATAAGCTTCAGAGATCAACTCTTTAACAGGAACTTTTGCAAATTCCATATCGGCATAAAATTTAGCGCGATCCTCAAATGCAAGCTTCTTTGCTTCAGTAAATAAATGCACATGCTCAGCACTCCCTAATTTTATCTTTGAAAAATCGTATCCTTCGAGGATATTCAGCATTTGGAGTGCCGCTATCCCCTGCCCATTGGGAGGTAATTCCCAAACATCATACCCTCTATAATTCACGGATACCGGATCAATCCAGTCAGAAGTATGGGATGACATATCCTCGTAACTCAAAAATCCGCCATTTTTTTTCATAAAGGCATCTATCGTTCGTGCGATATCCCCCTTGTAAAAAACATCCCTTCCCTCCTTTCCAATTCGCTCAAGAGTATTGGCAAGATTCGGGTTTTTAAAGATATCTCCTTCTACAGGAACCTGACCATTTGGATAATAATGTTGAGCAACATTAGGATATTGACCATATAAAGAAATGACATTTTTTAAAGAATTGGCTAATTCACCATGTACAGGAAATCCATTTCTGGCATAGGATACAGCCTTTTCAAGCACTTTATTCATAGGCATTGATCCGAACTTTTTATGCAGCTCAAACCACCCATCCACGCAACCAGGTACAGATACCGGAAGTGGACCACGAGATGGAATATGAGTAATCCCTCTTTTTTTGAATTCTTCTATTGTTAAGGACTTAGGAGAGCGTCCCGAGCCATTTAAACCATACAGCTTTTTAGTTTTCGCATCCCAAACGATAGCAAAAAAATCACCTCCTATTCCATTCATATGAGGTTCTACCACACCTTCCATTGCATTTGCGGCGATTGCGGCATCAATTGCATTCCCACCGGCTTTTAAAACATCAAGTGCAGCCTGGGTAGAAAGTGGATGGGAAGTTGCAGCCATTCCATTCTGGGCAATTACCTGCGAACGTGTTGCCCATATTTTACCATAAGGACGGTCCTGAGCCAGTAAACTAATTGGGAGAAATAGCAATAAAATGATTTTCTTCATACGTACAAAATTTGATAAGTCTAAGGTAATTGATTTTGTTGAGCCTAATTCATAGTTAAACTAAAAATTAGTTTCATGCCGAAACCTGCACTTCAGTAGGTGAGGGAACTTTATAGTTCTATGCACAAAATTAGTTCTGGGCATTGGTGAAAAAAGACTCTCGCAAAGACGCAGTAAGTACCAATAATTTTAGATGTTCACAAAAAAGACTACTTTTAATAATATCAAATGATAGTATCAATGAAACCTCCATACGAAATTACTCCGAAAATTTTAAAGTTAATAACTTCTATTTCTGAGAAAATCGGAGAAGTCAATGCCAATTATCTTACCAAACAATCTCCACAACTTCGTAAGCAGAATAGAATAAAAACTATTCATTCTTCTTTAAAAATTGAAGGTAACACTTTAACCGAAGAGCAGATTACAGCGTTGATAGAAAACAAAAGAGTGATCGGTCCAGAAAAAGATGTTTTAGAAGTTTTAAATGCTATCAAAGTTTATGAAAAATTAGACAGCTTTAACTTCTCTTCAGATAAAAGCTTTTTGAAAGCGCATCTCGAGTTAATGAATGGATTAATAGAAAGTGCAGGGAAATATAGAACCCAAGGAGTTGGAATAGTTAAAGGAACAATCGTTGAACACATTGCACCTCCATTTGATAATGTTCCGCATTTAATGAAAGATTTGTTCGAATATCTGAAGGATTCTGATGAATTAACATTAATAAAAAGTTGCGTGTTTCATTACGAAATGGAATTCATCCATCCTTTCCTTGATGGTAACGGTAGAATGGGAAGACTATGGCAAACACTAATTTTAATGTCTGAATATGCAGTTTTTGAGTTTTTGCCATTCGAGGCATTAATCAGCAAAACTCAAGATGACTATTATAAATCATTAGCATTAAGTGACAAATCTGGGAAGTCAACTTTCTTCATTGAATATATGCTTGATGTCATTGAAAAATCATTAAAAAATTTACTGAACTACAACAACAGAGTTTTAAAAGATATTGATCGTTTAGAATACTTTTTGAACCTCGGCATTAAAGAGTTTAATCGAAAAGATTATATGAACGTTTTTAAAGATTTATCATCAGCAACAGCTAGCAGAGATTTGAAAAAGGGAGTGGAAATGAATAGGCTTGAAAGTATTGGTAAGCTCAATAAAACGAAATATACCGTGAAATAATGACTTTTGCTAACAGCAGTTTGGTAAGATTGCGAATTTGTGGCAAATTCACGTTTGCGTTCCGAAATAAATTTTATCTGTAATTGAAAATAAATGGTTACGAAGCTCGCAACCTCGCCAAGCCCGAAACCGTTGTATATTAAATAATGAAATTTGTTTAGGGATCAAAAATTTATGTCATACCGAAACCTGCCTTTCAACAGGTGAGGGAACTTGGCAGTACTTAGTACAATTTTGCTTAAATCTATTTTTTCAAAGATAAAATCAGCAATTTAAGTTCTTCGATTTGTTTTTGCTGTGCTTGATATAAAGCTTTTAAAGCTGCAATCTCAGCATCTTTTTGAGCACTTTCCTCTTGAATGGCTTTTACGATCACTGGCAATAAATTACTATAGCGTGCTTCCAATTTGTCTGGATTTTCTTGGCTAACTAAATCTAAATTGCTACCAATAGCAGATTTTTGTTGTAAAGCCAAGAGGTCTTGGGCAATAAAACCCGCAGACTTAATGCCAACCTTTGCTTTATCGCGCGTATTCCAGGTAAAGCTTACCGGCTTTAATTGCTTGATAAAATCTAAGCCTTCAGAAATGGTAGTAATGTCGGTTTTATCACGTCTGTCAGATAAACCAGTTAATGCAACATTAGAACGTAACACTGTTACCGATGAATTCCCCAAGGTAATTTCATTACTTGCAGTTGCCGAAGATCCCACAGCACCACTACCAATAAAAGTATTATTTGATCCGGTTGTATTAGTATGCCCTGCTTGATATCCAATCGCGGTATTATCTCCCGTATTTGCAATTGCTGGATTTGTAAGTTTAAGTGCGTCAATACCCATTGCAGTATTTTTTGAACCAAGCACATTAGTAAAAAGTGAACTATTCCCGATTGCAATGTTGTTACTACCTTGCGTGTTATTATAAAGTGACCATACACCAGCTGCATTATTGGAAGTTCCACTAGTGTTTAAGCGAAGTGCATCTTTACCAGTTGCAGTATTTCCTCCACCAGAAATATTAGCAGCAAGTGCACTAGAACCAATTGCAGTATTATCAATTCCAGTCGTATTAGCATTAAGTGTATTAAAACCAAGTGCAGTATTGGATGTTACACCACCACCACCCCTTCCAACGGTTATAGCATTGACCCTTAAATTAAGTACACTTGAATTACCCAATTGAATCGTATTATCAGCAGTAACACTTGCCCCATTGCCTATTGCTGTAGCATTGGTTAAATTATTTAAACTAGCAGTGGCATTATTACCAATAAACGTATTGAGAGTTCCTGTTGTGTTGATAGTACCTGCACGAAATCCGACCGCGGTATTGCTAGTTCCAGTGGTGTTGGCGAAAAGTGCATTTCTACCAATTGCAATGTTTTCGGACCCAGTTGTGTTAACCAAAAGTGCATTTACCCCAGTTGCAGTATTGGAGGCACCAGTTGTGTTGGTGAAAAGAGCACTGGTACCAAATGCAGTATTGGCTTCTCCAGTTGTGTTCGAGTAAAGTGCAGTGGTGCCATTTGCGGTATTAGAGCCGCCAGTCGTGTTATTTTGAAGGGCAGATGAACCAATGGCAGTATTGCTATTTCCAGCCGTATTAGCTAAAAGAGCATAGGTGCCATTTGCAGTATTGTCGGACCCAATTGTGTTAGCCAAAAGAGCGCTGGTACCAATTGCAGTATTAGAGCCGCCAGTCATGTTCTTTTGCAGGGCGGCCGAACCATTTGCAGTATTTAAGGCCCCAGTTGTGTTAGAACTAAGTGCATTGGCGCCAATTGCAGTATTGTCTGATCCAGTTGTGTTAGCTAAAAGTGCAGCGTTACCAATTGCAGTATTGGAAGCTATCCCACCACCGCCCCTTCCAACGCTTAAACTATTAACCGTTAAATCAAATGCGCCTAAATTAACCGCTTGAGTAGCACCAGTGTAAGGTAAGTAACCACTAAAAGTACTTCCATAATTAGGAATATTAAGCGTGTTAGATGCAAAAGTAGCTACACCAGATGTGCCCGTTGTAGTTAGCGTGATCGTATTTTGTTTACCATTGAACGTAGACCAATCCGCAGCTGATAAAGCGCCTCTATTGGTAGCAGATGCAGTTGGTATGTTCAATGTAATGACAGGGGTTGTAGTTCCATTGGCTACCGTACTTGATAAGTCAGTACCGCTTGTGCCTAACGTTAAAGCGGATACGCTCGTAACTGCTGGCACAGTAATATCTACGCTGCCATCAAATGCTACTCCGTTGATATTTCTGGGGGTGGCTAATTTTGTAGCTGTAGCCGCATTACCTACTGAAGACAAGTCTGTTGCATTAGCTATCCACTTCCAGGAAGTACCTGCGTAATAATAAAAGCCTATTGGAGCTGTGGTCTGATAAATTAATAAACCCTCGGCTGGATTCGCAATCGCATCTTTTTGTGCAGCGCTTAATCTGGGAATTAAGATCCCTTTATTATTGCCTGGTGAACTTACGTCTAAAGCTGCAGAAGCTGCCGGATTAGTAGTACCAACACCAAGTTGTGCAAATGCAGGTACTGAACCCAACAAAAGCAAAATACTGAATAGAAGGGAATAATAGTTGAAGTTAATACACTTCCTTGAAGGGCTATTTTGAATGACCATTTTGAACAAATTAAAAATATTATCAAAAAATTATTCTTCAGCTGGTCTAAGATTAAGCTCTTAAAAGAGTAGAAAAAGAAATCTTGTGTTGAGAGGAAAAAATCTCTACTAAAATAAGAAAAATATTAACAATTTGAAATAAAATATTACGGAAAAAAACTTAATGATTTTAACAAAAGTGATTTATTTCTTTAAAAAGTGAGAAAAGAAATAGGCGTAATTGGGGCCATTGCATAAGAGATTACGCTCAAGCAAGATTGTATTTCGAACTCATGTTAAATTACATTGAATTTACACAAAGATTTACCCCATTTATTAATTTAGCGCTCAGAAATAGTACTATACAATTATATAAAACCAAAATTCTTTGAATGCAAGAAAACGAAGAAAAACCAGACTTGGTAGTTTGGGATAATGAACGCGGTTATTATCAAAAGGGATTAAGCTATGGCAGCAATGTTAGTGCACCTGCCATCAGTCTCGAAAATGTAGGTGGATGGAAACAATCCAATGCAGAATTAGCTAACAAGAATTTTAAAACGAAATTCGATGAGCTAAAGGAAGAATATGAAAGACTGGTAAATGAAGTGCAGCTAAACGAACTTGTGTATTCAGCAAAGTATAATTTTACTCCAGTAATGGGAGAGGTTTACCATTTATACAGCAAAACTGATGATAGTATATTTCTCTCGTTGATCTCACCAGATAGCTGGAAACAGAAATACCTGGGGTCTTTCAAGTTAGATGCAAGCCATAAATGGTCTAAAACTGAGATTCAGAAATAAATCCTAAAATTTTAACTGATTTAAGCTCAGACCAAATACTTTCAATGCAATTTCATTTAACTTTTCTGTAGATCCGCTAAGGTGGATTGTGCGATGAATATGTGTTGCTTTGGCTCCCGGTGCTAAACTTAAAGCAGGCGAAGAGCTCTCTATCTCATAAAACTTCCCCATCTGTTTCCCTTCAATCGGACCATCTGTATAGGCATTTACCGCATCCCCTACAAAGGGATCATCCTGTATTTTCCAGGTAGAATTTACATAGCTTGTGACCCCTTCGGGCAAAGTAAATTGTGAAATAGTGAGTACATTGTTTTCAGCATCATAACTACCCGCTATTGGTAAAGCCCGCTTGGGTGATACTCCAATTTTGCTTCGCTGTTTGGCATCGGCCTTGAACAAAAGATAGCCATCTTTAATCTTCAGTCGATCAGAATCTAATTTACCGAAATAGTCATCGGTCACAATTTTACCTAAACTCAGACTGTCTCCTTTTTTGTATGGTATAACCACATTGGTCTGGTCATTAGACTTAAGCATACTCAATACCCAAACTGAAAGTAAACCCTTTCGCTCATTCCAGGTTTCAGTACCAATATTGGTAAGAATATTCTCCGACTGAAATCCTACAGAACGAATATCTGAACTTAGTTCAAGCCCAAGAAGTTCATTTAAACTGTTTTTATCAAGCAGTGAAATGTTCCTGTTAACTTTTAAATCAAACATAGTCCCGCTATAATTTTCGAGATGCATATCTTTTTCAAATTTAGCTTCAGTTTCTGTGGCAGAAATTAGATTAAAAGGCTCTGAATCTATTGGTCTTGGAACAACCCAATTATTAAAGGTAAAATCTGCACCCTTCTTAAAATAAAGGGAAAACTGACCACCTTCTGGTCCAAGCCAGAATCGCTCCTCACCACCCAGGGCAGTAAATTGTTCAGAGAACTTCCCCTCAGTTATCAGATCATAATTGATCCAGCCAAAGCTTATTCCATTTTCGCCATCAGCAGTGCTGGTCATTACGCGACCCTGATAGGCCGGCAGAACGATAACCTGTGCCCCGCCAGAAGGATCTTTCAAAAGAACCAGATCCGTGTGGTGCTTTTTTAAAAATGCAAGATCATATGCAAATGTTCCTTTCTGATCGGCCTGCTCTTTGCAGGCACTCATTAAAAAGAGTATGATTATTATTCCGAAATATCTGTTCATTGCACTTTTTGATTTAATATATTTCACTTTAAGATTTATTAATCAATTATAAAAAAAATCAGCAACAACCTTCTTCTCCGGAACAAGCCTTTACCTCCGCTATTGGGGTTCCAGCCTGAATTTCTTCCAATGTTGCGGGTCTGACTTCAACGATTTTGAGATTATAAACTAGTGCTTCACCTGCCAGCGGATGATTGGTGTCGAGTATTGAAAAATCGGCATTTTTCTCCATTAAGACTCCTTCACGCCCATCGGGCAAACCGATATAATCTCCGGGCTGTAAGTCATTAATTCCCGGAATTTCATGGTTACTAAGTTCAATAATAAGATCCTCTTCAATAGGCCCAAACGCTTCAGAGTAATTGATGATTACTTCCAGCTCCTCGCCAGCTTGCTTACCTGTTAAAGCTTGTTCGAGTCCGGCGAGAATATTCCCTGCCCCATGCAAATAACTTTCAGGTGAATAACCCGTAGTATCTTGTATTAAAACATCATCAGTGTTTTTAAGTGTGTAATGAATTGAAACGACGGTGTGATTTTGTACCTGCATAACTTATACTTTAATGGATAGAATTTGTCCGGCCCCCAACTTAATTTCAGAAGAAAACCGAATGTTACATCTGTTTCCCTCTTTAGAAAACATTGCCGGAATTATTTTATCACCAAGCTTAACTTCAATTTCAGAAACCTGATGCTGTGTTACAACAGAAAAACTATTCAGATTTAGTTGACCATGATGAACCGCGAGTTTTGCTATCAGTTTTTGTGGATCCTTTTCCTGCTCATAAGAACCCCAGCCCCCAGCAGCAGTGAAAGGAGCTTTAAACTTTTCTGGATTCAATTTTGGATCGAAAGCCATATGACCATTGGGTCCATGATATTCGTATCCGCAAGCCGTAATGAATGTCCCATAGCTGGCCATTGCTCTGGCATAATGATCACTACATTCAATTTCATTGAACGGGTTTCTTTTGGCAGCATGATACCTATCGTGGATCATACGGGTTATAACCATGGCCTCTTCTGTCATTCCTTCAGCCATCATATGTGATGCTACCTGATGCTCAAACCCACTCATACATTCATGGAAATAGCCCAATTGCCAGGTAATTTTATCGCCATAGGGCCTTGCTTCATTTTTGGGATTGGTATTCATCACTAAACCTCCTTCACCTGCCAGCGCATAAGGTCTGCCTCCTGTTCGCTCTTTTATATAAGGACCAACATCCGGGGTGAAATTGTATTTCCACAAAGATTGAAGTGCTTTAAGTGTTTTTTCTTTGTCAATAATGCGACCCAGAGCTACCTGATAAGCCCAGCTTTGTCCGTAAACCTGATCTATGTGACAGGTATTATAAGATCCCAGTTTTTCGCGGCCTTTTATCTCATCAGGTCTGTGAATAAAGTATTCGCCATTGAAGAGTTTCTCCTCCATGTTTCTGCTACCCTTTAGCACATATTCTTCACATACTTTTCTAAACTGAGTATCATTCATTTCTGCAGCCATGGCTCCGGCTGCTTTTACCGCAGCAATACATAAACCAACAAGCCAGGCAATTTCTCCATCCCAAACCGCATCCAGAGTATTTTCAATCGGGGTATCTTCCATTCCATCCTGATTTCTATCCTGACGAATTACCCATGCTGTTGCAAGCTTAATCTTTTCCCAATTCCTATTTAAAAACTGCTTATCGGCACTCATTTGGTGCTCCCTGTAAATGCGTAATATAGTGCCCGCCTGGCCATCTATTGCTGCCGTTTTAACTACCTCACCACGGTACCAAATCATCCCGTCTTCCTGCAGGGATAATCCCAAATCGATACGCTCGCGGGTATCCCGTTCAATTCCGGGAAACAGTCGGCCCACTGCCTGTGCATATTGCCAAACATGGGTACAGGTTCCCTCACAGCAGCCTACACCCTCCCATGCATAAAATCTGCCTGAACGGAAACGATGTGCCGTTGTGGTTGCCATAGTAGAAATATTTGAAAAGGTTCTTTCTAAAAACCAATATGGCAGACTTGAATCAAACCAGGTTTTTTTCCACAGATGGCTGTCCCTGCTTAGGGATGAAAAATTTTGGTGCACATAGTTCAGAACATCAGAAGCAGAACCAAACCAGTTTGCATAGTAACGGCCTTTGTCCTGAATCGCCTGATTCAACTTTAAATTAGCGAAATGCCAGGCAATAGAAAAATTGGCTTCCAATTTGGTTGCAGGTTTTATCTGATAATCGGCTTGAACTGCAGCAACAAGCTGCTGGTCTTTGGTCTTCTCTGTAATTTCCTCATGGTGTTGAGTAAAGGAGGCCAGATTAATTGGAAACTTCAAATCAGTGATTGCTTTGGAAGATCCGTTCAAGGAGGCAATCGCCAGAGTGCCGAAATCGGGTTCCTGTAATTGGAGGAGTGAGCCATTTAATTTGACACTCCCCTGAACAGTTTTTAGTTTCCCTTTGGTAATAACTTCGTTCAGACGAATAGCATTGGGTTCGGCCGATTTGATAGAAACTTTATTTTCAAGCCATCCAAGTATGGAAAGGCTTAAAGGCATTGCCGACTTATTAAGTATTGAAAATGAATAGATTGTACATGGAAGTCCGGAGTTTTTTTCATCCAAAGGGATGAATGGAGAGTACACATTAGCAGTAATTTCTACCGGAAGATCTTTAGCAATGTAACGAATGGTTGCCATTGGATAAGTTGCTTCAAACACAATATCATCCCAATCATCTGCATGCATTTTCTTTAAATAGGTTTTACTACCTAATTGAATCTTAAAGGCAAATCCCTGATCCAGCGGACGGATATCCCTTGCAGGCTGAACATAGGCTGAACCATCTCTGGAGCGTACCTTTTTACCTACATGGAGTTCAGTACCCCAATCAACCGCCTTTGGATCTATTCCCTCCTGCTGTGAGTTAAAAATATCCCATAACCATAAACGGCCATCACCACCCAAATAAACTGTACCAGTATTAATCCCGCCAACAGGCATCCCGATGAAGTTGAGTTCATTTTTACTCTTGAAATATCTACTGACCGATCCACGCTGAACCAATGATTTAAGCCATTGTGGATCCAGTTTTTTATCAACAGGGATATTGTGCACGAGTTCCCCAGGCAAAAATGGTCCGGCAACAGCCCTTGCCCTTGAGGCATACATTCCGGCGGCAAATATTCCGGAGGTTTTTAAAAATAATCTTCTTTGCATCGTGTAGATAAAAATTGAAAAGCGATTTTCTAATTTAAATTAAGTTAATAAGATTCATCTATGAATTAGTTCATTTCTAAAAAATAGCTTAATTTAATTTTTTATAAAAATGCGAAACCAAATTTACATATGATTTTTTCTAAACTAAATGTAGCCAGAAATCTGATCCTTTTTGCCTGTCTGCTTTGCCTTAGTCGTTCCTCTCATGCCCAGGTATCATTCATCTCTGGCGAACTGAAAATGAGCATTAACAAACAGGGATCTCTGATAGAATTGTCCAATTCAGCTATTGGTAAAAATTACCTTTCCACCGACACCCTTTCAGGGCTTATTACATTGGTAAGTAATACGATGCGCTACCAGCCTTCATCAATGACCTATGATAAAAATCAGAAGAAAATCTCACTTGGATATAAGGAAGCAGGTGTAACTATTGATGTCCGGGTTGAAGATAAAAATACTCATCTGGTTCTAGAAATTATCAGGGCTGTTCCTGCGATTAAAATCGATGCCATTATCTGGGGTCCATTTCCCAACACAATCGGTAAAACTATTGGCGAGATTATTGGCGTGGTTCGCGATGGTGAAATATCCCTTGGAATTCAGGTCTTAAATATTAAAACAATGGGTGGCGATTATCCCAGCCTTGAGGGCAGCACCTGGGCAAGGGGTATTGCAGCAGTTCCTTCAAAATGGGGCAGCAAATTGCAAGCCTATTCCATTAACCGGGACCGTGATCGGTTTGTAGATGCATGGGGAGGACTTTATAAAAATATGCCGGTAAAAGCATTGAAAGGCGAAACGGTTGTAGGAAGCAAGATTGCTGTTTTTTCATGTAAGGAAGCTCAAACCTTCGATCGGCTGGAGCAAATTGAAATCGCCGAAAACCTGCCTCGCCCGAAAGTAAATGGGGTTTGGTTTAAAAAATCAAATCTGTATGGTAAATCCTATATGATTTCATCCTACGGGGAAAAAGATATTGATGAGATGATTGGGTACACTAAGCGTGCCGGACTAGTTTCTCTGTATCATGAAGGGCCATTTAAAAGCTGGGGTAATTTTGTTTTAAATCCAGAACAATTTCCCAATGGAAAGAATGGTTTAAAAAACTGTGTGGACAAAGCGCATGCAGCAGGGTTATTTCTGGGGATGCACACCCTCACAAATTTCATTAATACCAATGATCCTTATGTTTCGCCTGTACCTGATAATCGTCTTAGTTTCACCGGCACTTCTACGCTAAACAGAAACATAGATGCTGATCAAAATATTATTGAGGTAATATCCCCTGAATATTTTAATGATGAAAAAGGGAATAACCTGCATACTGTAAAAATCGGATCTGAATTGATACGCTATAAATCTGTGAGCAGTACTGCCCCTTATTTGCTACTGGATTGCCAGCGTGGCGCTTTTGGAACCACGAGATCAGCTCACCAGGCCGGAGATCAGGTTGGGAAATTATTCGATCATTCTTACAATGTGTTCTTTCCTAATCTGGATATGCAAAGAGAAATTGCAACAAATATTGCCAATCTGATGAATGAGACCGGTGTAGATCATCTTGATCTTGATGGGCATGAAGGAGCTCTCGCCTCCGGACAAGGTGATTATGCGTTGGAATTATTTGCAAAAGATATATATGACCAGGTAAAACACGATTTTATTATCGGTACCAGCCTAAGTAAAACATTTTATTGGCATATCGGATCTTATTATAATTGGGGAGAGCCATGGTATGGTGGGTTTAAGGAAAGTATGCAACAATATCGTATCGATAATCAGGGCTTATTTGACCGGAATTATATGCCCCATATGCTGGGATGGTATCTTTTAGCAGAAAATACTACCCTTTCGGAGATGGAATGGATGCTGTCGAGAGCAGCAGGATACAATGCCGGATTTGCGATGGTTGCACGACCTGCAGCTTTGAGAAAAAACAGCCAGACCAATCAATTGCTCGACGCTATCCGGGAATGGGAATTGGCGCGGAATGGAAATGCATTTACTAAGGCACAGCAAGAGCAGCTAAAAAATCCTAAGAATGAATTCCATCTCGAAAAGCGGTCGGAAGGAAAATGGACCTTGCATCAATATGCAATGTCGCCGGTATTTATCAGAGAAAAGTTTGAACGTCAGCCCGGTGAACCTACACATACCAACTGGGATTTGCAGTACCAATGGAAGGAGCAGCCTTTACAATTCAGGATGCAGATCACAGGCGAAAAGGGCAGCGTGAAAAATATTAAAATGCAAATCGACAATTACATGGAACTTTTATTCCCGGTTGAATTAGCTGCCGGTGAAAGTCTGGTTTCGGATGGTACAGAAACAATCCGCTATTATGATAAAAACGGGAAACCTAAGGGTTCATTCAAACTACAAAATAAGCTCCCTACTGTTTCTGCTGGAGCACATAAAATTCTGATCGATTCAGATTTCAGCGGAGAGGAAACTCCGAAAATTGAGGTTCAGTTTAAAGGGCTTTCCAGTAGTGAGGACATTCAATTAAATTGATTTTGCAGGTTCATCGCTGGCGCTCGCAATTGGACCTTTTAATTTTTTTTCTCTCGCTAAGACGCAGAGACGCAGATGGCCACATAGTATTTATATTCATATAGTTTCGATGTTATATTTCGCGTCTTTGCGAGAGCCATTTTTCTTTCATATAGATACGTGCGCTAACCGCTAGCACGCGCCTGTGGCGCGTGATTTTAACCTCGTATAAATACTGCAAAACCTATTGGCTATTGATAGATGGGCACACGCGACACGCGTACGCCCAATGTCATTAAGTTAAGAGTTGATTTCATATTAAATACATCTAGTTTATCGCAAATTAATTCTCATTCTTTTGGTTTTAACGAACATTTCCAAATTATGGGAAATATTACCCGCTCATGGCCGCAGGGCCTAGTCCTTTTCCTGCAGCAGAAAAGGACCAAAAAGCCGCCGCTGCGCCTGATGCTTTGAA
>JBIIRT010000091.1:0-10706 GCA_044341405.1 Daejeonella sp. | reverse complement strand
ATCAAATTCTCCATATGCAGACATCGCGGTGGTATGGGCTAAAGATGAAGAAGGTAAGATTAGGGGTTTAATTGTTGAAAAAGGCATGGAAGGCTTTTCTGCACCAGAAATCCATAGTAAATGGAGTCTAAGAGCTTCGGCCACAGGCGAACTGGTCTTCAACAATGTTAAAATTCCCAAAGAAAATATCTTTCCGAATATAATTGGACTTAAAGGTCCGTTGGGATGTTTAAACCAGGCACGTTTTGGAATTGCCTGGGGTGCATTAGGTGCGGCAATGGATTGTTATGATACCGCCCTTCGCTATTCCAAAGAGCGGATGCAATTTGGAAGGCCAATAGGCGGGTTTCAACTTCAGCAAAAGAAATTGGCCGAAATGATTACAGAAATTACTAAAGGACAACTTTTGGTATGGCGGCTTGGGGTACTCAAAAATGAAGGCCGTGCAACTCCTGCACAAATATCAATGGCAAAAAGAAACAGTGTAGAAATTGCAATAAATATTGCCCGTGAAGCGAGACAGATTCTCGGAGGCATGGGAATAACCGGAGATTATCCTGTAATGCGCCATATGATGAATCTTGAATCTGTTGTAACTTATGAAGGCACCCATGATATTCACTTACTGATTACAGGAATGGATATTACAGGTCTCAATGCTTTTCAATAAGCAATAGAACAATTAAAGGCTCGATTTATTGTATTTGAATTTGCAGTCAATACACAACTCCATATCCTGGCAATACAGGTTTACTTGATTGCCGCAAAACATTCTATCAGGAATAAATAGATTTTACCCGCTCTCTTAAATTATATCCAGAGGCCATTACCTCTCCATAAGCACCGGCAGTTCTGATTGCAATGATATCGCCACGATTTGATTCAGGCAATTCAATTTCCTTACCAAAACAATCTGTACTTTCACAAATAGGCCCAACCACATCATAAGATACTTTAGGATTTGTAGCATCTGCACTAATATTTTCAATCTTATGATAGGCCTGGTATAATGCAGGGCGCATTAGTTCTGTCATTCCTGAATCAAGCACCAAAAAATTCTTTTTTATTCCATTCTTCACATAGAGTATGCGACTAACCAGGCTTCCACATTGGGCCACCAATGCTCTTCCAAGTTCAAAATGGACTTCCTGGCCAGTCCTACGTTCAAGAAACTTATCATAGATTTCAAAAAAACCTAGAAAGTCATTAATACTATTCTCATCAGGATGCTGATAATCTACTCCGAGTCCTCCACCAACATTTAAAACCTTAAGATCGAAACCACGTTCCAGAAACCAGGTGTTCAATTCATTCACTTTTAAACACAGACTTTTAAATACATCAAGATTTGTAATCTGAGAACCAACATGAAAATGAATACCTATTAATTTGATATTTGAAGATTTCTTTAGCTCATCAACACATGCAGGCAATTCCCATTGATTCACTCCAAACTTATTCTCTTCAAGTCCGGTAGTGATATACTGATGTGTATAGGCATCTACATTTGGATTAATTCGAATTGCAACTTTGGCCACTTTACTCTGCTTTAAAGCAAGTTCATTAATTACTCCAAGTTCCTGAACTGATTCAACATTAAAACAATAAATATTATTTCTCAGAGCTTCATTAATCTCTTTGTCTGATTTTCCAACACCGGCAAAAACAATATTACTAGGATTAAAGCCTATCTCAATCGCTTTTTTTACCTCATTACCACTAACGCAATCAGCACCGAAACCCGATTTTTGAATCGCTTTCAAAACCTCATCATTGAAATTAGCCTTTAGTGCATAATGAACATGAAAGGAAAACTTTTCTGATGCTAGTTTGCAAGCCATTAAAGTTTGATCCAATAGGTTCAGATCATAATAATAAAAAGGCGTTTCTAATTTTTTGAAACGGGCAACAATATCCCTGTTAAACATATAAATTTTCTAATCCGCCCGGGGCGGATATTAATTCTATTCAAATAAACGATTATGTAACGATCTGAGTGCTTCAACCTTATCTCCATCATTGATCAACAGTGAAATATTGAAGTGGCTGCCACCGTATGAGATCATACGAATTGGGATATGCTTTAAAGCTTCAAATACCCGGGCAGCAAAACCATGTTTATCTGCTCCAAAATCCCCTACTACACAAACAATTGTTTGATTATAATCAACTTCAACAGTACCGAAATTATTAAGCTCCTTAATTATTTCTGCGAGATTGCTGATATCATCAACGGTAACAGAAACAGCTACCTCTGACGTTGTGATCATATCAATTGGTGTTTTATACCGCTCGAAGATTTCGAATACCCTTCTTAAAAAGCCATAAGCCAATAACATTCTGCTGGATTGAATTTTTATAGCTGTAATACCGTCCTTTGCAGCTATAGATTTAATTTTACCACGCTCACTGTCATTGGTTATCAAAGTTCCAGCCGCCTTGGGCTCCATTGTGTTTAATAATCGAACAGGTACTTTAAATTTCTGGGCAGGAAAAACACTTTGAGGATGAAGAATTTTTGCTCCAAAATAAGCCAGCTCAGCAGCTTCGTCAAATGATAATCTTGCAATAGGCTTTGTACCCTTCACGATACGCGGATCATTATTATGCATCCCATCAATATCGGTCCAGATTTGAACCTCTTCCGCCCGAATTGCTGCACCAACCAGTGAGGCTGTGTAATCGCTACCTCCCCTTCTTAAATTGTCGATCTCACCAAATGAATTACGGCAAATATACCCTTGAGTTATGAAAAGGTTAGTTTCAGGGTCAAGTAAAGGTTGAATATGTTCACTAATAAAATCAATGATAGGTTCATTATCCTCATCAATTTTCATAAAGACCAGAGCAGGAAGTAATTTTGATTTCACTCCAATCTCGGTAAGATAAAAATGATATAAAGTTGTAGAAATAAGTTCGCCCTGAGCCAGAATAATTTTTTCTTCGATCGTTGTGAAATGCGCATTGGCAAATGAAGAAATTAAATTGAAATGATAATCAATTAGATTATTTCCATTTTCCAAACCCTCTTCTGAAGAAAAAAGTTCTTTGACAAAGGAATCATACTTAGCTTTTAGTAACGCTGTAAGTCCGGCTGCTTTAGTTTTGTCAGCTGCAAGATAGGCTTGTGAAATCTCCAGCAAGCTGTTTGTTGTACCTGAAACCGCAGAAAGTACAACAATTTGTCTTTCATTTGGATCTATAATGTCTAATAATTTTTTGATTCGATCTGGACTGCCAACCGATGTTCCTCCGAACTTTAGTACCTTCATTTAATCTTGAATTTGAGATTGCAGCAAATGATTTTTATACTTGTGCAATGAGATTCTAAAATTAGGAAAAAGCATCTTATTTTTCACATTGAATATAATTGTTTTTATCCCCTCTGTTTAGAAATACCTAAAAGTAAAACCTTGTTGCAATGATAGCATTAAGTCAATACAGGTAAAAATGAATAAAATTTGGCATCTGAAATTCTTTTAGGAAAGAATTCTTTAAAGCCTGAAATAAAAAAAATAGATGAAAGAGCTGGAAACCTCAATTAAAAATAAGATTAACAACTGGCTTCAGGGAAGTTATGATCAAGAGACTAAAAAACAATTAAACGATTTACTTGAATTAGAATCATTCACTGAACTCACTGATTCTTTCTATAAAGATCTTGAATTTGGAACCGGGGGGCTTCGCGGCACTATGGGAATCGGCTCTAATCGAATCAATAAATACACTATTGGGACTGCTACTCAGGGATTATCTAATTACCTGCTCAAGAAATATGCCGGAGAGAAGATCAGCGTTGCTATTGCCCATGACAGTAGAAATAAATCTGACTACTTTGCAAAAATTACCGCCGAGGTATTCTCAGCCAATGGCATACATGTTTATTTTTTCAAAGAGTTAAGACCAACTCCCGAACTTTCCTTTGCTATCCGGCACCTGGGATGCAGGAGTGGAGTAATGATAACTGCGTCGCACAACCCCAAGGAGTACAATGGCTATAAGGCTTATGGCGCAGACGGAGGGCAATTCAAATCGCCTGATGATCAAATGGTTATGGATGAAGTTTCGGCCATAGGGGATATCAATGAAGTCAAGTTCAATCGGATTGATAAAAATATTGAATTTATTTCTGAGGAGATAGACGAGCTTTATCTGCAAAAGATTACTGAGCTTTCTGTTTTTCCGGAGGCAGTTCAAAGACAACAAAATCTCAAAATAGTCTTCTCTCCTATCCATGGTACAGGAATCACCCTGGTTCCAGCTGCATTAAAACGATTCGGTTTTAGCAATGTGACTGTAGTGGAGGAGCAGGCAATTCCTGATGGAAACTTTCCAACCGTGATCTATCCAAATCCGGAGGAGAAAGAGGCCCTTTCTCTTGCAATTTCCAAAGCCATCAAAATCGATGCTGACCTGGTACTTGCAACCGACCCTGACGCCGACCGGGTGGGTATTGCAGTAAAGAACAATGAAGGAGCGTTTATCTTACTGAATGGTAATCAAACAGGAAGCCTTTTGATATATTATTTATTAAATGCCTGGGAGCAAAAAGGGAAACTCACAGGGAATGAATATATTGTTTCTACCATTGTAACCACCCAATTGATTGGAGATATTGCAAAATCAAAAAATGTTAGTTTTTATGAAACTTTGACCGGTTTCAAATGGATTGGAGCTTTAATTACAGAATTAGAGGGAAAGAAAACCTTTATTGCCGGCGGAGAAGAGAGTTATGGTTACCTCGTTGGTGATCTAGTGAGAGATAAAGACGCGGTGATATCCTGTGCTTTTATTGCAGAAATGGCTGCTTTTTATAAGGATCAGGGTAGTAGTCTTTACCAGGCAATGCTTAAGATGTATCAAACCTATGGCTTCTATAAGGAAAAGCTTGTTTCAATCACTAAAAAAGGTAAAACAGGTGCTGAAGAAATTAAATCAATGATGGAACGATTTCGTTTTAGTACTCCCAAGAGCCTTGGAGGATCAAAAGTTATCTGCCTTAAAGACTATGAACTAGGTAAGGAAACTGACCTGCTCAGTGGGAAGTCTAAAAAGCTTGATTTGCCTAAATCAGATGTACTTCAATTTATAACTGAAGATGGATGTATAGTTTCTGCCAGACCATCCGGAACAGAGCCAAAAATCAAATTTTACTGTAGCGTTAAAACTGATCTTCCTGATGTCAAGGAATTTGAACTCAAGGAAAAGCAGCTAGATGAAAAAATAGAACAAATTATACATGATCTTGCAGTTTAAAACGCGATAATTTGCATTAAAACTTTGAGTTTCCAATGAAATTTATCGACATAGTTCAATGACGAATTTTTCCCTGTGAGGGCTACTTAAGCTCAAACAAAGTATATTTGCAGTATGAAAAAGCTCTTGTACTTTGCCCTTCTATTTATAGTTCTGCAGTCATGCTCAAATCAGTCGGATATTAAGCTTCCTATATTAGGAAATCGTGAGCCGGTTGAAAGAATTGTTGACGGCAAAACTATTGTCGATACCATTTATCAAACTATTCAACCTTTCAGCTATTTCAACCAGGATAGTATTTCAGTTACTGAAAAAGATTTCGATGGGAAGATTTATGTCGCAGATTTCTTTTTTACATCCTGCAATTCAATTTGTCCGATCATGCATCGTAACATGCTTGATGTTTACAAGAAGTTCAAGGACAATCCAAAAGTTAAGTTTCTTTCCCATTCCATTGACATCAAATACGATTTACCCTCCCGCTTAAAAATTTATGCCACCAAGCTTGGTGTAGAGGGAAATCAATGGGAATTTGTACACGGGAGCCGCGACTCCATATTCAACATCGCAGCAAAGAACTATTTGGTTTCGGCCTTTGAAGACAGTTCAGATCCCCAGGGACTGGTACATCAGGGTTGGTTTATTTTAGTTGACACCAAAAAACAATTACGAGGTGCGTACGATGGAACAAAAGCAGACCAGGTAAAACTATTAATGGAAGACATGGATAAACTACTCCTGGAAGAAGCTAAAAATGAAAAATAAATTGATCTGTACTTTATTCTTTCTATTCTGCACGGCGTTAATCATACAATCATGTCAAAATGAAGAAAGCCTTAACTACAAGCGTTATTATGTTAATGGAAAGGGCTTGTACGAAAAGAACTGTCAGAATTGTCACGGTGCTGATGGAAAAGGCTTAGGAACACTCTATCCACCGCTGACGGATAGTACCTTTCTGCTCACTAATAAGAAAAAACTTGCCTGCATCATAAGGAATGGCCAAAATGAAGAAATTATAATCAACAATATTAAGTACCAAAGTCAAATGCCAGGCAACAACACTCTGGCAGATATTGATATTGCCCAGGTCATTGTATACATCACTAATTCTTTTGGCAACAAACAAGGATATTACGATCAGTCTCTAGTTACCAAAGATCTTGCCTCCTGCAACTAATTTAACGTTAGTTCCATTTTAAAATCATTTAAACATTAAGAATTAACCACATAGAATGGCTTTTACAATGCTTTAAAGAGAACATAGATTGTAAATGAAATAGATTAAAGCGAAGCTTCAAGGCTATCTGCGTCTAATATGTAGCTTAGAAAAATAAAAAGGCTATGTTTCCCTGCTTACCGGCAGGCAGATATGCGGTTTTTTTTAAAAATTATGTCGAGTTCATGTTAAATTACATTAGTAACAGTCTTTCTTGATCGGCTTGTGGTTAACAGAACGATTTGTATTTTTGCATATCATTAAAAAAACATGGCTAAGCGAATAAAAATTAAAGATTTACTAAACAGTACTAATTTCGGACAAGAAGCAATTGTGATGGGTTGGGTTAAAACCTTCAGAAACAATCAGTTCATTGCTATTAATGACGGATCAACAATAAAAAATATACAGGCTGTTGTAGATTTTAATTCTTTCGATGAAAGTCTGTTAAAAAGGCTGACTACCGGAGCTGCAATTTCTTTAAGCGGAGAAATCGTTGAATCTTTAGGTAAAGGACAACGTATAGAAATCAAGGTAAATACCCTTGAGATATTGGGTGACAGTGACGCAGAGAAATTTCCTTTGCAGCCTAAAAAACACAGTCTGGAGTTTTTAAGGGAAATTGCCCATCTGCGTTTTCGTACCAACACATTCAATGCAGTGTTTAAAGTTCGACATGCACTGGCATTTGCAGTCCATAAATTTTTTAACGATAAAGGTTTTTTATACCTACATACTCCGATTATTACAGCTTCAGATGCTGAAGGTGCGGGTGAAATGTTCAGAGTTTCTACAATTGACCCAGATAATATTCCCCGAAATGAAGATGGCACTGTCAATTATAAAGAGGATTTCTTCGGAAAGGCCACTAATTTAACAGTATCCGGACAGCTGGAAGGTGAGCTTGCAGCTTTGGCTTTTGGAGATATTTATACATTCGGACCAACATTTAGAGCCGAAAATTCAAATACCACCCGACATTTGGCAGAATTCTGGATGATAGAACCTGAAATGGCCTTCTATGATCTGAATGATAATATGGATCTGGCTGAGGAATTGCTTAAATATGTTATTTCTTATGCATTGGAAAATTGCGGTGATGAACTGGAGTTTCTGAACAGCAGATTAGCTGAAGAAGAAAAGCTAAAGCCTCAGACAGAACGTTCAGAGCTAGATCTGCTTTCCAAACTAAAGTTCTGCCTTGAGAATAATTTTGAGCGAATCACATATACCGAGGCAATACAGATACTTAGGAATTCAAAACCTAATCAGAAAAAGCAATTTAAATATCTGATTGACCAATGGGGTGCTGATCTGCAGTCGGAACATGAGCGTTTTCTAGTAGAAAAACACTTTAAAAAACCAGTGATCTTAACCGATTATCCTGCAGCTATCAAGTCATTTTATATGAGAATGAATGAACCTGATGCTGAAGGCAGAACAACCGTCAGAGCAATGGATATCCTGTTCCCGGGAATTGGGGAAATTGTTGGAGGCTCACAAAGGGAAGAACGTCTTGAAAAACTGGAAAAGAGAATGGAAGAAATGCATATACCTTCAGCAGAAATGTCCTGGTATCTGGATACCCGTCGTTTTGGTTCTGCTCCTCATGCAGGATTTGGATTAGGTTTCGAACGTTTGGTGCTTTTCGTTACAGGGATGACGAATATCAGAGATGTAATCCCTTTCCCAAGAACTCCTAAGAATGCAGAGTTCTAAGATATTTTACAAGCATCGATTAGTCTGGACCTTTTTATTCTGGCACTAACCCGGTAAAAATCTGTATGTTTAAATATGCTGATAAAGATTTATCCGGACAATCCAAATGAAAAAGTTATCCAGCAGGTTGTTGATGTCCTCAAAAAGGGTGGAATCATAATTTACCCTACGGATACTGTTTACGGAATGGGTTGTGATATCAGTAACTCAAAAGCAATTGACAAAATCTGTAAAATTCGGGGGATTAAGCCTGAAAAAGCAAACTTCTCCTTTATCTGCTATGATCTCAGTCATATTTCTGACTTCACGCGTCAAATCGATAATGAAACCTATCGAGTGATCAAAAAAGCACTCCCGGGGCCGTTTACTTTTATATTCAATGCAAATAAGAACGTACCAAAATTATTGAGTTCGAATAAAAAAACTGTCGGTATCAGAGTGCCCGATAATGCTATAGCCCGTGAAATAGTAAAAATGCTCGGAAATCCAATCATCTCCACTTCCATACATGACGATGATGAGATTATAGAGTATTCAACAGATCCTGAGCTTATCCATGAAAAGTATGAAGATGTTGTTGATCTTGTGATTGATGGCGGATATGGTGACAATGAACCCTCTACTATCGTAGATTGCAGCGAAGGTACTTTTGAAATTATAAGACAAGGTAAAGGGGATTTGGATCTATTTTTATAATTTGTAATACAAGTAGATTTTCAAAAATGGCCTCTATGATATCATTTTAACGTTATTTATTACCTTTTTTAGACAACCCGCTTAAAATATTGAAGAATTTAGAAGTTTAAAAGATAATGCTGTAGCATAAATATACCTGCACCCGACAAGTATCCAATCAGGGCGAGCCAGGAAACATTTTTAAGATACCAGAGAAAATCTATTCTTTCCATACCCATTGCTGCCACACCTGCAGCAGAACCAATGATTAAACAGCTGCCCCCTACCCCTGCGCAATAGGCCAGGAATGACCAGAAATAATGATCAGTAGGATAAGTCGCCATATCATACATTCCCATTCCTGCAGCAACTAATGGAACGTTATCAACGATGGATGATAAGAGACCGATAGAAATTACAATCACATCCAGATTACCAATCTTTGCATCCATCCATTGTGCCAGATCACGAAGCTGATGAGTAGATTCCAATGCAGATATAGCAACCAATATACCCAAGAAAAATAGCACACTAGGTACATCCGCCTTTCGCAATGCCTGGATCACAGAATAAGAATCCTTATCAGCATCATTTTTGTTTTTATGGATAAATTCCGTGACGATCCAAAGTATTGCCAATCCGAATAACATCCCCATAAAAGGTGGAAGATGAGTGATCGTTTTAAAAAATGGAACAAAAACCAGAGCCCCAATTCCGAGAGCCAAAACGATTTTTCTTTCAAAATCTGTTGTCTTTTCGGTATGAGTACTTTCAACAACATCTGGCTTAGTAACCTTTCCCTTCATTGAAAAGGAAAGAATTAACAATGGAACAATTAGACATATAAGACTAGGTAAAAACAAATGCATTATTAGATTACCAGTTGTAACCTGCCCGCCAATCCACAACATGGTTGTGGTTACATCCCCAATTGGCGACCATGCACCACCTGCATTAGCAGCCAGTACAACCATGCTTACAAAAAACATTCTGGTTTTCTTTTCACTGATTAACTTTCTAAGCAATGAAACCATCACAATCGTTGTTGTAAGATTATCTAAAACTGCCGAAAGGAAAAACGTTATAATACTAATGATCCATAATAACTTTAGCTGATCAGATGTTTTAATTTTGGCTGTTATAACATCAAATCCGTCATGGGCATCAATCAACTCGACAATGGTCATAGCACCCAACAAGAAGAACAATATGCCGGATATTTGCCCTAAATGCTCATAAAGTTGTTCTGAGACTATTTCAGTATTGGTCCCGCTCATAATGTAAACAACCCAACAGAGCACCCCGGTAAGTAAAGCGCTGGCTGTTTTGTTTGTTCTGATCGGGTGTTCAAATGCGATCGCAGCATACCCAATAATGAAGATTGTGATTATCAATAATTCCATGAAATGAATTTGAACTAAAAATTTCTATTGTCCAAAATTTGACGATACAATGTACAGAACTCAAGCATTACATCCAACAGGAAAATGTTGATTTTAATCAAGATTTCAATATAAATATTAATGGTTAATAATTTTTAAATCAGTAGTGTCCGGGGAAATTGAAATTGTAAAATAAAAGATCAAATTCTTTACTCATAATTATTCTCTCTACTTTTCCTTCAGCAGAAAAGTAGCAAAATGCCGCCGCTGCACCTGATGCTATAAAAGCTAATGCTTAGGCCTGGACTGTACCTGCCGCACCAGCTGAGGCGGAAAAAACGTTAACGGAGATTTTGTGCTTAGGCCAAAGCTTATCAACAGTCCTGTTGTTTTAGGTAGAATTTTGCAGATTTCAAGGCAGTGAAACCATAAAAAATGATTCTAAACTAAAAGGG
>JBIIRT010000090.1:0-10832 GCA_044341405.1 Daejeonella sp. | reverse complement strand
CGGGAGGATATTAAAGTTGGAGTTATCGGGCTTTCGGTTCATAGTGCAGCTTACACAGAAATTATTAATTCCGGTGCATCAAGTCCGGATTTTAGTGGCTGCAGGGTTGTTGCGATTTTTCATCCTAAAGGCAATCCGGATGTTGAGTTCACTGAAAAGCAATTGCAAAGCTTCACTGACACCATCAAAGGGCAGGGTGTTGAGTTTGTAGGTTCTATAAAGGAATTGCTGAAGAAGGTGGATGCAGTTATGTTATTAACCAACGATGGACGACCTCATTTGAAAGAGATTTTACCTGTATTAAAAGCAGGTAAACCGGTATATGTGGATAAACCACTCGCGGCAAACTTGCAGGATGTTTTTTCCATTTTTAAAGTTTCTAAAAAGTATAATGTACCAATGTTTTCTTGCTCACCACTCCGATATGTCAAGGAAGCTCTAGAAATCCGTGAGGGAAAGGTAGTTGGGAAGGTGTTGGGTGCAAGCACCTATGGCCCTGCACCTATTCAGAAGTCGCATGTTGATCTATTTTGGGATGGTATTCATGCTGTTGAATCCCTTTACACTGTGCTGGGTGGGGTAGGATGCAAAACCGTTAGCCGTACATCAACAGATGATGCTGATGTTGTTGTTGGAAACTGGGAAACTGGTAGAATTGGTGTTTTTCGTGGAATACGTAAAGGAAGAAGCGGCTTTGGTGGTACAGCTTTTGGAGAAAAAGGTATTGCTTCCATTGGAGTATTTAGTGGCTACCGTCCCTTGGTGGTTGCCATTGTAGCTTTTTTTCGTTCAGGTATAGCACCGGTTAGTGAGGAAGAAACGAAAGAAATTTATGCATTTATGGAGGCGGCAGATGAAAGCAAGAAACTTGGTGGAGTTCCGGTTAACCTGTCGGAGATCTTATCGCGGGTAAGTAAAATGTAAATAGTGTTGAATCTTGATTTCACATCATTGATGAATTCAGACAGTGGCTTTACAATTAAATATTAATATAGGGTTAAATACATGCGTATAATCGCTGGTATTCTACTGTATTTGTAATTCTAAAGGTCCGGGAGTTTATCATCCGGCTTTTAATAGAGAGCAGTTTATTAACTTAAATTAAAGTAAATTATTTATTAAACAAGTAAAATTAGAAAGATGAAAGTGAGTAGATTAAATAGATTATTCAATGAAAAATCAGGTAAATGTTTTGATGTTGCCCTTGACCATGGCTTTTTTAATGAGTTAACCTTTTTAGGTGGGATAGAGAATATTGAAAAGTCTGTTAAAATACTGATTGAGGCAGATCCTGATGCGATTCAGTTAACTGTTGGGCAGGCGCATCATTTACAGTCTGTGCCTGGAAAGAAAAAGCCTGCTTTAGTTTTAAGAACAGATGTTGCGAATGTATATGGTCTTGAACTTCAGTCTGTATTGTATAGCAGAATGATTGAAGAGCCTGTTCTTCAGGCAATTAGACTAGATGCAACCTGTGTGGTTGTTAATTTGTTTCGTATTCCGGGGGCTCCTGAGGTAACCGATCAGTGTATTCAGAATATTTTGAAGTTAAAGCCAATGTGCGACTTTTACTCAATGCCACTTATGATTGAGCCATTGGTATTCCGTCCAAATAGTCAGGCTGGGGGTTATATGGTTGATGGAAATATTGATATTATCCTACCTCTGGTTAGGCAGGCAGTTGAATTAGGTGCTGATATTATCAAGGCTGATCCATGCGAGAACGTGGAGGAATACCATAAGGTGGTTGAGGTAGCAGGATCTATTCCAATTCTAGTAAGAGGTGGTGGACGTGCTGAAGATGAAGAGTTATTGGACCGTACTTATAAATTAATGAAACAAGGTGTTAAAGGGATAGTGTATGGCAGAAATGTAGTTCAACATACTAATTCCGGGGGTATGACCAGGGCATTAATGGCAATTGTGCATGATGGTGCAAAACCTGAGGATGTAATTGGCTGGGTTAAGGGGAATAAATAAAACCTGTTCCGGCTTTCGCCGGAATGACAGGCTTTCGCCGGAATGACAGGCTTTCGTGGGAATGACAGGCTTTCGCCGGAATGACAGGCTTTCGTGGGAATGACAGGCTTTCGCCGGAATGACAAGGTTTCGTGGGAATGACAAGCGATTGGAAATATTAGGGAGATTCCGGCCTTCGCCGGAATCTGAGTTTGTGGTTCTTTCCACTCCGTTCCCAGCGAAGGCTGGAATCTCCCAATTAACAAAAGAACTTTGTCTTTCCCGCGAAAGCGGGAACTCTAAATAAAAATATATATGAACAGGATAATACCGGCAAGCCGAGTTGTTATCATTTTATAAATTGAATACAGTATGAAAGTTATCAACGTTGGTATTATTGGCGGCGGTTTAATGGGTAAGGAAGTAGCCGGTGCTTTCGGACGCTGGTTTTCATTAAACGATTATCCTGTAAAAGTAGAATTAAAGGCTGTCTGTGATCTGGATGCAAATACTTTAAAATGGTATGAACAAATCCCTTCGGTTGAATTATTGACCACGGATTATAAGGAATTGCTGGCATCATCTAAGGTTGATGTAGTTTATGTTGCCCTTCCTCATTTTCTTCATGAGCAGTATTATATTGAAGTAATTGCTGCAGGTAAAGATCTATTGGCTGAAAAGCCGTTTGGAATGAATCTGGAAGCTGCAAAAAAGATCAATGAGAAAATTGCTAGTTCTAAGAGCTTTGTAAGATGCTGCTCTGAGATGCCATTTTTTCCGGGTCCTCAGCGAGTGATCAGTGAAGCCCTTTCTGGAAGAATTGGTGAGATCATCGAAATCAATGCAGGCTTTTGTCATTCCAGTGATTTAGATCCTCTTAAACCAATTAACTGGAAAAGACAGTCAAAATTTTGTGGTGAAATTGGCGTAATGGGAGATTTGGGTATGCATGTAATGCATATTCCAATCAGAATGGGCTGGATGCCTGATAAAGTATATGCCCACCTGCAAAAGATCATTACCACAAGGCCAGATGGAAAAGGCGGCTGGACTGAAGGCGATACCTGGAACAATGCAACCTTGTCTACTTCTGTGAAAATTGCGAATAATGATATCCCAATGTCCCTTGAAATGAAGCGATTAAAGCCTGGGGAAACAAATTCCTGGTATATTGAAATTCTTGGAACAGAGGGTGGAGTACGCTATAATACCAAGGATACCAAGGCATTATGGACATTTAAGCGTGAGAAGGAACAACTATGGCAACGGGTAGATCTTGGATTCCAGGTTCCCTTTCCAGTAAGCACAGGTGGTATTTTCGAACCCGGCTTTTCTGATTGTTTTTTACAAATGCTGGCAGCATATTTTGCTGAGCGGGAAGGATTTTTGAATGGCCGCCTTGGTTGTGTAACTCCTGAAGAAGCTGTTATGAGCCATAAATTATTTGATGCTGCATTAAAATCTCATGAGACAAAATCTGTTGTAGATATAGGTTGAAAGAATATGCATTTATAACACACATTTTTTGCTGTTAATGCCTTGTGAAAGGAAATTTATTTGACATGAAAGAAATAACCAGAGAAGGAATTTTAGCTGGGGGCAACTGGATCATTGACAATGTCAAGATAATAGATGTCTATCCTAAGGAAGATAAACTGGCGAACATCCTTAAAGAGAGCAACAGTAACGGTGGTGCCCCATATAGTGTTTTAAAAGCAATCAGCAAGATGGGATTCCAGTTTCCGCTAACAGGAATCGGAGCAATTGGTGACGATGAAAGAGGTGATTACATTTTGAAAGAATGCGATAAGCTCAATATTGACTCGAGTCAAATTGTCAAAATACAGGATACAAATACATCATATACTGATGTAATGACTGTAATCGGGACCGGAAGACGTACTTTTTTTCACTCAAGGGGAGCAAATGCTCACCTGGATGAATCTTATTTTAACTTTTCTGGCCATAAATCGAAGATATTTCATTTAGGTTATTTATTGCTTCTCGATCGATTGGATACTATTGCTGCGGATGGATTGACAGGTGCAGCAATAGTCCTGAGAGAAGCCGGGAATTGTGGAATGATCACGTGTTCAGATCTGGTTAGTGAGCAATCTGAACGATTTAAAACTATTATCCCCATGGCTCTGCAATACCTGGATATACTTTTTGTCAATGAATTTGAAGCAGGTAAGTTAACGGGTATTGATATTTGTGATGAAGATGGAACATGCACTCTCGATATGGCCTATCAGGCAGCTGATGATATTTTAAATAAAGGGGTCCGGCAATGGGTAATTATTCATTTTCCAAAAGGAGCTATTGCGCTTAATAAAAGTGGAGAAAAAATATTTCAGCCAAGCGTTAAAATGCCTGTAGAGAAGATCAAAGGCTCAGTGGGTGCAGGAGATGCATTTGCAGCAGGCGTATTGGCTGGAGTGCACGAAGATTGGAACATGTCAAAATGCTTGCTGTTAGGTGTAAATGTTGCAGCCGCTAGTTTGATGGATGCAAGTGCCTCAGAAAGTATTTTACCCTGGCAGGAGTGTTTAAAGCTTGGGGAGGAAACGGGATTTAATGAAGATTGATTTCGTTTAGCAATTTGCATAAAATATTAATTGACACCCGATAGCTATCTAATTGAAAATCAGTAGTGTATGTGGAAAATTTTTTGTTAAGGTTTAGCCCGGCAGCAGAATTGAAACTCTTTCCATATTTAGGGAAGAGGGTATTTTATTAATGATTGAGTTATTTTAATCTCGGGTATAGAAGTATCGCTCAATAGGGCCCGCCTTTAGGCGGGTTGTAACCGGCGTGATTCAATTCGGGCTTTAGCCCCACATATAGCAGGTTAGAAAATAACGTAAACCGGTGCTTCAGCGCCGACAACATTTAATCGGGCTGAAGCCCGATGCGGGTGCTCTGGTATAAACGGATTATTTTGGGCTGAAGCCCGGAACGTTCCCCTTGTATACCCCGCTTAAAAGCGGGGCCTATTGAGCGAGTGCGCTAGCTGCGGGGCTTGCTTTTTGAAATCAGGAAATAAAATCGTTCACGATACTTTTTAAAAGGATATTTTTAAACATTTTATTTTTACCAGACAACAATGGTTGATAATTAACAGTTGACATTGTTTCTGGAATTGAGATATTTAATAAATATTAGAGCTTGTTTAAAAATGAATAAAAGAGAGGTATTATAGTTAGATGAAAGTAGGCTTGTTTATTCCCTGTTATATTGATCAGTTTTATCCTGACGTTGCCAAGGCAACCTATCAGCTTCTAAAAAAATTAGGCTGTGAGCTAACGTATCCAATAAACCAAACCTGCTGCGGACAACCTATGGCAAACAGTGGTTTTTCGAATCTTACGAAAGGTTGTGATGTAAATTTTGTTAAGAATTTCAAAGGTTTTGATTACATCGTTTGTCCCTCGGGTAGTTGTGTATTGCATATTAAAGAGCATTTGAAGGATGGTGGAGCTCCTGCTGAACTTGAGAAGATCAGGCAAAGTGTCTTTGAACTTTCTGAATTTCTTGTAGATATTCTTAAGGTTAATGAATTAAATGCTTCCTTTCCTCATAAAGTAGGCATGCATATTAGCTGCCATGGACAAAGAGGCTTGCATCTTTCATCAATGTCTGAACTTGTTTCTCCGGCATTTTCTAAAACAGAATACTTGCTCAGTATGGTCGAAGGACTTGAACTCCTAAAGCCCGAGAGATTAGATGAATGCTGCGGTTTTGGTGGTACATTTTGTGTTTTTGAAGAGGCTGTAAGTGTGAAAATGGGTGAGGATCGGATCAAAGAGCACTTGGTTAATGGTGTTGAATTTATTTGTGGCGGAGATACCAGTTGCTTGATGCATTTTGAAGGTATTTTAAAGAGACAAGGGAGTAAAATTAAAACTATACACCTGGCCGAGATATTAAATAGTGCGCTATGATTGTAAAACAACACGCAGATGCTGCTCAGGAATTTATCAAGGACGAGGCACGTACCGATTGGCATGATGAAACTCTTTGGTTTGTCAGAAATAAGAGAGATAAAGCAGTTAATACCCTTCCTGAATGGGAAATACTTCGTGAATGGGCATCCCAAATAAAAAATCATACCCTTTCCAACCTGGATCATTATTTAAAAAGTTTTGAAGAAAAGGCTGTTTCAAATGGAATAAATGTTCATTGGGCTGCCTCTGCCGAGGATCATAACCGTATAGTTCATAAAATTATTGCAGATAACAAAATTGATAAGATTGTTAAAAGCAAAAGTATGCTTACTGAAGAATGTCATTTAAATGATTATTTACAGAATAAGGGTATACAGATATTAGATTCAGATCTTGGTGAATATATCGTGCAATTACGAAAAGAAACACCAAGTCATATTGTGTTACCGGCAATTCACCTGAAACGCCAGGATGTTAGTGAAACCTTTCATGAACATTTAAATACAGAAAAGGGAAATTATGATCCCCAATACCTGGCAGGAACAGCCCGTCATTATTTGCGAGATCGTTTTATCGAGGCAGAATTAGCTATCACAGGAGTGAATTTTGCCATAGCCGAATCTGGAGGCTTTGTGGTTTGTACCAATGAGGGTAATGCCGATATGGGAGTGCATTCTGCCAATATTCATATTGCCTGCATGGGTATCGAGAAAATTATTCCAAAAGCTGAACACCTTGGGGTATTTCTGCGCCTTTTGACGAGAAGTGCAACCGGCCAGCCGATCACTACTTTTTCCAGTCATTTCAATAAACCCCGCTCAGGGCAGCAAATGCACTTGGTAATTGTAGACAATGGAAGAAGCAGACAATTAGGGAGACCTGATTTCAGGAATTCCCTGAAATGCATTCGTTGTGCTGCTTGTTTTAATACCTGTCCGGTATACAGAAGGAGTGGTGGACATAGTTACCATTCTACAGTAGCTGGACCAATCGGGTCTATCCTAAATCCAAATTTGGATATGAAGGCTAATTCAGATTTGCCTTTCGCCTCAACGCTTTGTGGATCCTGCAGCAATGTATGTCCGGTGAAAATTGATATCCATGATCAACTTTGGAAATGGCGGCAAGAGATTGTTGCCAATGGGTATGTTGGCTCTGGTAAAAAAGCTGGGATGCATGGCATGGCCTGGGTTCTAACCAATCCTAAAATTTATCGTATAGTTGGAAGAATTGGCCGATGGATGATGAGAACTTTCCCTTTTGTACTAAATAATAAATTGAACCCATGGTATAAGCAGCGGGAAATGCCACAAGCACCACAAAAAAGCTTTAGAGACTGGTTTAAAGAAAATCAATAATGGGAAATAGAGAAACAATATTACAAGCAGTGGCTTCGAATAAACCTGATCTTCTTGCTTTGCCTGATATGGATTTTTCGCTGACTATTCAATACCCTGATCCGCTAGATCAGTTTATCCAAATGGTCCATGCTGCTGGCGGACAGGCATTTTATAAGAATGGTAATCAGGAATTACAAAAGGATTTGGCATCGGTTAAAGCCGAGGGTAAATTTATAATTAATCTGTTGGAGGAAAATCCTGCTCAGGATTGGGCAGCCCTGAATGCATTGGAATTAGAAACTCTTGACACCTGCTACCTTCGTGCAGACTTGGCGGTAGCCGAGAACGGCGCTATGTGGATTTCTGAAACTCACATGGCTAATAGGCTAATACCCTTCATCTGTCAGCATTTAGTAATTGTACTAAACCCAGTAGTCATTGTAAACAATATGCATGAAGCCTACCAACAGCTAAACGTTTCGGCCGAAGGTTTTGGGGTATTTATCGCAGGGCCATCAAAGACAGCAGATATTGAGCAGAACTTGGTGATTGGGGCGCATGGAGCAAGAAGTCTGAGGGTATACATAATTGAGTGAGATGTGAGATTTCATATGAAATGCAGTCGAGGCTCAGAAAGAGTTAACCTGGGAAAGAATGTATTTTTCGTATGAAAGAATCGATTCCGGATTGAGTTTATCTCAATCTAACAGAGGCTAAATATGTAATCAGCTTGCTGGGAATATTACTAATTCTCGCATAGATCGTCAACTTTTCTGTTTCGCATTTGGGTGATAGATCTATTTAAAAATAACAGATGAAAAGAGCATTGATCTTTCATGAAATTAGGGTGTGTTTAATCCTGCTGAGCAGCTTACTCTGCAATGGTAGGCTTTGAGACCTGGATGAGCGTAAATAAGGTCGAGAAAGAAGCTTCCAGAAAGATTGTGTCTGAAATTCTTAAACGTTTCAATTAGATATAGCAATGAGTGATTTCGAAATCTGAATTAAATAATTTTTCAACTACCTGTTTAAATTTAAACAAAGCATAACAACGAAAACGATGCAAAGAATAATTAAACTTTCCACTTTTGGTCCTAGTCAGGGAATTCTAACGCTAATTTCCATTTTTATTCTGATTTTCAGTTTTGATTCCCCGCTATATGCTCAGAATGCTACCTTCAGGGCCGGTGCATCAACTGCTAACATTACCCCACCCTTGGGTTCTGGCATAGTTGGTAATTTTGGAATTCCACCGCCTGCAAATTATGTGCATGACGAGTTGCATGCCCGGACTCTGGTGCTGGATGACGGTGCCACAAAGCTGGTTTTTGTTGTAGTGGATAATGTCGGTATTATTCGGGAAGTTTTCGATGAGGCCAAGCGATTAATATTTGAAGAAACAAAGATTCCCGCAGCTCAAATTCTGATGTCATCTGATCACACACATTCTGCCAGTAGTGCCAGCGGAATTGGAAACTTAAGAGGTGGATGGAACCCCAATTTGCCTCTGGATGATTATCAACGTTTTCTGATCAGAAGAATAGCAGATGGAGTACGAATAGCATTAAATAATCTGGAACCGGCCCGTATAGGCTGGGGTGTCGGGAATGTACCTCAGCATCTTTTCAACCGTCGGTGGAAAATGAAAAATCCTGTAGTGAACCCATTTGGTAAAAAGGATCAGGTTCTAATGAATCCCGGAATCGGAAATCCTGATCTTCTGGAACCCGCAGGGCCAACAGATCCTCAGGTTTCCTTTATTTCGGTGCAATCTCTCAAAGGGCGTCCGATTGGTATCCTGGCTAATTATTCACTTCATTACGTTGGAGGAGTGCCTAAAGATCACATATCTGCAGATTATTTTGCAGTCTTTGCGGACCGCATTAAGGAATTATTGAAAGCTGATCGTCAAGATCCGCCATTTGTTGGCATCATGTCTAATGGTACTTCTGGGGATGTCAATAATATCAATTTTGGTGCTCCGGCAGAAAAGCACGAGGCTTATGCTAAAATGCGTATTGTTGCCAATGATGTTGCCAACGAAGTGCTAAAGAAATACCAGGCCATTCAATACAAGGACTGGGTGCCCTTACGTGCAGCACAGTCAGAACTGAATTTGAAAGTTCGTAAGCCTGATTCGGAAATGCTGGACTATGCCCAAAAAGTTCTTGCAAAACCCGAGACAGAAACACCGGTTCATCGCCTGGAAAAAACCTATGCTGAGCGAACAATACAAATGAATAAATGGCCGGATGATATTAACGTATTAATGCAAACCTTCCGAATCGGTGAATTGGGTGTTGCAGCTATTCCTTTTGAAGTTTTTACAGAAATTGGTCTGGAAATAAAGACTAAAAGTCCTTTCAAACCTTCATTTACCATTGAGTTGGCAAATGGTAGTTATGGATACCTTCCTACTCCTGAGCAACATCAGCTTGGGGGCTATGAAACCTGGATGGGTACTAATAAAGTTGAAAAAGAAGCATCCCAAAAAATTGTAACTGAAATCCTTAAACTTTTTAATCAGGTAAAACAATGAAATATTTTTTATCAATCTTAACTTCCTGTCTGTTTGTTATCTCGGGTATCGCAGCAGAAGAGCCTAAACCAGTAAGTATTTTTAAGGCCGGGTTTGCTGAAAGGGACATCACTCCGGATATCGGCATGGAATCTCCTGGTAATTATGGTAAGGCTCACCATAAATCATTCCATGATCCGTGTAAAGTCCGGGCGGTAGTATTTGATGACGGACAGAAGCGTGTAGCGCTGGTTGGAATCGATCTACTTTTTGTTACCCGGCATCTGGTTCTGGAAGTACGTGAGGAGATCCAGAAAAGATGCGGTATTTTACCTGCGGATATAATGATTGGTGCATCTCATTCACATTCTTCCGGCCCAATCGGCATGGGAGAACCTGGAGATTTTGATAAGGCCTCACCTTTGGTGAAAGATCTTGTGAACAATAATTCAATAGTTTCTGATCCCGGATATACTCAGGTACTTAAGAAGCAGATTGTCGATGCTGTTGTACTGGCGTATGAAAATCGGGTGGATGCTAAACTTGCAGTCGGGAACGGGTATGAAGATAAAGTTTCGTACAACCGCCGTTTGCGGATGAAGAATGGATTGAGCTATTCACATCCCGGCGCAGGCAATCCTGATATTATTGATTATGCTGGCCCGATTGACCCACAGGTAGGCACAGTGGGAGTATGGGACTTAAAAGGAAATTTATTGGGAACTGTAGTGAATTTTGCATGTCATGCCACTACCAGTCCGGGAGGTATTTCAGCAAGCTGGATTGGATCCATGGAAAGAACTATACGTGGTGCTACGGGAAATGCAGCTCTGCCTGTTGTTTTCATGCAGGGTGCTTGTGGTGATATCACTCAGGTTGATAACCTAACCAAATTTCAAAATCCCGGAGCAGAAGAATGGTGGGATATTGTTGGAGGGCGCGTTGGTGCCGAGGCCTATAAGACTCTTCTTTTAATTCGGCGGGGTGCAGGAAGTGATATTCCGCTAGACAGCAGGCAACGGGTTTGGACGGTTAAGCGACGCATTCCAACACCTGAAAAAGTTCAGA
>JBIIRT010000089.1:0-10859 GCA_044341405.1 Daejeonella sp. | reverse complement strand
AAAAGCAGATGTATTCTGCAATGCCCAAATGAGTCCGAATATGGTCAGGAATATTTGCAGGATCAATGAAAGCGGACAGGTATTATTAAAACAGGCAATGGAAAAGCTGGGTCTATCTGCCCGTGCTTATGACCGCATTCTGAAAGTTTCAAGAACGATTGCTGATCTGGCTGGAAGTGAAGAGATCCAACTGGAGCATCTGGCCGAGGCAATACATTACCGGAGTTTGGACCGCGAGGGATGGGCGGGGTGATTTCACTGGTTGAGAATAGGTTATCACAAAATACAACACCTTTCAAACTCAATTCCTATACCAATAAACTCAATTGGGAAAATAAATCTAAATTTGTAAAGACTTCAAAAGCCAAAGTCAAGATTAATCAAAATCTCAAAGTCTTAAAGCGAATTTTCCTGGAATGCATTATAAATATTTAATAACCCTACTTTTTTTATTTAGTATTCATCAAGCTGCAAAAGCAAACTTTATATTTAATTCCAATTCAATAGCAGCACATCAGGCCATTTTTGATTTGAGGTTTAATGATGCACGGAAATATATCCGGGATGAAAAAGTGAATAATCCACAAAATGGCATTACGGTTTTGCTCGAAAATTACCTTGATTATATATTTCTATTTACTTCAGAGAATACAGTCGAATTTGAAAAATTTAAGATCAGGAAGTCAGAAAGGATAGATGAGATCAAAAAAAATGATAAAAATTCGCCCTATTATCTTTTTGCCCAGGCAGAGATTCACCTTCAATCAGGAATGATAAAAGCTAAATTCGGAGAATACGTTTCATCCTCTTATGACTTTAAAAAGGCGAAAGACTTGTTAACCGAGAATAATGGAAAGTATAGAGACTTTTTACCCAATCAAAAAAGCCTCGGAATGATAGAAGTAATCTTTGGAGCCGTCCCAACAAATTTGAAAGGGATAGCCAGTATTTTAGGTTTTGAGGGAAATATCTCGAAAGGGAATAAGCAATTAGAACGGTTCAGGCTGCAGATTGCTAACAGTAAATTTAACTACTATAATGATGAAATTGTGACCTTACTCTGTATAACAAATGTAGATGTAATTCAAGGTAGAAATACTTACACTTACATGGCGCCTCTTTTAAATTCCATGAGTGATAAAAGCCTACTTAAATCTTATTTACAAGGATATACTGCCTTTAGAACAGGTCATGCCGATGCCGCAATTAAATTTATAGAAGCTGCCCCGAAAGGTAATCAGTACGCCGATTTACCACTCATGAACTATCTGATGGGCAATGCTAAACTTTGCCGAATGGATTCGGACGCAAACCAATACCTCAGCAAATTTGCGAATGAGACGTACAGTACAAATTATGTAAAAGATACTTATCTGAGGCTTGCATTCTATTATCTGCTAAGAAATAATCTTTCTCAGTATAATTATTATTTAGGATTGGTAAGAACTAAAGGTTCATTGATTATTGAAAAAGACAAGCAGGCTTTGAAGGAATCAAATGACCCTAAACCCAATATAATTCTATTGAAAGCAAGACTTTACTTTGATGGAGGCAATTATAATAATGCATTGGCTCAATTAAAGTCGATTCAATTTGATGATTTTAAAAATCAGAGGGATAAAATAGAACTTTACTATCGCTTTGGGCGTATCTACGATATGATGAACAAATTTGATGATGCCTTATTGAATTATCAGCGGGTAATTAATTTGGGTAAAAATCAAACTTATTATTTTGCAGCATATTCGGCATTAAAGTCTGGTAATATTTATGAACACGTAAAAGACTATAAAAAAGCCGCTGATTACTACAATATGGCCATAGAAATGAAAAATCATGAGTATCAAATCGGTATTGGTACGCATGCAAAGGAAGGCTTGAGAAGGCTCAAACAGCGATAGATTAATTTAATTTATTTATCCGGCAGGGTATATTTTCAATTTAAAAATTATCTTTGATTTAATACTTTTGCAGCTGTCTTTGCCTGCTGGAATTCTTATAGAAGAGATCATTATTAAAACTTTAGCTTAAAATGCCGGAAAAAAAGATATTGATTACCGGGGCTAGCAGGGGTTTGGGCCTTGCAATATCAAAAGCGCTATCAGCTGAGTATACCTTAATCTTACACGCCACACGCAAGGAAAGTTTTACCAGTGTTGACCCTAAACACCACCTGCTTTGTGCTGATTTAAGCGATCCCAAAGAACTCATTGATTTTTGTAAACGTCTAAAAAAAGAGCATGGAGATACGCTTTACGCGGTAATCAATAATGCAGGCATAACATTTGACAAATCCCTTATTTATCAGCCGGAAAATGAAATTGACAAAATGTTACATGTTAATTTAAAAGCTCCTATCATGATCTGTAAGGCTGTATTGAAACAATTCCTTTTGAATAAGCAGGGGGTAATAATCAACTTAAGTTCATGTGTTGGTGAAACAGGAAATGCTTTTCAGGCAGTTTATTCGGCAACCAAAGCAGGATTAGCAGCCTTGTCAAAATCTCTTGCCCGCGAGGTTTCTGCATTAAGCGAAGAACATAGCATCAGGATATTAAGCATAGCCCCGGGTTTTATTGAAACAGAGATGACAGATTCTGTACCAGAAAAATTCAGACAAGAATATTTAAAAGCCATTCCAGCCAACCGTTTCGGTAATGTGCAGGAGATTGCTGAGGTTGTTGCTTTCCTTGTGTCGGATAAAGCATCATATATTAACGGAACTAACATAAATATAAATGGTGGGATATTATGATAAAGGCAAGCATGTAGAAAGCCTGTGTTCAATACATCCGAGAGAAATACTTATTGCCTACGGTCCCAAAAAACTGCTTGTTGATAAATATCACTGGCACTCCCCAAAAACAGGTATTGTAGCAAGTTATACTCCAACAGAACATGATGTTGAGGACCATTTTGGTATTTTCAGAGGAGTAGATCAAATTGAGTCCTTCGTTCAGGCAACTTCTGCATCTTTGTCCATGTTTTTGATCTGTCAGAAACATAGTTGTGCACCCGAAGATTTGAGAGAGAAATCTGTGCCAAGCTTCATTAGCGTTGGAAACGTGAACTTTATGGCTGCACTTGAAAAGGGAGATACTTATGTTATACTAGGAAAAATTACATTTTATAAATTTAAGCAAATGGTTTGCGATGGTCGGATTTATAGATGCCCCCAGGGATTAGACCTTGAGGAGTATTTTAAAGATTTTAATGAAAATCGCTTACTTAAATATGATCTCTCACCTGATTTTAAACTTATCTCTGATTACTATGATATAACAGGACGGGAAATTGACATAGAATATTTTAGAGCAATAAACAAAAAGTAGATTTTAAATGGAAAGACAAGAAATTATAGACGGTTTAATAGAAGTACTTAAAACCGTTCGAATGATAGAGCCTGAAAGATTAGTAGGGGTAACGGAAGAAACTGATTTTTTAGCTGATATGAATGTACCATCATCCCAGATGATTGCAATCGTCGCAAAAGTCGAGCAAAAGTTTGATATTGAATTTGAAGATGATGATATTGATGATTTAGGCTCAACAGTTAAGGATGTTGTTGATCTCATTCTAAAAGTAAAAGCACGTGGTTAACATCACCGGCAGAAAGGTGGCAGTAGTGGGCATGGGCGGAGCTTTCCCCACCTGCAAGAATCTTTCTGAATTTAGTAGCAAACTATTTGCCAATAAAAGCCTGATCCGCACATTCGATGATGCAATGGCTTATGAGAAGCAGGTAAGGTCTACAGTAGCCGGTTTTATCACCGAGCCAGAGATGGATCTGGAGGTAATTTGGGATCCCATGGAAGGTATTTATCCGGAGACTTATATAGATAAATTAAACCGGATTTCGGATGCTAACCTGGCTACCTCAGACGTAGGCAGCATCTGGTCGATGATTGGAGCACAAGATGCGATAAAAATGGCCGGGTGGTCAAAAGATCTTGTGCAGTCAGAGAAAACAGGTGTTGTGATAGGTTCCGGAGGCTCAGCTAATACTATTCTCAGAAACGGATGGCACAATTTTTACGTTTTTGGCAGAAAAACACGTCACTCAGGTGGTCATACCGTAGACAGAACCATGACCTACCGCGAAGCAGCTAATGTATCGGTTCTTATAAAAAACAAGGGTGTCTGTGAAACCATTAGCTCTGCGTGTGCCACCGGACTCGGTAACATTGGCTACGCCTATCGGCTAATTAAATACGGCATTCAAGACCGTGCAATCACCGGTGGAGTAGAAAGTACATCACTTGAAACCTTTATTGGTTTTGATGGAATGATGGTTTTAAGCAGGGGCTTTAGCCCGGAAGAGAGCTCACGCCCATTTGATATGGCCAGAAATGGATTCGTTTGCTCATTTGGTGCAGGCATAGTTGCTCTTGAAGAATATGAACAAGCCGTATCCCGTGGTGCGAATATCCTTGGTGTGATTGACGAATATTTTAACAATTCTGACGGTGACGGTGATATGTTCTACCCGTCTTTTGAAGGACAGCAACGCTTATGGAAAGGGTTACTTTCCGGCTCTGATCAAAAACCCGATGTGGTAAAAGTACATGGCACCTCTACCCCTTCGGGCGATGCTATAGAACTCTTAAGCGTAGTTGATGCATTGGGTGAAGAAGGATATCATATATCTGCACCAAAATCACAATTCGGACATATGTTGGGTGGTGCCGGTTCGGTAGAATTCATAACTGCCTTACTGATGCTTAAAGAGCAAAAAGTTTTGCCCTGTTTAAATTCTCCAAACCTCAACCCCGAACTGGAATCGTTTCAGAAAAATCCGGAGTGGAAAGGACCTGTGAAGCCTCTAGCTGCTTTCCGTCACCTGCTTCCGCAAGAAAGTTTTTCAAAACCAATTAATAGTATTGTATGCCTTAATTACGGGTTTGGTGGTACCAACAGTGCTTTAAAATTGTCAAAATATGATAAATAATTCTGGTAAAGTTGCAGCCATTTTTGGGGTCAGGAATGAAGAATCAATAGCTTATAATATTGCTCTAAAACTGCATCAGTCGGGTTGTAAAATTGCCTTAAGCTATGTTGAAGATACACGTGATGAAGTGCTATACCTACTTGAAAAATTAGGACTTGATACCGCGCTCGCCATGCAGGTAGATGTTAGGGATGAAGCTCAGATCAACAACTTTCTGAGTACCGTATATAATACTCATGGCCCTATCAATTATATTTTACATGGCGTAGCCTATGCTAATACCAAAGTGTTGTGTTCGAACTTTCTCGGTAGTTCGGAGCCCGTACCTGAATATATCGATATCCCTTTTGAAGACCTAATGGATTCTTTTAATATCAGCGCTTACTCTCTTTTAAGAATAGCAAGGGTAGCTGAAAGTATGTTGCAAAAAAATGCATCCATATTAACCCTAACATATAATGCTGCCAACAGGGTGATCCCTCAATATGGAGGAATGGCGATCAATAAAGCTGCTCTGGATAATATAATGCTTTACCTGGCCAGTTACTTTCGTAATAAGCAGGTAAGAGTAAATGCAATATCTGCAGGATTAGTGATGACTACCTCTTCGGGGGGTATTAATGGTGTACGGAAAATGCGTAAATTAGGTAAAACAATGGCCCCACTGGGAAATATTGATGCGGGTGATGTGGGCGATGCCGCGCTTTACTATTTCTCTGATCTGTCAAAAAAAGTAAGCGGCAATATTCATTTTGTAGATGGTGGATTTAACATTATGGCAGTACCTGTAATAGATGCTGAGTGATTTAGAAAATTCTGTTAACCAATTAACTTCACAGCGAACATTTGCCGTGGGCAATGATCTGGTACATATAGAAAACTTTAAAGTTTTACTGTGTGATCTTTTCAAAAAAAAGGTTTACACCCCTGCTGAAATAGCTTATTGCGAAAGCTTCAGTGATTCTTTGCAGCGCTATGCATCAACCTGGGCAGCTAAAGAAGCTGTATATAAAGCAATCAAACAACTGGATTCATCACCACTTGGATGGAAAAAAATAGAAATTACAAGATCCAAAAAAGCAGGAATTCCGACCGTGATATTGCCAGAACATCTCAAAAACTACGAGTTGAGCCTTAGCATCTCACATGACGCTGACTATGCCTGGGCTCTGGCATTAATTAATGCAAAAGTTTAAATCCCTTGACCTCGAATTTTTATACTTCCGACTTTGTTGACCTCCATTATTATAAATATGGAATGGGTGAAGAGCACATGCTTTGCTTTCATGGTTTTGGTATGCATGGGAAACAGTTTCGTGAATTAGAGCCGGAATTAGGAAAGAAATATACTTTTTGGGGATTCGATTTATTCTTTCATAAATCCACCAGGCTGAAAGACCAAAGTCTGGAAACTATAAAAACAGGATTGACAAAAAAAGAGTTGGCTAATTTCATTATCGAATTTTGTAAAGCACAAAACATCAGTAGATTTTCGGTAATTGGTTATTCTATGGGTACCCATTATGCAACAACAATTGCAGAAGAGCTTCCCGAAATGATAAATGAATACATCCTTGCGGCACCTTCTTCCATTAAGCCAGGGAAAATTATCCAATTTTTTAGCAGGAACGCTTTCGGCAATAAAATCATAGAGAAGGTATCTTTGAGTAAAGATGCAATGCTAAACTTGTTAAAGTTATGCAAGCGTGCTCGTTTTGTAGATGCAGAAGGCTACGCAATTTTATTAAGAGAAATTGAAACCCATGAGTTAAGGTTTAACCTGTATGCCTGCCTGACTTATCTGCGTTATTTAACAACGGATGAATCAAAACTAATTCATGTATTAAATAATCATTCAATTCGCAGTATTTTTATTTTTGGCCAGCACGATAAATCATATCCCCTGAGTATTGGCAAATCTTTTTTACCAAAAATCAAAAAAGCCGAAATATTGAATTTAAATGAAGGACATGAAATGATCAATAAAGATTTTGCGAAAGTTTTAGGAGATTTGCTGTCATGATAATTAAATCAAAGCCCTTATCTCAATTCTGGTTAAAATTTATTGGTTACATCCTATCAATATTTTTCGAGAAAATTTATTTGAATAAGATAGCTATAAGGCCTGTTGAGATTAAATCTAATCATTCCTATATTTTATCAATGAATCATTTCAGTTTTGCAGATGGTCCTTTAGGTTTTTATCTGGCCTATCGGTTATTTTTCAAGCAGGGCAAAATGAAACGGTTTTACATTATGTCTTTAAAAAAGCAAATGGAAAAAAAATGGTGGCTAAGATACTTAGGTTCATTTTCTGTTGATCCGGGAAAGTTATCGGTGAATGAAAGTTTGGCCTATGCAGCTGAAATATTAAATGAACCTGGTAATTTGTTATTGTTTTTTCCACAAGGGAATCTTGAAAGCGTTCATATCAGGACTATACAATGTGAGGACGGAATATCACAAATAGTACCACAAATAACCGGTAAGTGCCAGCTATTATGGAGTAGCAACATTGGTGAATATTTTGAAAGTTTGTGGCCTTCTGTATACTTTAATATGCTCGATTGCGGTACCGCCGAAGATTTTAATTTCGACCGGTTTAAACAAGAGATAAACAAGCATCATAAAGAGTCCCTTAAAAAGAGTGTAAGATTTACACAGGAAGAAGATTAAAAGCTTTGATTAACATCCATTATGCCCCATGTTACGTACATTTAATAAAAAACAAAATGAAACATAACTTTAACATCATACCCGCATTTATTCTTATGCTGGTTTTGTTTTCCTGTGAAGCAATCTCTCAGAAAAAAACAGATGTCAGAAAAGTGAAACTCACAGCACCTCAGGGTAAAGCAATCGCTGCATTTGCAGAAGGCTGCTTCTGGTGTTCTGAGCATATCTTTGAAGCAGTGGTAGGCGTAGATTCAGCCATTTCAGGTTATGCGGGTGGAAATGTGCCTAATCCAACCTATGATCTTGTTAATACTGAAACTACCGGCCATGCAGAAACTGTTTTAGTTTATTATAACCCTAAAGTAATCTCCTATGGAGAACTTTGTAAGGTATTCTTTGCTTCACACGACCCAACTACGCCTAATCAGCAGGGGCCCGACAGAGGTTCATCATACCGTTCTATACTTTTTTATAACGGTGAAGTAGAAAAAGCTGCCGCACAACAGGCCGTAAGAGATGCCACTAACTCCGGCAGATTCAAAAAATCAATTGTTACTGAGTTGAAACCCATGACCGAATTCTATCGCGCAGAGGGCTACCATCAAGATTATATCGAACACAACCCAAATCAGGGTTACGTAAGGGCGGTTTCAATTCCAAGGTTTCAATTGTTTAAGAAAACGTATAAGGGAAAACTGAAGTAGTAGGACGGAGGTATGAGGTCTGAACTCCGAAATCAGACCTCATACCTCAGACTTCAGGCAAATAATGCGATTAACAAATCGATTCTATACCTTAGCTAAATGGATTACCAGGTACACCAGCTGCAAAACGGAATACGTGTTTTGCATAAACCAAGCCCTTCTAATATTTCGCATACCTGTATTATTATCAATGCGGGCTCCCGTGATGAAGATCCTTCCAAAGATGGGCTCGCACATTTCATAGAGCACCTGCTTTTTAAACAAACTGAAAAAAGAAATACGAACCAGATCCTTAACCGCCTTGAATTGGTTGGAGGTGATCTGAATGCCTACACCACAAAGGAATATACCTGTATTCATGCCTCTTTTTTGAAACCTCACCTTGAACGATCGCTGGATCTGTTTGAAGATATCGTTTTCCATTCCGTATTTCCTGAAGAGGAGATGAGTAAGGAAAAAGAGGTCATTCTCGATGAAATCTCTTCCTACCAAGATCAGCCAGATGAGGCCATCAATGATGATTTTGAAGATCTACTTTTTGAAGGACATCCGCTGGGTCGTAATATCCTGGGTACTCCAACAAGCGTACAAAGTTTTACCAAAACCGATATTTTCGATTTCCACAAGGCAAACTACCGCACAGATGAGATCATTATCGGAATTTTCGGGGATTATGATTTAAAAACAATTATCCGCCTCAGTGAAAAATTTTTTGCGGGGATCCCGGCCAATCTGCCTGAAAGAAAACGCGAAAAAATAGAAACATATTTCGCGAAAAACCTGGTTTTCACTAAACCCATAAACCAGTCGCATTGCGTAATTGGTAACCAATCTTATTCCATGCATCATAAACATAAAACAGCATTTCTCCTGGTCAATAATCTGCTGGGAGGCACAGGAATGAGCTCAAGACTAAATCTCGAAATCCGTGAAAAATATGGTATAGCCTATACCATAGAATCAAACTATACCCCAATGAGTGATACCGGTATATTTTCAATTTATTTTGGCACCGACTCCGAAAAGACAGAAAAAGCCATTAAACTCGTAGAAAAAGAATTAAGAAAGCTGCGTGAACAGAAACTAGGTCCGGTACAACTGAAACAAGCAAAAGATAAATTTATCGGACAAATCGCACTCGGTGAAGAAAACAGAATGGGACTGCTGATTTCAATGAGCAAAAGTCTGCTAGATTACGGCCGTGTTGATTCCCTGGAAGAAATATTTACGAAAATAAATGCAGTCACCAATTCCCAGGTGCTTGAAATTGCCAATGATATGTTCCATCCGAAAAAACTGAGTTCTATGCTCTTCAATCCGAAATGAAACGTACCAGATTATTTAATCACATTCAAATCGATGAGTATTCTGCAACACCGAAGTATCTTCAATTAACAAATTCAATAAAAGATGCAATTATCGCTGGTAAAATCAAAAAAGATGATCTGCTCCCATCAATTAATGAATTAAGCTGCATTCTCGAAATTTCAAGAGATACTGCTGAAAAAGGTTATAAGCACCTGAAAAGTCTGGGTATTGTCAATTCTGTACCGGGTAAAGGATATTACATCAGCAATGTAGATTTCAGACAAAAGCTTCGCATATTTCTCTTATTCAACAAGTTAAGTTCTCATAAGAAAATAGTCTATGATGCTTTCGTAGCTGCACTTGGAGAGCATGTTGCCATCGACTTTTATATTTATAATAATGACTATGCCCTGTTCAAAAAGCTTCTTGATAATAAAAAGGAAGATTATTCACATTATGTAATCATTCCACATTTTATTGAAGGAGGCGAGGAGTCATACCGACTGATTAATGAAATCCCAAAAGATAAACTGGTATTACTGGATAAGTTACTACCCGGTGTTGAGGGTAAATATGCGGCAGTTTATGAGAACTTTGAAAAAGATATTTACCAAGCCCTAGATCAAGCCCGAAATCAATTGAGTAAATACCATACCTTAAAAATCATTTTCCCTGATAAAAGCTATTTTCCAAATGAGATAATCAAAGGCTTTAATCGCTTCTGTCAGCAGTATGCTTTTTCACATAAAATTGTAAATGATATCAATAGCGAACCGATTCAGGAAGGCGAAGTTTTCATAAATTTAATGGAAGCAGATTTAGTAACTCTCATCGAACGTATCATCTCTTTAAAACTTATTGTAGGGAAGCAGGTAGGAGTAATCTCCTATAATGAAACCCCCCTAAAAAAGGTTATTCTAAACGGAATTACAACTATTTCAACCGATTTTTCAAAAATGGGCGAACTGGCCGCAGAGTTAGTTCTAAGCAATTCTCATGCTCATGCCGAGGTTCCCTTTCACCTTACCCTGAGACCTTCTCTTTAAAATTCTTTAGCCATACAAAAAAATTGTATTATCTTATTATCGCTATTCAGGCTTACATGACAGTGCATGACAGCTGGATACTAAATGTTCAATAATTTTAATTATTAATCCCAATTCATGCAAGCAATTTTAGGTGTCATTTTCCATTTAATAGGCGGGGCTGCATCAGGCAGTTTT
>JBIIRT010000015.1:0-38014 GCA_044341405.1 Daejeonella sp. | reverse complement strand
AAAATTTTAGTATTGGTTTCGCTCCTCTTATCAACATATTAGTCAATTGGGATATATCTCAAAAAATAGGTGTTGATTTCTTTGGAGAAGGTATAGCTGCAAGTAAAGGCAGAGCAATTGACCTTTCATCATCTGGAAGATATAGTTTCACTAAACACCTACAAGGAAATATTGGCTATAGACTGCTTGAAGGTGGAGCAAACGGAACGAATCGATATAATTTTATTCAGCTTCATTTTATCTTTGCTAGTTTAAACTACTCATTTAACAAAAACAATAAAGAGCTATAAATACTGAATTTTAGTGGTTTAATTTTTATTAGTAATATTATTTGAACGTTTTATAACAGTACCTACCCCAAAGGCGGAGGTTCGTTTTCCAAAGACAGTTTTGTGGTTAATCATCCGCCGCGGCTGATTTCAAATCAAGTTTTGTGGTAAAAGTCCCGGCCTTCGCCAAGCTGCAAACCGTTACCAGCAAACCGTATCATTTCGTTAGTCAAAATAGATTTTGGATATATGTACGTTTTATTGTACACATATTTGTACATTTATATTAAATCTAATGAACATGAAAGCGATATCAATCTCAACATTGAGAAAAGGAATGAAAGAATACTTCGATTATGTTTCAAAATCGATGGAAGTAATTATAGTTCCAAGAAACAATGAAGAAGAAGCAATAGTGATAATGTCAATTCAGGAATATAATTCCCTTAAAGAAACAGAACACCTTTTCTCAACTGAAGCCAACCAGAATAGACTCCATAAATCGATTAGCCAAATAGCAGAAGGCAAGACGGTCAAGTTTAATATGTAATAACTCAATAGTTAGCTTCATGAATATTGAATTTACAGAGATTGCTTGGGAAGATTTTTCGTTCTGGATTGAAAATGATGAAAATATTGTTCTTAAGATCAAGGAACTTATTAATGCAATAAATAAAGATCCTTTTAAAGGAATTGGAAAACCAGAGCCACTAAAGTTCGGATTAAAAGGATTCTGGTCGCGAAGAATTACCAGTGATCATAGATTAGTTTATAAAATTAGTGGCACAAAAAGAATAGATCAGAAATGCACTATTATTCAATGTCGCTTTCATTATGACGACAAATAATCTATATACAAAAAATGGTCAGCTGCTAACAATGCACAACCGCCATTGAAAAAACCTGGGCTGTGCGCAAAAACGTTAGGTGTAACCCATATTGAACATTCACAGTAAAAAAAAGATAATATGGATTGGAGCATTTTAGTTCCAGAGCAAATTAACCGACTATTTTTTTTACATCATATTCTTGTAATTGCATTGATATTTATCCTGTGGGTAAAAGTCCGACATTTGAACAAACGAATTAAAGAACTTGAAGAGAAGAGATATGAATAAACATAAAAGAGATATAGGCAGCATTACAATTAGGCAATACATAAAAGATGCAATTTTTATCTTTCTAGGTGTCGCTATGGCTTCCATTGGACTTAAAGGCTTCATTCTTCCTAATAATTTTTTGGATGGAGGAGCAATGGGTGTTTCACTTTTACTAGAAATACTTACTAAAATTGAACTTTCTTACCTTATCATTTTCGTAAACCTTCCATTTATAATTATTGGTGCAAAACAAATTTCAATTGAATTTGCTATTAAAAGTATAATTGCAATTTTAGCCTTAGCAATTTTAGTTCACTTTGTAACCTTACCCGACATAACAAATGACAAATTATTGATTTCTATATTTGGTGGCTTTTTCTTGGGTGCAGGTATAGGACTGACAATTCGTGGGGGTGCAGTAATTGACGGAACAGAAGTATTGGCGATTACTGTTAGTAGAAAAAGTAGTTTAACAGTTGGCGATTTCATTGCAGTTTTCAATATCCTATTATTTTGTTCAGCCATATTTTTAGTCGGTATAGAAACTGCAATGTATTCAGTGCTTACTTATTTGTCTGCATCCAAGACTGTGGACTTTATAATAAATGGAATAGAAGAGTATATAGGTGTTATTATTGTTTCAGAGAAACCCGAAGAAATAAAGCATCAAATAACCAATAACTTGAGACGTGGGTTAACCATTTTTAAGTCTGATAAAGGATTTGGTTCTCGTGGTGCATTTGGTGAAGAAGGAAAAGTTCTATTTTGTGTTGTTACAAGGTTAGAGGTGTCAAAATTATTACTTGAAATTGAAAAAATTGACCCACAAGCATTTGTAGTACAACACGCAATAAAAGAGACAAAAGGAGGAATGATAAAAAAGAGACCACTGCACTAAATTGGGCAGTCACTAACACCGGTTTGACAAAAGTGGGTGTTAATCAAAGTTTGGTTCTCCGCACCTATCCGCCTAAGGCGGATAGTGTCAATCGCCACCTTCGCCAAGCCCGCAAACCGTTACCGCTTATTGATGGGAGACAAACTAGTAAATTGGAATACTAAACAAGAATCAACTAATGGAACTATGAATTTTTCAAAGTTAGTACCGAGTGTCTTCTATATCGACATTTCAGACGGACTAAAATTATTTGTTGACTGTCTGCAATTTTCAATTCAACACAAAGATTTAAAGGCCTCACAACCTTATTGTGTACTAGAAAAAGACGGAATAAGTATTATGGTTTTTCAAGACGAGCAATTAGCTAAAGAACATTATCCAGAGCTAAGACTTGAAACTAATAATATAGAAGAAGTGTTTGAACAGGTATCAGCTTCTCACCCTCATCTGCTGCACCCAAATCTAAATAAAGTTACGCCAAGGCCTTGGGGTGCCAAAGAATTTGCAATTAAAGACAATCAAATTGGTATTAGATTCCAACAATGGTAAACATCTAAAAAATGGACTATAAAAGCATTGCTGAGAATATAATTAACTTGAAAAATGCAGACATAACCTTAAGGGAGAAACTCATTCAAAGCGGACAGCTTAGCAACGGGTATAACGAAGAAATGAACGAGTTGCATGATAGAAATGCAAAAATACTAAGCGAAATAATTGACTCCATCGGTTATCCAACAATAGACAAAGTTGGTAAAGAAGCAAATGAAGCAACTTGGTTGATCATACAACATTCCATCGGACAACCTGAATTTATGAGAACGTGTGCAGAACTTTTGGAAACTGCCGTTAGAGAAAATAAAGCGGACCTTAAAAGTTTAGCGTACCTAACTGACCGAATAGCTGTCTTTGAAGAAAAACTACAACTTTATGGAACGCAATTTGATTGGGACGAAAACGGAAATTTAAGTCCAAATCCATTTGACGACTTAAACAAAGTAAATGAAAGAAGAAAATCAATTGGACTTAACTCAATGGAAGAACAAATAGAAATCATAAGAGCACAAGTGGAAAGTGAAAATCAATCGCCACCGAAAGACTTTGAGAAAAGAAAGCGAGAAATTGAACAATGGAAAAAGAATGTCGGTTGGACAAAATGAAAACAGCCAAAACTGGCGTTTGGCAAAAATTGGGGTCAGTTCTTAAATGATTACGTAGCTATCACATAGTGGAAATTGCCAAATCATCTAGTTGGGAAACCTTAGTGGGAAATAAAATGAAAAAAAATCAAGCAAACAAAGCATCCAAAACAGAATAAAGCAATGAGAAAAATATTTTTATTTTTAGCTTTCCTCCTTATCAGTTTTTCTTGTTTTGCGCAGAGCCGATATATTTCTGAAACAACAAAAAAAATTGTATATGCCAGGGATAGAGGTATTTGTCAATGCTGCGGAAGTTCTGTAAACCTAGAATATGATCACATAACACCATTCTCATGTGGCGGAACTAGTGAGGTATCCAATATTCAGTTACTTTGCCAAAAATGTAATCGAAGCAAATCTAACAGTTGTACCTGTAAAGTGCATAATAAAATAGTCGGGACTGATTGCTGTGATAAAATTACTACTAAAAAGTCGTCGGGTACTTCAAGCCAATGCACCGGAACAACAAAGAAAGGAGCCAGATGCAAAAACAAAACAACCAGTTCTAATAGTCGATGTTACCTGCACTAAAATTTTCAAAAAATTTAAATGATATGAAAACAACAATCTTGTTCGCATTAGATCTTAAAACTGACGAAATACTCATCTCAGAATCTGAAAAAGGAAGTAATAAAGTAAATTTAATTGAGCGTATTGAGCGTAATAAGAATGAATTGCTATTTGATGCTATTGTTACCTTAACCAGAATTGCAAGTTCTGCTAATATTGACCTCGCCATATTTAAGGCTATGGATAAAGTTTGTCAAATGATCTATAGTAAACATGTTGAAAATAAATGATAGCCCATAAAGTGAATTCCAACAATAATCTAATTCATCAGGAATCAATTCAGCATAATCTGCCTGTTTACCTCAGCAAATAAACATGGATCTTTTCAATACCCTTCCGGATAAACAAATCAATCTCTTACCGAAAGACGGGACCGTTCATTACCATGGTATGATACTGAAAAGGCACGATGCCGATCAATATCTTCAGGTGCTACTGGATACTATTGATTGGCGTAATGATGAGGCTGTGATCTTTGGCAAAAGAATCATCACCAAACGAAAAGTTGCCTGGTATGGCAATGAACCCTTCGAATATACTTACTCCAGCACAACGAAATCAGCTTTACCATGGACTCAGGAACTTTTAGAACTTAAATTACTCACTGAGCAGCAAACCGGTGAAACCTTTAATTCCTGTCTCTTAAACCTGTATCACACTGGTGAAGAAGGAATGGCCTGGCATAGTGATGCAGAAAAGGTTCTGAAAAAAAATGGAGCCATTGCCTCTTTAAGCTTCGGTGCAGAACGAAAGTTTGCGTTTAAGCATAAAGAAAGTAAAGAAACTATTAATTTATTCCTGCAGCATGGCAGTTTACTATTGATGAAGGATCATACTCAAACCCACTGGCTACACAGGCTCCCCCCTACTAAAATAATCAATAAGCCCAGGGTGAATCTTACTTTCAGAACGATCGACAGATAATACCCTTAGCTTTTCGAAATGTTCTGAAAGGCATTTCAAATACTCAGATAATGAGGGTTTATAATCCGAACTAGTTTAAACATCATTTAATTAACGTGGGTTTCAAGCCTACAAGATCTTATTTTTCGACAGGCTCTTCGGATCAATTCGAACAGATGAGTGAATAATATGGGCAAATCACCATATATTAAATAAAACCAACTAACATAATGAAGTTTTATGAGTAGGTTCGCGGTTGATGACAGTCTTACTATACTCTTCGATAAGTCATTCCAAAATTATGTATGTCTAAATTACCGAAGAAAAATAAATTTCTTGATCTTTCAGACTATGGAAGACCAGCAGCGGTAATTATCGCAAAATCATTAAAAAACACTTGTATCACTCCAATTCATGTAACAATTAGTTTTGTGATAGCTGGTTTGATTGCTATTTATTGTACTCTAAATGGCCACTATTGGTATTCGGCTATATTTCTAATTTTAAAATCAATTTTAGATGCAGCCGATGGTGAGTTAGCTCGAATCAATCAAAAGCCAGCTTACGTAGGAAGATATCTAGATTCTGTTTCAGATATTATACTCAATGTCCTGATTTTTATATCGATTTGGTATATTTCTCAAACCTCTATTTGGAGCTGCATTTTAGCATTCATTGGTTTACAATTACAAGGTACTCTCTACAATTATTATTATGTTATTCTCAGGAATAAATTTGATGGAGATACAACCAGTAGAGTGCATGAAGATACTCCGCCCATAGCATTAGGAAATGAAAATCAAAGGCATGTAAATTTCCTATTTGGACTTTATAAATTGCTCTATAGTATTTTCGATTCGGTTATTTATAAGTTAGATAAAAATGCAGATAAAGCAACAGTAATGCCCAATTGGCTAATGACATCCGTTTCTACGTTTGGTTTAGGCTTTCAATTGCTTTTAATTGCGTTTATGCTTGTTTCGGGTCTCGAAAACTATATTTTTTATTTTTTCATAGCTTACTCAATTATGATCTTTGTTTTCATTGGAATTAGAAAACAATTCTATCAGAGCTGATATTTTTCACTCCTTGCATATTTTCAGGCTATTTAAAATACATCATTAAAGTTTCGGAATATGTCGAACAGCACAACCGAAATGAGCATAAAAATCAAAAGAATCACAGTCCGGACAATTAGAAATATACCCTAAATATTCATTCAATTGTAATAATTACCCCGCCGGCCAAAACATTTATTCTCCCAAAGGTCTTATTTCTATCTTTGTACGACACTGATACTTGCATTAATAGATTGAACACGTTTAGCGATATAGAAAAAGATAGAATTGTGGAGATGGCCTGGGAAGACCGCACCACTTTTGATGCTATAAAAGCACAGTTTGGCATTAATCAGGGTGAGGTTGAAAAGCTTATGCGCAAAGAACTTAAGAGTTCAAGCTTTAAGCGATGGAGGAAAAGGGTTTCATCAGGAGTGGGTGTTAAGCACGAGTTTAAGGCTAATCCGGATATGCTCCGATTCAAATGCACCAGGCAAAGGGCCGTGAGCATGAACAAAATTTCCAAAAGATAATCTTGCGCTTAAAATTTCCATGCTGAAGGCTGCCTAATCAGGAATATGAATGTGAAAGCAGAAGTTTCAAAGAAGGAGGAGATCAATATTGTCTGGATCAAAAGAGACATCCGCACACAAGATCACGAGCCTCTGCAATATGCTGATGCCGGCACAATCCCTTTTCTGATTGTCTACCTCATTGAACCTTCCATGATCAGTTACAAGGATACTTCCCTGAGACATCTTCAATTTCAATATCATTCCATTAAAGAATTTAACTCCATTCAAAATCGTACTGGCAAATTGATCCATACCTTTTATGGAGAAGCGCAGGAAGTATTTGAACATCTCAGTAGCCTATTCGAAATAAAGCAACTCTTCAGTTATCAGGAAAGTGGCATTACGCTGAGCTGGAAGCGCGATAAATGGCTTGCAAAATTTTGTAAACTCCACCATATTAAATGGACAGAGTTTCAAAAAGACGGGGTGATACGCGGTATCCAAAACAGAGAAAACTGGGACAAGAAATGGTTTGTAGCAGCTTGCAGTAAAGTTATCGTAAACCAGCAATCATTAAACTGTTTACAATTTAAGCACAATTTTAAGTTACCTGAACAGCTCAAAACTGAACTTGAAAACTACCCTCAGGAGTTTCAACCTGCCGGTGAGCAGCAAGCCTGGCGATACCTGCATAGTTTTGTTGAAGGCAGGGGTTCTGCCTATCATAAAATGATATCCAAACCTCAAGAAAGCCGGAAATCATGTAGTCGCTTATCTCCATTTTTAGCATGGGGCAATATTTCAATCCGGCAGGCCTTTCAATTTGTTAGCTTACATCCAGCCTATACAAACAATAAGTTTGCTTTTAATGGTATGCTCACCCGACTTAAGTGGCACTGTCATTTTATTCAAAAATTTGAAATGGAATGTAGCTATGAACTTTCGTGTATTAATCAAGGGTATGAATCCTTAAAACATGAAAATAATATAGACATTCTGGAGGCATGGAAGGAAGGAAAAACAGGTTATCCGCTCGCTGATGCTTGTATGCGCTGCCTTATTAAAACGGGATGGATCAATTTCAGAATGAGGGCGATGCTGGTTTCTATTTTATGCTATCATTTTGACATCGACTGGAGGCTTGGGGTCTATCATTTAGCCAATCAGTTCCTAGATTATGAACCTGGTATACATTATACTCAATTTCAAATGCAGGCCGGAACAACCGGTGTGAATACCATACGAATGTATAATCCTGTAAAGCAGTCTAAAGAGCATGATCCGGAAGGTAAATTTATCAGAAATTGGGTGCCCGAACTTCAAAATATTCCTGCATTACATATCCATGAACCCTGGAAAATGACTGACCTTGAACAAACATTTGCCGGTATCAAAATAGGCAAGGATTATCCCCTGCCGGTTGTTGATTTAGAATTAGCCGGAAAGCATGCCAAAGAAAAAATATGGGGTCACAGAAAAACTGAACTCGTTCAGGCAGAAAACCAACGGATTGTGAGAAAACATACACGAAATACAACGAGAATAGGTAAATTAAAAAAGTCGAAGGCCTAATGATGACGTTACATCCATGAGAAAAAGCGAATTGCCTCAAAAAATTTGTCTTGTTTGTAAACTCCCCTTTACCTGGCGTAAAAAGTGGGAAAAGAACTGGGATGAGGTAAAATATTGCAGCGAAAGATGTAAAAGATCAAAAAACAAGCAATGAAAACCATTAAACTCATTTTTCCGCATCAATTGTTTGAATTTAATCCGGTTTTTTCAATCGAAGGTTCAATTTACCTGGTGGAAGAGCACTTGTTCTTTAATCAGTATAATTTTCACAAACAAAAAATAGCCTTTCACAGGGCATCCATGAAGTATTATGAACGCTTTCTTTTGAAACGAGGTAGTTCAGTTACTTACATTGAAGCGCATGAACCTGAAGCTGATATCAGAATTCTGATTCATACCTTAAAAGATTTAGGGTTTGAATCTGTGCTCATTGTAGATCCGGTAGATAACTGGTTGTTAAGCCGTATTACAAATACTTGTCAAAAATTCAAGATTGAACTCAAGATCCTGGACTCTCCGATGTTTTTAAATAACACTCAGGATTTAGCGCATTTTTTCAATCCATCCAAAAAGAAATTTTTCCAAACCGAATTTTATAAACAGGAACGTATCAAAAGAAAAATCTTGATTGATGATTCTGGAGGGCCCTCTGGAGGGCAATGGACATTTGATGATGAGAACCGCAAGAAATTTCCGAAAGGAAAGGCAGTAGTAAAGACTGAATTTCCTGAATCAGGCCCTTATTTACTGGAAGCTAAAGCCTATACTGAGCTGTACTTTGCCAACAACATCGGTAAATTAAGTGAAACGGTAAATTACCCGATAGGATTCAAAGCTAGTGAAGAATGGCTCGATCAGTTTCTTGAAAAACGTTTTGCCGAATTCGGAGATTATGAGGATGCCATTATCCACAAGGAGCTGCTTCTGAATCATAGCTTACTCACACCCATGCTGAATATTGGCCTCCTCACTCCGCAACAGATTATCAATAAAACCCTGGATTACAGCAATAAAAAGAAGATTCCTCTAAATTCTTTAGAAGGGTTTATCCGACAGATTATTGGATGGAGAGAGTTTATGAGAGGGGTATACGTCACAAAAGGCAGCGAAGAGCGAGTCAGAAATTTCTGGGGCTTTAGCCGAAAAATTCCTAAAAGCTTTTATGATGGCACAACCGGGATTTTTCCTGTGGATGAAACGATCAAAAAAGTTCTAGAAACAGGTTATTGTCATCATATTGAGCGATTGATGGTACTTGGCAATTTTATGCTGCTTTGCGAGTTTGACCCCGATGAGGTTTACCGATGGTTTATGGAGTTATTTATTGACGCTTACGACTGGGTGATGGTTCCAAATGTTTATGGAATGAGCCAATTCGCAGATGGTGGATTGATGTCGACAAAGCCCTATGTTAGTGGAAGTAATTACCTGATGAAGATGAGCGATTATCCTAAAGGTCAATGGCAGGAAATATGGGACGCATTGTTTTGGAGATTCTTAGACATTCACCGAGTTTTCTTTCTAAAAAACCCCAGGTTAGGTATGCTGGTTAAGACGTTCGATAAATGGGATGAAGGCAAAAAGAAATCTGTTCATCAACTGGCTGAAAATTACATTGGTAGTTTAGGATTAAAATAAGCCAATCGTAAGATGATGGGTTAGCAATCTGAAGTCGGGCATTATAAACAGCGTTTGGATTTACTGACATTTGACTAAATAACCAAGACTCTAAATCCATGTAAATTTTACCGACCGATTTAAACGGATATGTGCGTACATGGCTATAATTTATTTGACCCAGAGCTATTTTTTTACAGGAGTGATTAGTCTGGTAAAATGACCATTTGCCATTAATAAATCCTTAGCAGCCTTAAATCATGAGATAAGTTTATCGAAAAGTGCAGCTAACCGCATGAACAAACTCCCCATTTTTATTGTAATCTCTGATAAAATATCACAGTTGTCAGTTTTAAATAAAATTTTTCATAAAATAGTTATTAAAATCTTACGAAGTGTGTTTTTAAGAGTTCAATACAAAGCAAGCCCCCTATTAAGTTTAGAATCATTTTTTATAGTTTCACTGCCTTGAAATCTGCAAATTTTACCTAAAAACACAGGACTGTTCATAAGCTTTGGCCTATGCACAAAATCTCCGTTAACGTTTTTTCCTCCGCCTCAGCTGGTGCGGTAGACACAGTCTAAGCCAAAGCATTAACTTGAATAGCATCAGGTGCAGCGGTGGCATTTTGCTACTTTTCTGCTGCAGGAAAAGTAGAGAGAACATTTATGAGTTAAGAATTTGATCTTTTATCTTGCAATCTCAATTTACTCGGACACTACTGATAAAATATAATTTATCTTGCAACATGTTAAATACCTCATTAAATACCTTTTGACATAAGCTAAGTATGAATACGAAGGGCAATGAACCTCAACCCGCAAGTGCAGGTCATCATGCTGTGCTGATCTATGTTATCAAATGGTTATGCCTGACCATTATTGTTGGGATTCTGGCTGGAACAGCCTCCGCCCTATTTCTGACCTCATTAGACTGGGCAACAAATTTCCGTGAAAGTAATCTTTGGATTGTTGGTTTTTTACCGCTTGGTGGTCTTATTATCGGACTTGCTTATCATTATTGGGGTAATAATGTAGTAAAAGGCACTAATCAATTACTGGAAGAGTTCCATAATCCAAAACAAGTGATTCCAATAAAAATGGTACCAATGGTTCTATTTGGAACATTAATCACACATCTGTTTGGGGGCTCAGCCGGTCGTGAAGGTACGGCAGTCCAAATGGGTGCAGCAATCTCGGATCAATTTAGCCACCTGTTAAAATTAAAAACCCAGGACCGGCAAATTCTGATTATTATTGGTATCAGCGCCGGATTTGCCTCCATTTTCGGAACTCCATTCGCCGCTGCTGTTTTTGCCCTGGAGGTTTTGATCCTGAAAAAATATCGTTACGATGCTATTTTACCGAGCATTTTTGCAGCAATCATTGCAGATTTTACCTGCACAGCATGGGGCGTCAGTCATACCGAGTATGATATCCCAATTGTACCTGTAATGAGCATTGAGAATATGCTATGGGCAATTGTGGTGGGGATAATTTTCGGACTTGCAGCTATGTTTTTCTCTGGAACTACCCATTTCTTTTCAGTTCTTTTTAAAAAGATAAACTATGCCCCAATTCGTCCCTTGATTGGCGGGATAGTTATCGCTGTGGCAGTTTGGATAATGGGTAGCCAAAAATATATTGGATTAGGTATACCTATGATTGAAAGTGCATTCAAAATTGATCTTGATTCTTACGACTTTCTCCTGAAAATTCTCTTTACTTCATTTACCATCGGTGCAGGATTTAAAGGTGGAGAAGTTACTCCACTATTCTTTATCGGCGCCACATTAGGCAATGCCTTAGTTTGGTTTGTTCCTCTCCCAATGGCGTTATTGGCCGGAATGGGATTTGTGGCACTATTTTCTGGGGCGAGCAATACTCCTGTAGCATCTACCATTCTTGGAATAGAAATTTTCGGGATAGAAAGTATCTTTTTCATCGGCATCGCCTGTTTATTTTCTTACCTCTGCTCCGGTAGAACAGGGATCTATTCATCTCAAAAGAAAGTTGGCTTAAAGTTTTTACTTTATAACTTGATCCGATAAATAAACTTTACCAAAACATTCTTAAATTACCATAGCTCATAGTTGAGCTTTAAGAATATTAAGCTTAATTAATAGACCTATACATGAATTCCAAACAGATCTACGTGACCAAGATGTCGGGTGAACGAGCCTTATTTGAGGAAGAAAAACTAAGAAATTCATTGAAACGTTCCAGAGCTGAAGACGAGGTTATCGATAAAGTAATTGAAAAAGTGAAGGTGGAAATAAAAGACTTCATGTCAACCAAAGAAATTTACCGCAAGCAAAGAAATTCTAATTACTAGTCCCTACTTTATTCCCAATAGCAGCCTCCTCGATGCGCTGTGCATAGCCGCATTAGGCGGTGTTAAAGTAAAGATATTGGTGCCTCTGAGGTCTGATTCACTATTCGTCGATTTTGCGGTAAGATCCTATTATTCAGACCTGCTAAAGGCTGGAATCGAACTATTTCAATACACCAAGGGGTTTATTCATGCAAAAACAATGGTTTGTGATGCTAAAATCGCAATGATTGGAACCGCTAACATGGATTCCAGAAGCTTTGACCTCAACTTTGAGGTAAATGCAATTGTTTATGATGAGCAGTTAGCGAATGAATTAGTTACTTTGTTTAATTCCGATTTGCAAGATTCGGTAAAATTGAATGACCATAAATGGTCTAAAAGATCCATTTTTAAGAAATTTATGGAGAAGTTAATTCGGCTATTTTCACCCTTACTTTAGCTAAACCAAACAGATAATTTATAACCATTGTAGTATAAATTGACAACCTGATTACTAATTACTTGTACTAAGCTTTTCTCCTTGTATTTTAAAAAGCGAAATTTAAGCTTTAATTGTTTCACACGCCCTTTTCAAATATCCGGATCTATAAATCCAACTAAAACATCGAACCGTCCATTACCGCTTTACCCGAATTTAAACAAAGTAGAAAACACAAAAACCGACACAAATAGTGTGTGCTTACTAATTAAAAAATTAGGATTTTTGTATGCTGATCCAACTGATTTCTGATTCGAAATAATGTAATTTCAAATCATAACCAACTATTGTATCAAAAGACTTTTTTAGGATGATCACTATTTTATTATTAGAATAATTATTATTGAATAATGAAAGAAATTAAAGCCATCATTAAAGCTTACGACGAATTGGATAAAGCCACTCAGCAAGCTGCATTGGCAACTGTTGTACGGGTAGAAGGGTCATCTTACAGGCGGACCGGTGCACGAATGCTAGTGATGGATAATGGCACTTGGATTGGCGGAATCAGTGGTGGATGCCTTGAGGGTGATGCCTTAAAAAGGGCGCGACTGGCTATAAATAGCTCCCGCCCTACGCTAATCACATATGATACTAGTGAAGATGATCCACATCAGATTGGAGTCGGACTAGGATGCAATGGAATTATCGATGTTCTCTTTTGTCCTTTAGATTTCGATGATCCTGAAAATCAGATTGAAATCTTAAAATCATGCCTGCAGGAAACCAGAGAAACGCATACGCTGGTCACAATTACTGGTTTAAGTGATGGGTGGCAATTTCCTAAAATTGGCCAAATTATCAAATATAAGGGATCCGGTAATCTAAGTGTTTTTGCAGATAGTACCGCTGAGGCGGAAATAGAAAAGCAGATTCAATATCAGATATCCGAAAACAAATCTGCTTCCTATAACTTCGAAAGGCGAGATGGCAGAAAGGCGGATCTATTCATTGAAATTTTACCTCCAGAAATCCACGTGATTCTTATGGGTCATCAGTATGATGTTTACCCTATGAGTCGCTTATTTAAAGAGCTGGGATGGCGTGTGAGCATCGTTGCAGAATTGATTAAAGTTAATTCACTAATCAAGGGTATCGCAGATGAAATCAGGGCACCGGCTGAATTTTCGGATTTGATCATTGATGAACATACCGCAATCATTCTCATGTCTCATGATTACAAAACGGATAAAAAAAATCTTCCCAAAGTACTGAATACAACCGCATCCTACATTGGCATGCTCGGTCCGCGAGTGCGATCAGAGCGAATTTGGGCTGAGTTAAATCAAGAAGGACATCCTTTAAGTGAAGCTGAGATAGCAAGAATTTATGCTCCATTAGGCCTTGATATTGGGGCAATTAACCCGGAAGAAATCGCATTATCTCTTGCTGCAGGTATCAGGGCGGCATTTTCAGGAAGAGACGGAAGCTTACTCAGGAACAGAAAATCTCCTATCCATCCAAGAAATTAATTAAAGATGCAATCAGTAGTGTCCGGGGAAAAGTTTTTATTAAAGTTTAGCTGGGCACAAGAATTGAAACTTTTGCCATATTTAGGAAAGATGGTATTTTCTTAATGATTGAGTTATTTTAATCTCGGGCATAGGAGTATCGCTCAATAGAGCCCGCCTTTAGGCGGGTTGTAATCGGCGTGATTCAATTCGGGCTTCAGCCCTACATATTGCAGGTTGGAAAATAACGTAAACCGGTGCTTCAGCGCCGACAACATTTTATCGCGCTGAAGCCCGATGCAGGTGTACCGGTATAAACGGATTATTTTGGGCTGAAGCCCGGAATATCTCCCTTATATACCCCGCTTAAAAGCGGGGCCTATTGAGCTAGTACGCTAACAGCGGGGCTAGCATTTTGAAATCAGGAAATAAAATCCTTCACGATACTTTTTAAAAGGATATCTTTCAACATTTTATTTTTACGAGACGACAATGAAGATCCAATCAAAAAATAGCAGTATTGATTGTGCAATCATAATTCTTGCAGCCGGACGCTCAGAACGATTGGGTAGTCCGAAGCAATTACTATCCTATCAGGGGAAAAATCTGCTCCAACATACGATTGATATTGCCCTTGAAAGCCAAATTGGCCCTGTTATGGTCGTTATGGGGGCATCAATCCAACAAATATCTCCACAGCTTGATTTAAATTCGCTGATAATTGCTGAAAACCCTGACTGGGAGAGTGGAATAGCATCTTCCATTGTTTATGGTTTACATTCCCTTCTTATGCAGTTTCCGAATTGCGAGGCTGTAATCCTGATGGTTTGTGATCAACCCCATGTCAATAAAAACTTATTAAAAAAATTGATTAAAAAGCATGAAGATAGTGGCAGTTCAATTGTGGCCAGCAGCTATAAAAATATACAAGGCACCCCTGCCCTGTTCCATAAAAAGCATTTCGACGAACTTTCTGCACTAAATGGAGATACCGGAGCAAGATCATTGATAAAAAAACATGCTGCCTTAATTGAATCAATTCCTTTCGAACTAGGCAGTATTGATATTGATACAATGCAGGATTACAGAAATTTACTGAAATAGCGTATTTTTAACCATGCTTATTGATTCATTTGACCGGGTTCATAATTATCTGAGAATCTCTCTTACAGACAATTGCAATTTGCGTTGCTTTTATTGTATGCCTGAAGAAGACTATGAATTCACGCCTCATTCAAGGCTTATGCAGCCTGAAGAAATTGAATCATTAGCGAAACTCTTTGTCGAAAATGGAGTTAATAAAATACGACTAACCGGTGGTGAACCGCTGGTAAGAAAAGATGCAGCAGATATCATTCTTCGCCTGGCAAAACTGCCTGTCAAATTAACATTAACTACAAATGCTACCCGTCTTCATGATTTTGTTAACATACTTGAAGAAGCAAAAATTAGCTCATTAAACATTAGTCTGGATACCCTTGATTCTGACAAATTCAATATCATCACGCGCAGAGACAGCTTCAAAAAGGTAATGGACAATATTCACCTGATGATCGACCGAAACTTTCATGTAAAAGTGAATGTAGTAGTCATGAAAGGAATGAATGAGCATGAGATTAATGACTTTGTTGCCTGGACAAAAAACACGCCTGTTCATGTCCGGTTTATAGAGTTCATGCCTTTTGAAGGTAACCGCTGGACCAGCAATCAGGTTTTTACCTGGAAAGAAATGCTGGATGAAATAGGTAAAAAATATAGTCCTGTTCCACTCAAGGGAGATGTTCATGATACAGCAAAAAAATATACTATTGATGGGCATGCAGGAACATTTGCCATAATCAGCACCATGAGTTCTCCATTCTGTGCGGGTTGCAACCGGATGAGGCTTACGGCCGATGGCAAAATGAAAAATTGTCTTTTTTCTCAGGAAGAAACTGATCTACTTACTGCACTTAGAAAAGGAGAGCCTGTTCTACCCCTGATTCAGGACAGCATCCGCTCAAAAGCAAAAGAATTGGGAGGGCAATTCACGCAGGACTTTGAAAAGATACAAACAGAAGATCTACATAATAGGAGTATGATTAGTATTGGAGGATGAGATTTTTAAGTCAATTAGTCAGCAACTAAATTAAAGAAACTCCAGGTTTATTCAAAAAATTCATAAGAAATGCCGGTAGAATTCATTCAGGTTTCAGACGCAAGAAAATTAATCAGGGATAGTATTAAAACTCCGGATCCCATAAAAGTTTCAATTAATGCTGCAGCAGGCCTGATCCTTGCAGAAGATATTTTTTCATTAATTGATGTCCCTCCATTCAATCAATCTTCAATGGATGGTTACGCCATAAATTATCAGGGATGGAAGAAAAAAGAAACACTTAAAATTGTAGGTCTGGCTCAGGCCGGACTGGCTGGACTGGATCCATTACAATCAGATGAAGCGCGACGCATTTTTACCGGTGCTGTAGTACCGCATGGATCAGATACGGTTGTAATGCAGGAAAAAGTTGACGTTCACGACGGAAAACTCACGATAAAAGACAATAATTTAGTTTCCGGACAGAATGTGAGAATTCAGGGATCTGAGGCTAAGAAGGGTGAAATTGCAATGGAAAAGGGTCATTTATTAAACCCCAGTGCAATTGGCTTTCTAGCTGGCCTGGGCATTCATGAACTTATGGTCTATCCAGCACCAACAATCAGCATTATCCTTACAGGCAATGAACTTCAACAACCGGGATTAGCTCTAAATTACGGACAGGTATATGAATCTAATTCTTATGCGTTAAATGCTGCAATCAGAGAGGCAGGAATATTAAATGTTGATGTATTCTCTGCCGAGGATGACCTTAAGATTCTAATTGAAGTTTTGGCCATAGCCCTTCAAAACAGCAACCTGGTTTTATTAACTGGCGGAGTAAGTGTTGGCGATTATGATTTTGTCATTCGTGCAGCCGAGGCAAATGGCGTAGAGCAGGTATTCCATAAAATCAAGCAAAAACCCGGCAAACCGATTTATTTCGGCAAGAAAGGTGAAAAATACGTTTTCGGTTTACCTGGAAATCCGGCATCAGTGTTAACCTGTTTTTACGAATATGTATATCCTGCAATTGGTTTGCTTGGTAACAGGCAAAAGGAAATGATAAAAATGAATGCGGTTCTGGAATCTGATATAAAAAAACCGGTAGGCATGACCCATTTCCTTAAGGCATATTACAATGGTAAAACTGTTAAAGAACTTAAGGCTCAGGAATCATTCAGACTTAGTTCTTTTGCAAAGTCCAATTGCCTGATCGAGCTTAAAGCAGAGCAATCAGAATTCAAGGCCGGAGAGGAAGTAGAAATCCATCTTTTACCATCTTTCTGATCAAATGGAAAGCATTTATATATTCTATATACTGTTGTTTATTGTTGCTTTTCTATATGCCTCCGTAGGGCATGGCGGGGCCAGCGGCTACCTTGCCCTGATGGCAATTTATGCACTATCACCGGAGGTGATGAAGCCTACTGCACTGCTACTGAACCTCTTTGTTTCCTTAACCTCATTCTACCAGTTCTACCGAGGAAAACACTTTAAATGGCATATATTTCTGCCGCTGGCCTTAGCATCCGTACCGATGGCTTTTTTGGGCGGATTAATAAGTATTGAAGCTGATTTTTATAAAAAAATCCTGGGTTTACTCTTACTAATCCCGGTAATACGCTTCCTTTTCTTTGCTAATTTCCAAAGCGAGGAGATTCAGAAAAATAATATTTTTCTTTCCATTTTAATTGGATCATTCATTGGGTTTTTATCCGGACTGATCGGAATTGGCGGCGGAATCATTCTCTCACCGGTTTTGCTCTTGCTTAAATGGACAGATCAAAAACAAACTGCAGCGATTAGTGCTCTATTTATTTTTGTGAACTCCCTCTCAGGTCTTGCCGGTCATCTGAGTAAGGGCATACAGTTTAGTCCGGATATGTTGAGCTATGTAGCCATTGCATTTGCTGGAGGTTTATGCGGATCATATTTTGGTTCATTAAAATTCAACCAGAATATTTTAAAAAATACACTGGCATTCGTGCTCTTGCTGGCGGGAATTAAACTTATTTTTACATAAATAATATGCAGGTACATCTAACTTTATTCGGGCAGCTCGCAGATATTACCGGAAGAAAAGAAATGATACTTCAGGATATCCCTGACTCAGAAACACTGATTAAAACCTTGAATGATATGTACCCGCTTCTGGCGAATACCAAATATGCCATTGCCTTGAATAAAAAAGTAATCCATGAGAATACCATTCTTAGCGGAGACCATAATATCGCATTATTACCCCCATTTTCCGGAGGCTGATCATGATCAATCCACCAAAAAACGATAGATACCAGCGCCAGATCTCCCTGAAAGAACTAGGTGAAATTGGCCAGCAGAAATTAAAGGATGCAAAAGTACTAGTGGTAGGTGCAGGTGGTTTAGGTTGTCCGGCCTTACTTTATCTTGCAGGTGCAGGTGTTGGCAGAATTGGTATTGTAGATTTTGATCTGGTTTCTTTGAGCAATCTTCACAGGCAAATTTTATTCACTGTCCATGATATCGGACTCTCAAAAGCTCTGCGTGCCGGAGATGTACTTGAACAGATTAATCCTGATATTGAGATCATCGTTTTCAACGAAAAACTCAGTAATGATAATGCGCCTGATATCTTCAAAGGATTTGACATTGTGCTTGATGGCACTGATAATTTTGCAAGCAGATACCTGATCAATGATGCCTGTGTAATACTTAAGAAAACCCTTGTTTATGGAGCAATATCACGCTTTGAGGGCCAATTAGCAATTTTCAATCATCCTCCAGAGTCAAAATCGGCGGTAAATTACCGTGACCTTTTCCCTGATGCACCCGCTGATGGAGAGGTTCTAAACTGCGAAGAAGCTGGTGTAATAGGTGTACTTCCCGGAATCATTGGAACGATGATGGCCAATGAAACGATTAAGCTGATCACTGGTATTGGGAATGCCCTGATCAACCGTTTACTTACATACAATTCCCTTAACAATCATTTTTTTGAATTGGAACTATGCCAAAATTCTGAAACAGAAAAAATGATACCGGAAAATATCAGTGCGTTCAAGGCCTATAATTACGATTGGTTTTGTTCTACTCATTCAGCATATGAACTGGACCAGAAAGATTTTGAAAAAATGACAGAAGACGAAAACATTCAGTTTGTTGATGTCAGGGAAGCTGGAGAATTACCCGAGATGACCGATTTTAAGCATGTCAAAATTCCTCTTAGTGTTTTAAAAGATCAAATCCCTGATATTCATGCTCAAACAATTATACTTTTCTGCCAAAGTGGTAAACGTAGTGCAAGTGCTGCCGAAATTTTATCAACGTATTTCGGCAAGTCAAGGAAAATACATAGTTTAAAAGATGGAATCGCAGGTTGGCAGAAAACAAAATAGTATAATCATGTCAGAGAGAAAACCAAAAAACATATTCAATCAGGGAGCAATTCCAGCAACATTCATCGCCGAAAGTATCCAAAAACATAGCACTCAAACAGCGATTGGAGGGCACAGCATCTTTTTAGGTCAGATCAGGGCTGATGAAACCGAAAACGGGAAAGTACGTGCCATAGATTTTACTGCATATGAAGATATGGCAATTGAAAAAATGCATGTAATCAGGGAAGATATTTTTGCCAAATATCCACTAACCTGCATGCATGTACACCATAGCCTCGGAGAAATAGCTGCTGGTGAAATCTGTTTATTCGTTTTCACTTCTTCAGCACACCGGAAAGCTGCAATCGATGCCTGCAATGAAATAGTAGAAAGATTAAAAGCCGAACTACCAATTTGGGGCAGGGAGATCATGTGTGATGATTCACATAAATGGAAAGTCAATAAATAAACTGATTTTGTTGTACGAATGGCAAAATGATTCGCTTATCATTAGTCAGATAAAGATTTTGAGCATTATCTCCAAGTCCGACGATACCAATTTTTAACATACCTGAAATTATCTGATCAAAAAAAAGAATGATAAGATTTGAGAAAACAGAGACATAAAAACAGCTATTTCTTAATGTTAAAAGCTATACCTTTATCAAAAAGCGCATAAAATTTTAAAGCATGGAAATAACTAAAGATCTCAGGCTTGCAGTTCTCATTGATGCTGACAATGTGCCATATGCGAATGTAAAACCCATGTTTCAGGAGATTGCCAAATATGGCACCCCGACCTTTAAGCGAATTTATGCAGACTGGACAAAACCAACTGTTTCAGGCTGGAAAAGGGTTTTACTGGAGAATGCAATTACTCCTATTCAGCAATACAGTTATTCTACAGGAAAAAATGCTAGTGACAGTGCAATGATTATCGATGCCATGGATATTTTATATTCCGGCAAGGTAGATGGATTTTGTATTGTTTCAAGTGATAGTGATTTTACAAGACTAGCTACCCGCTTGAGGGAAGCCGGAATGATGGTTATAGGAATCGGTGAGAAGAAAACCCTGATACCTTTTATCACGGCATGTGACAAATTTATCTACATAGAAATTCTAGGTTTGGAAGAAACCAACACAGAAGAATTTCCATCTGATGAAACTCCGTTGGCCAAAAAATCGAAGAAAACGATTAAGAAAAAAAATGCCCCTCTGAATAATATTGATAAAGAACTCATAAAACTGATTAGTGATAGCATTTCTGACCTTGAAGATGAGAATGGATGGGCTTATCTTGGAAACCTTGGCAATTTACTACTGAAAAAGAAACCTGATTTCGATTCAAGAAATTATAATTATCCCAAATTGCTTCCACTAATTAAAAGCCTGAATAAATTCGAGTTTGATGAAAGGATATCCGGTAAAGGAAATATCAAACATGTATATATTAGGTTGAAAGGCACAAATTAGGATATTAGCAAATGAGCAACCCAATAGCTATCGGGTTAGTAAATTGTAAAAAGTCAAACGAAAATTCAATTTTCAACCCGATTGCCATCGGGTCTCAGCTACAATTGATTTATTTTTCACCGACATTATTACGACATTCACCGAGAAGAGTAGTAAACTCACCTATTTTGTATTTCTCAATAGGCCATAACCAATAACTTTGAATCAAATATTATAGCCATGCAAAATTTTAATAGCTCACATAAAAAATCAGGTAAAACCTTAGTTGGCTTAGTTTTACTTGGACTGGGCTTCGTACTATTATTACGCACGTTAGACATTTACTTTATTCCATCATGGATTTTCAGCTGGCCAGTTTTTCTGATTTTGATTGGCGTTTTCATTGGCTACCGCCAAGGGTATAACCGACCATCTGCGTTTATGCCAATTGCTATCGGTGCACTATTCCTGAGCAATAAGGTAATACCAGATATGGAACTGAGTAGATTTTTCTGGCCTTTTCTAATTATTGGTATTGGAACCTGGCTAGTTTTTGGAAGAAAGAAGGCGTTTCATACTGAAGATTTTACAAACTGGGATCAAGCGGTAGAACCTGAAGTTTATGACACTAACTTCGCAGGGGAAACAACTGAAAGACCTGCCTCCGGAACATTGACCGAGGATAAAATTGAGTCTGTCTCCATATTTGGCGGCGTAAAAAAGAATATAGTATCCAAAAATTTCCAAGGTGGGGAGATCGTAAATTTCTTCGGTGGATGTGAGATCAATCTCATGCAGGCCGATATTAAAGGAAGAGTAAAAATTGAAGTTGTTCAGGTTTTTGGTGGAACGAAGATTATTGTTCCTGCAAACTGGACTATCCATTCAGAAATGGTGGCGATTTTTGGGGGAATTGAAGATAAGCGGCCTCCACAGCTGAATGCTATTCCTGATAAGATTCTGGTGATTGAGGGCACATCAATATTTGGAGGAATAGATATCAAAAGCTTTTAAGCTAACCGAAAACTTGTTTTATACATTATCCGTCAACCCATAAATTCTATAGTTATGAACTGGTATGTAGCTAAACTCGTTTTCAGAATCACCTGCGGCAATGGAAATCATCCGCCACAATTTGATGAGCAACTCAGACTAATCAGCGCTTCTTGCGAAAAAGAAGCTCTAAAAAAAGGAAAGAATTTAATTTATGAAGAGAAAATTGCCCTAGAAAATAATGATCAATCACCCATCCGTTGGGATTTCATAAATATGACTGAGCTTTATCAGGTCAATGAACTTAAAGATGGATCTGAAATATATTGTACTATTCTTGAGGTGAATGATGCCGAAGAATACATTGAAATGAGTAATCAAAAAGCATTATTGATAAGCCAAAATCAACAAGCAAGTGTCACAACGACAATCTAATAATACTGATCTGAATAATGGGGTTTTGTCTAGAAACAAAATCTTACTTGTTATCGTACAATGTATTGTTGCCAGTATTTTGTCTCAGGCAGCAATTTTGCTTTGGTTTGGATTCACATTTCAAATATCATTACTTGATGGCGCTGTAAGTAATTTACTTCTTACAATTGCATGCTACCTGATTGGAAATAACCTCAAATATTACCGGCCTGAGAAAAACAGATATCTACTGATGCTGATGTATTGTTCAATTCTTGCTATTCTTTGGCTACTGATCAATAACTGGGTACTTGACAGTATCATTTTAAATGATCCCCTTTACGCTGAATTCTTATATAATTCCTTGCCAATTCGATTCTTTATCGGTCTGTTAATTATCGGACTTATGGCAATGATCAGTGTGGTGTGGTATACTCAGGAAGATCAGAAAGAAACCGAAAAAAGAAAGATAGAAGCTGAGTCTCTGGCCAGAGATGCTGAGCTATACAATTTAAGGCAACAATTGCAACCACACTTTCTGTTTAACAGTTTAAACTCAATTACAGCTTTAATTGGAAGCAGACCAGAAGAGGCGCGAAAAATGATCCATCAATTGTCAGATTTTCTGAGGGGGACTATTAAAAAGGAAGATCAGCAACCCGTTTCATTTATTGATGAACTGGAACACTTACAATTGTATCTAGAAATTGAAAAAGTAAGGTTTGGACACCGACTCTCTGCAGAAATATCTTACAATGATGCCTGCAAAATAAAATTACTACCGCCTATGCTTTTGCAGCCTATCGTAGAAAATGCTATTAAATTTGGTCTTTATGACACCACTGGAATAGTTACCATCAGCATTTTTGCCGAATGCCATGAGAATGAGCTTCAGATAACTGTTCAAAATCCATACGATCCAGATACTAACCGTCCAAAGCATGGAACTGGCTTCGGACTCAGTGGAGTTAAAAGGAGATTACACTTATTATTTGGGAGAACCGACCTTTTGGAAACAACAGCATACAGCCATATATTTACAACTTTAGTAAAAATTCCTCAGACATGATTATGCGAGTAGTTTTAATTGACGACGAGCCTCTGGCACGTTCAGTAGTGAATGAATACCTACGGTCTTGGACTGATTTCGAAATTGTTAAGGAGTGTAATGATGGCTTTGAAGGAGTCAAAGCAATTGCCCAACATGAACCGGATTTGATCTTTCTGGATATTCAAATGCCCAAGATCAATGGATTTGAAATGCTCGAACTTATTGAACAGCCTCCATCTGTAATCTTTACTACCGCTTTCGATGAATATGCTATTAAAGCCTTTGAAGAGCATGCCGTAGATTACCTACTCAAACCATTCACTAAAGAGCGCTTTGATAAAGCTGTGCAAAAGTGGATGGATCAACGAGTAGTTACCCTGCCAAAACAAAACACTAAACAACTGCTAGACCATATTCAAAACTCCAGTCTGAGAAATGAGCGGGTAGTCGTTAAAACAGGAACAAAAATCAAAATTATCCCTGTTAATGACATTCTTTTCCTTGCTGCTGATGATGACTATGTAAAAATCCATACTTCTGAAGGATCATTTCTAAAGAATAAAACGATGGCCTATTTCGAAAAGCTACTTGGAGAAGATGATTTTGTAAGAGTGCACCGATCGTACATTGTCAGAATTAATGAAATCACAAGAATTGATCCTTATGAAAAGGAATCTCATCTGGCAATTCTTAAATCAGGAGAAAAAATTCCGGTTAGTAAAACAGGTTATCCGAAATTGAGACAGGTTTTGGGACTTTAAATTAGTTGATAATGGAGAATGGCGATATCGATTTAGTGATTAATTTCATTTAACAACTATTCATCATTTGCTAATTTTCTAATTCCTCACCTCAATCATTGACAAATTGATCAAGATCATTTCCAAAAAACCCTCAAAATAATATCTTTGTTAAAAATAGAAAAATCGTGAAGAAACGTATCGCAATTTTCGCATCAGGGTCTGGGTCAAATGCTCAAAAAATCATGGAGCATTTTAAAAAACATTTGGATGCTGAAGTCGTTATCGTTCTGACAAATAACCCTGAAGCTTACGTTTTGCAACGTGCCGATAATTTTGAGATTCCGTCGCATATTTTTGACAAGAATGAATTCTACAAAACAAACTTTGTAGTTGATATATTAAAAAATCTCCAAATTGACCTCATCGTACTGGCTGGCTTTATGTGGCTGATACCACAAAATTTATTGAAAGCGTTTCCAAATAAAATTATCAATATTCATCCTGCCCTGCTCCCAAAATATGGAGGAAAAGGCATGTATGGTGATCGTGTTCATCATGCCGTTATTGATGCAAAAGAAGAAGAGTCGGGAATAACCATTCATTTTGTTGATGAAAACTTTGATGAAGGTGAAATAATACATCAATCCCGGTTCAGGATAGAGGCAGGTGATGACTTGGAAATGATAAAATTTAAGGGGCAGCAACTGGAGCATTTACATTATCCAAAAGTAGTGGAGCACTTATTAAAAAAGATGAAGTCTTAGTATAAAAAACCTGGGATGTTGATTTAAAAACACCAGCTAATTTATCTCAAACAAAGCTTCAAAAGCTTATTCTCTACATCCTATATTCCACCATATTTTTAACTAATTTTTGCGGCAAACCAATCAAAAAAACTATCTTTGCAGTTTTAGAAATAATTCTCAATGAGCCAGCCTGTCAAGATTAAAAACGCCTTAATTTCAGTCTTTTATAAAGATAATTTAGAACCTCTAATTCGCCAGTTAAATGAGCAGGGAGTAGTATTTTATTCAACTGGGGGTACTGAAAAATTTATCAGGGAGCTTGGTATTGATGTTATTGCCGTAGAAGATTTGACAGGATATCCATCAATTCTTGGCGGACGTGTAAAAACACTTCACCCAAAAGTATTTGGAGGTATCCTTAACCGCAGGGAAAATAAAGAGGATAAAAACCAGATCGGGCAATATGAAATTCCAGAAATTGATCTTGTAATTGTAGACCTCTACCCTTTCGAAGAAACTCTGGCGTCAGGAGCTTCAGAAGCCGACATCATAGAGAAAATTGATATTGGGGGAATATCCCTAATTCGGGCAGCAGCCAAAAATTTTAACGACGTGGTTATAATCGCATCCAAGGACGATTATAAAACATTAGGTGATATCTTAACTGAAAACGGTGGATATACTACATTAAATCATCGCAAAGCATTTGCTCGTCAGGCATTTAATGTTTCATCTCATTATGATACTGCAATTTTTAATTATTTTAATCAGGAAGATCCTTTAACAGTTTTTAAATTCAGCGAACAAAAGGCCGGCACACTTCGTTATGGAGAAAATCCACATCAAAATGGGGTTTTCTACGGTGCCCTGGATGAAATGTTCGACAAATTAAATGGTAAAGAACTTTCTTATAATAACCTGGTTGATGTTGACGCTGCAGTAGCACTGATTGATGAATTTGAAGAGCCAACATTTGCAATTCTTAAACATACCAATGCCTGCGGAATTGCAAGTAATGACTCTATCATTGAGGCATGGAAAGCAGCACTCGCCTGTGATCCAGTTTCTGCATTTGGTGGGGTATTAATATGCAATCGTGAAATTGATACTGAAACTGCTGCTGAAATCAATAATCTATTTTTTGAAGTACTTATTGCACCTTCTTTTGCAGCGCCTGCAAAAGAAATATTAACATCCAAGAAAAATCGTATTCTGCTTAAAAGAAACGATGTAAAACTTCCTACAAAGCAGTTTAAAACATTGTTAAACGGTATCATTGAACAGGATAAAGATATGTTGATGGAATCAGCCAAAGACATGAATTCTGTAACAGATCGCAAGCCAACAGAACAACAGTTAAAAGATCTGGTGTTTGCCAATAAGATTGTGAAACATACCAAATCAAACACGATTGTGTTAGCCAGAAATGCTTGTCTGATTGCCAGCGGGGTTGGCCAAACTTCCAGGGTCGATGCACTTCAGCAGGCCATTGTAAAAGCTAAGGCATTTAATTTTGATCTAGAGGGAAGTGTTATGGCTTCTGATGCATTTTTTCCTTTCCCAGATTGTGTTGAAATTGCCGCAGATGCAGGTGTTGTTATGATTTTACAACCAGGAGGGTCAATAAAAGATCAGGAATCTATAGAAATGGCAAATTCAAAGGGAGTTGGCATGGTAACAACAGGTATCAGACATTTTAAGCATTAATTACTTCTTTGAATAAAATCATCAGGTTTTATACTTACTTGATTAATAAAAGAGTTTATCTTAGTATTTACATTTTCAACACGATAAGAAATAAAAATGGGATTATTTAATTGGTTTACACAAGAAATTGCCATTGACCTTGGCACAGCAAATACTCTTATCATTCATAACGATAAAGTTGTAGTGGATGAGCCGTCCATTGTGGCTTTTGACCGTACCACGAATAAGGTAATTGCTATCGGACGGCAGGCTATGCAGATGGAGGGTAAAACACATGATAATATCCGCACTGTCAGACCATTAAAAGATGGAGTTATCGCCGATTTTAACGCCGCTGAATACATGATCAGAGGGATGATTAAAATGATTAATAACGGCAATAAATGGTTTTTCCCATCACTTCGAATGGTTATATGTATTCCCTCAGGTATTACTGAAGTTGAAAAACGTGCAGTGCGCGACTCTGCAGAAATTGCAGGAGCCAAAGAAGTTTATCTTATCCATGAGCCAATGGCAGCAGCAGTTGGTATAGGGATTGATGTGGAAGAGCCTATGGGAAATATGATCATTGATATCGGTGGAGGAACAACTGAAATTGCGGTTATTGCTCTTTCAGGAATTGTTTGCGACCAGTCAATCCGTGTTGCAGGAGATAATTTCGATAGCGATATTGTACAATACATCCGTAGACAGCATAATGTTATGATTGGTGACCGCACCGCTGAAAAGATTAAAATTGAAGTTGGGGCAGCATTACCAGAACTTTCAGATCCACCTGCCGATTATGCTGTACAAGGACGCGATTTGATGACCGGTGTTCCCAAACAAATAACAGTTTCCTACACAGAAATAGCACACTGCCTTGATAAATCAATTTCCAAAATCGAGGAAGCAATTTTAAAGGCATTGGAAAGCACCCCGCCTGAACTTTCTGCAGACATCTACCAGACTGGTATTTATCTAACAGGTGGCGGAGCATTGTTGCGTGGATTAGACAAACGTATCGGAGCAAAAACTAAGCTTACTGTTCATGTTGCTGAAGATCCGCTGCGTGCCGTAGTTCGCGGAACTGGTATAGCCCTGAAAAATATCGGAAACTTTAAATTTTTGATGCAATAAAGTTTTAAGTAGTAAGTTTTAAGTACAAAATCCTACTCAATATACTTAGAGTAAATATTAAAATTCCTTAAGTATTTATTGAAATAGGCTGAGCGTTATTTATTCTGAACGAGGTTCCAGAATTTCCAAAAACTTAAAACTTAAAACTTACAACCTATAACTTATAACCTAAAACTTATAACTTATAACCTAAAACTTATAACTTAAAATGCGTAACCTCTGGCTTTTCATCGGTAAGTACAACGCTTTTTTTTTGTTTTTAATATTTTTCACCATCTCATTAATACTTCTGATAAATAATAATTCATACCAGCGAGCCAGTGTTTGGAACTCATCTAATCAGATTATTGGCAATGCCTATGAGCGGGTAAACAAACTTAGCAGCTATCTGATTCTTAGTGAAACGAATGATAGTCTGGCAGCAGAAAATGCCCGTCTCAAAAATTTACTTAAATCATCATTTTATGACGATAGTCTCCGGCAATCTACAGTCATTGACAGTGCATTCAAACAACAATACACTTACATCATAGCCAGCGTTGTCAATAAATCAGTTAATCAAAAAAATAATTACTTAACCATCAACCGGGGTAGCAAACACGGCATAAAAAAGGGAATGGGTGTTACATCTGCATCCGGCGTGATTGGAATTATCTTAAACACCTCACCGGATTTTTCTACCATTAAATCATTGTTGCATACGGAAACCAAAATCAGTGCAAGCGTCGAGGGGAATATTGGCTCTTTGGTTTGGGGAAATGGAAATTACGATTCCAGATATGCACTTCTAAAAGATATTCAAAGCCACATAAGCATCAAGAAAGGAGCGAAAGTAGTTACATCGGAGTTTTCATTATTCCCTCAGGGCACGAATATTGGATATGTAACAGAATCCGATTCTAAGGATGTTAATAACGGACTTAATATTAAGGTTAAACTCGATACCGATTTTGCAAAATTACAATACGTTTATGTGGTCATCAATATGCTTTCTCAGGAACAATTGAACCTAGAAGCAAAAAATAAGGTTGAATAATGGGGCGGGCATTAATCATAAATAGTATCCGTTTCGTCTTACTGATTGCAAGTCAGGTTTTTTTATTAAAAAATATAGGCTATTACAACTTAAGTATTCCTTATCTCTACATTTTGTTTATCCTGTTGTTACCATTTGGGATTCCTAATGTTTTACTCTTTTTATTAGCTTTCCTTACCGGCATCATCGTAGATGGTTTTTACGACTCAATGGGTCTTAACGCTATTGCCTGTACAGTAATGGCATTTGTTCGAATTCTATTTATCTCTATAACTGTTCAGCGCGATGGTTTTGACAATGAGCCTGAACCAAGCCTTGAGATCATGGGCTTTAGATGGTTCGTCTCCTATGCGGTCATACTTACATTTTTTCACCATCTGATTTTATTCAGTTTTGAAACCTTTAGATTCTCAGAACTCGGGTTCACTCTACTTCGCGTTGTTATGAGCACCTTTTTTACTGTCTCCCTGATTTTAATCGCAGAATTTTCTTTCTTCAGAAAAAAAATCAGGTAATCTTTTAATTTGCTTTACTGATTTTCAAAATTTTCTTAACGAAACTGCACCATAAAACCGAGCTTAAATCCTGATAAAAAAGTTCAATCATCTTCGTATTTAGAATAAATAATTGAATGGCCTTGTACCTTCAAATTAAATTCTTTCTTACTTTTACTAACTAACAATTGAATATTACATGCAAGGTTTTATGATTGTTCAGGATTGTTGCTAATTCTGCATGATTAGTGATATTTTGTTGCTTAAAAGAAATAAAAATGCTTTATCTGATTAAAATAAATGAATAGTTTTTTTGCGAGAAAATTCGTGGTTCAGGGAATATTTATTGCTGCAGCCATAATTTTGCTCGTACGTTTATTTTACATACAGGTTATTAGTGACGAGTATATTCTTTCTGCCGAGAATAATGTAATCAGAAGATTGCCTGTATACCCTGCACGCGGAGTCATTTTGGATAGAAATGAACATATACTGGTCCGGAACGAACCGGTATATGATTTGATGGTAATACCCAAGGAAGTAAAGGCATTTGACACCATTGAATTTTGCAATTTAATCGGAATTGATAAAAAAGGATTCGACAGAAGATTCAAAAAAGCTACCTCCTACTCTCCCTACAAAGCCTCAATTTTTGAAAAGCAGTTATCTGTGCAGATTTATGGATCTTTTCAGGAAAAGCTGAGTAATTTCCCTGGGTTTTTTGTCCAGAATAGAACAGTAAGAAGATATCCCGACAGTATTGCTTCACATTTTTTAGGTTACATAGGTGAGGTCAATCCGAAAGTTATAGAAAACTCTAAAGGTTTCTATTTACAGGGAGATTATCACGGAATTACTGGTATAGAACGATCTTATGAAGAGTTATTAAGGGGACAGCGCGGTGTACAAAACCTGATGGTAGATGCATTAAACCGTCCGAAAGGAAGCTATGCAGATGGGAAATACGATACTATAGCAGTTTCTGGTGAGTATTTAATCTCTTCTTTAGATCTGGATCTACAAAAACTGGGCGAACAGTTAATGAAGAATAAAATTGGCAGTATAGTAGCAATAGAGCCCTCTACAGGAGAAATATTATCATTTGTCAGTAGTCCGGGTTATGACCCAAATCTTATGGTAGGGCGTCAGCGTGGCAATAATTACATGGCACTACTCAACGATAAATACAAACCCATGTTCGTTCGTCCGATACAGGCAGAATATCCACCAGGTTCAATTTTTAAAGTTGTAAATGCTCTTGTTGCCCAGCAGTTTGGATTGATTAATGAAAATACCTATTTCTTTTGTCCGGGAGGATACCGTTATGGCCGTCGGGGGTTCATGGGATGTACTCATGTTCATGGTTCGATTGGATTGAAAGGTTCTATCACAGAGTCATGTAATACTTATTATGGCTATACTTATGCAAGAATGATTGACCAAGCGGGTATGCGACCGGTTAATGCTTATAAAAAATGGCGGACTGCAGTTTCGGCTTTTGGCATTGGTACTGCACTGGGGATTGATTTACCTGGAGAACGCAACGGACTGCTCCCTAAAGCTGATCTGTATACCAAACGTTACAAAAATGATAAATGGGGATCTGCTTTTACGATTTCATTATCCATCGGACAGGGTGAGTTAGGAATAACTCCGCTTCAGATGGCAAATGTGATGGCTATAGTTGCTAATCGAGGCTTTTATTACAAACCACATCTTATTAAAGCAATTGGTGATAAAAAAATAATAAAAGCCGAGTTTCTAAAAAAGAATGATGCAGGGATTAATCCATCCTACTTTGATGTGATTATTGATGGCATGAGTGCCGTGGTAAATCAGCCAAGCGGTACAGCATGGTACTCAAAAATTCCGGAAATTGAAATGTGTGGAAAAACCGGTACTGTACAAAATCCGCATGGTAAAGATCACTCGGTATTTGTAGCATTTGCTCCTAGGGAGAATCCTAAAATTGCAATTGCAGTTGTGGTAGAAAATGCAGGATTCGGAGGAACTTGGTCGGCACCCATTGCCAGCTTAATGGTAGAAAAATACATCACTAAAAAAATCAACAGACCGCAAGCCTATATGGATCGCTTGATAAATGCTAACCTATTACCCGGCTCGGGAAACGTGATAAAGAAAACTGATTCAGCCAGAATCAATACTAAAAAAGTTCTAACAGAAACGAAGTTGAAATCGAATGAATAATCAACGAAGCCTCTTTTTTAATGTAGACTGGTATATCATATTTACCTATGTTACCCTTTGTATTATTGGGTGGTTCAATATTCATGCTGCGGTTTATGACCCTTCAAATCCGAATATTATTGACCTTGACACTAACTACGGTAAACAGCTCCTATTCATTATTTCAGCCTTCATCATTGGCTTTGCAATTCTACTTTTTGACAACAAGTTTTTCAATACCTTTTCACCGTTATTCTATGGCATAACTATTTTACTTCTAATTCTTGTTCTGATTGTTGGGCGTAATGTGGGAGGTAATCAGGCCTGGATTCCTATCGGCAGCTTCAGACTTCAACCTTCAGAGTTTGCCAAATTTGCAACCTGTTTACTACTTGCCAGGTACCTTAGCTCAGGTACAATCAAAGTGCAGGATTTCAAAACCCAGATAACGGCTGCATTCATCATAATACTTCCAACAGCCTTAATTCTGCTTCAACCAGATGCTGGCTCAGCATTAACCTTCAGTTCCTTAATCCTTGTATTGTACAGGGAAGGACTTTCAGGCTATTTTTTAGTGATTGAAGGGCTTTCTATACTTCTTTTTGTGCTCACTGTTTTATACAAAAAATACATTGTATTGCTTGGTGTTGTCGCCCTATCAGGAGCTCTTGGGTATTATTATCGCAAGAATAGAAAATCACTGACCATCGTCGGTTTCGGTTTTTTATTTTCCGTATTTTTTACATTATCGGTTGATTTTGCATATAACAAAATTCTGAAAACTCATCAAAAAAACAGGATTGATTTAATTCTTGGCAAGGTGGATGACCCCCGCGGAATCGGTTATAATCTTAATCAATCTAAAATAGCAATTGGCTCAGGTGGCCTCTGGGGAAAGGGATATTTACAAGGTACTCAAACAAAGTATAATTTTGTTCCTGAACAAAGTACAGACTTCATTTTTTGTACTGTGGGCGAAGAATGGGGCTTTGCCGGAAGTTTTCTGGTTATTTGTTTATATCTGTTCCTTCTTATAAGAATCGTAAATATTGCTGAGCGACAACGATCTTCATTCTCAAGAATTTATGGTTATGGAGTGGCTACTATATTATTCTTCCATGTCTTTATCAATATCGGAATGACCATTGGATTAATTCCAGTAATTGGCATTCCTCTACCATTCCTCAGCTATGGAGGATCTTCCTTGTGGAGTTTTACAATTTTATTGTTTATTCTGCTAAAATTCGATTCAAATCGAATGGGAATTATTTAGAAAATCGCTTGTTCAGAATTTCGTAGAACTTGTCAGCTACATGTTGCTTTTCTGCCCAATTATTCTTTGATAAGTAATTTTGCTTCAGGAAATTATCGGCAGACTCAAAATTATCGAAACGATTCAATATCTCGATAGCTTCACTGTAAGCAAGGCTGTATCCATTGAAAAGATCTCTTACAAACAACAATTTATCATTCAAATTGATCAGACTTTTAAGATCATTTACCTGTCGCTGGTTAAATTGGCTAGATACTGTATTTTGAGAGGTTTGTGATGCCAGAATATCATTCATGGTCAGTGATTGCTCCTCTAAATCAGATTTAATCATCAGCGGTTCTTCACTAGTTACACTTTCTAAAATCTTAATCTCTGGCTCGGTTGAGTTTTCTTCAATTATTACTGATTCTGGTAATTCCTCTGTTATTGTTTCTAGATCATCTGAATACTGAACCTTTAATTGAGTTTTCTCCTCTATTACTTCCAATTCCTCTTTTGTAAGCGGCCGGTCAAACAGATCCTCTGTTGCCTTATCTTCATAATCAAAAGATTGGTTGGAATCATTATTTAATTCAAACTTCCACTCTGGAATAGCTGGTTCATCTTGCTCTTCAATCAGATGCTCTTCAACAGGCTTTTGAATAAGAGATTCCGACTTTATACTCTCAGAATTAAGAGGTGGCGTTTGCTCTGAATGTTGGGATTTCGAATTCTGATTAAGCTTTTGAAGAATTACAATATGATCGGATAAAAAATCGGCATTGGCAGCGAAAAGTTCAAGCTCAAGTTCATTTAAATTTTCAGGATCCTGAGATAAATATTCATACTTCAAATTCAACTCTGCGATTATTCCGGCAACTTTCTTTAAAATTTCTTTCTTATTCATTTTAATTCGAACATATAGGCTGGATATAAGTCAAATCAGCCGAAAAAATAGTATTGTAGCAAAAATCTTAGTTCAAATATAAACACATTTATCAAATGTATTGACTAATTATTGAGCAGGGTTTAGCATTTCTGCCTATTTAAATCCATTTAAAATCAGATATTTGTACTTGAAAAAAAGAAACTATAAAGCATAATGCTATTTAGCGAACAAAACTTTAAACATAGAAAGGAACATAGCGGAAGTATTGAAGTTATCTGTGGATCTATGTTTTCGGGTAAGACTGAAGAACTGATCAGGAGACTCAGAAGAGCACAAATCGCAAAGCTAAATGTTGAAATATTTAAACCCAAAACCGATACCCGCTACGATGAAAACTCAGTGGTATCTCATGATCTTAATTCCATTCAATCAACACCGGTTGAAAATGCCTCCTCAATTCTTCTATTGAGTTCAAATACTGAAGTTGTAGGTATTGACGAAGCCCAATTTTTTGATGATGAACTACCTGATGTTTGTAATGCATTAGCCAACCGAGGTATTCGCGTAATAATTGCAGGCTTGGATATGGACTATCTGGGTAAACCCTTTGGTCCGATGCCCAAGCTAATGGCCATTGCAGAAGTTGTAACCAAGGTGCACGCAGTTTGTTTACAATGCGGTGGCCCCGCCTCTTATTCCTATCGTACAGTACCTAGTGAATCAAAAATCCTGTTGGGTGAAAAAGAGAGTTATGAACCCCGATGCCGTACATGCTATCATACCTTGGAATAATTTCAAAATACAGCTTTAATCAGCTTAACAAAAACTCCGATTTAATTAACCTGAAATTAATTTTATTTCGTATCTCAGAATAAATTAGTTAGATGAAGAATGTCCATAAAGTGATCAGTACGATTGGCCTATTTGTGATAGTTGCTATTGCTTGCAGTAAAAAAGAAAGTGATAATACACAGATTACTGTTAGCTATGAAGCAATTAAAACTGCATTTGGAGATAATATAAACATGAATAATCTTGCGGAGTATGCGGGTCAAACAAAACCTAATTATATTCTCAAGGATAATACCGGAGGTAATACCATAACAAATAGTAAAGCTACAATTGGGCGTGTTCTATTTTATGATAAGAGTCTTAGTCTCAATAATAGCATTTCCTGTGCTAGTTGTCATAAGCAGGAATTTGCTTTTAGCGACCCCGAAATAGTTAGCTCAGGAATTTCAGGAGGTATTACACAGCGCCATTCCATGCGTCTGGTAAACTCAAGGTTTGCTATAGAACGCAAATTCTTTTGGGACGAACGGGCAGGCAGTTTAGAATTACAAACAACCCAGCCAATTCAGGATCATGCGGAACTCGGCTTCAGCGGTCAAAATGGCAGACCAGGTTTCAGTGCACTTCTTTCTAAATTACAGGCTTTAACCTATTATAATGAACTTTTTAAGTTTGCTTATAATGATATAAATATAACTGAAGCAAGAATTCAGGAGTGTCTTGCACAATTTATAAGAAGTATACAATCTTTTGACTCCAAATATGATGTTGGTCGGGCTTTGGTAGCAAACGATAACCAGAACTTTCCAAATTTTACGCAGGCCGAAAATGCTGGCAAAAATTTATTTATGGCACCTCCAGTTTTTGATTCAAATTCCAGTAGAATTGGAGGTGGAATTGGATGTAATAGTTGTCACAATGCCCCAGAATTTGATATTGACCCAAACAGCAGAAATAATGGAATTATTGGTCAAGCAAGTGGCATCGGCAGGGATTTAACTAATACCAGATCGCCAACCTTACGTGACCTGACAAGAACAAACAGAAGTGCCAATAATCCTATGATGCACACCGGAGGAATTGTTGGATTAAGAGGGGTTATTAATCATTATAATTCAATCAATCTTGGTCCCGGTCAAAATCCTAATCTTGATCCACGACTCGCACCAAATGGAATAGGCCAAAAACTGAATCTCACAGAAAATGAAATAACTGCTGTAGTAGCGTTTCTTGAAACATTGGCAGGAACAAATGTCTATACCGACAAAAAATGGGGAGATCCATTTTTAAGGTAAAGTATTTAGTTACCTGAACTATTTTAAGAATAGATACTAAGTTTCAACTGTAGATTACGGTTTAAAAGATTTTCTTCCAAAATACTTAAGATTATTAAAGATTTGTCATTGATTTTTAATGCTCAAAAAGGGATAAAAATCTTAAACTGCCAAAAATAGGCTGTTAATCAATTTTTAATTGATCTCTTGAGTCTCCGCAACTCTATTATCTGATTTTTGAAACCAATACCCTTGTTATATAGCTTAGTTAACGGTAATACAACGAAACCGACAGGATAGAAAATCAGACAGAAAATTCTTGACCCCAATTATGTAAAGACACAATGCTTGGTAATAATTTTTCACCTTTGCTTGTTAAAGTATATTCAACAGTTGGAGGAACAGTTGCAAAGACTTCTCTTGTAAGAATTCCATTAGCTTCCATATTTTTTAATTCCTTGACTAACATTCTCGTGTTAATTCCTTCTACTGTTCTCTCTAATTCTTTAAAACGCATCTTGCCTTTTGACAAAATATAAATTATTGGCATTGCCCATTTTCCACCAATAATATCTAGTACTTCTCTTAAAGAACAAGTTTTTTCAGAAATTTTTATTTTTTTATTTTTCATAACCAATTGATTTCATTCATTGCTTTACTTTGGGTTACTACTATACATTAGTGTAACTACTTGCAAAAGTAAAGTAATGGAAGTAAGTTTGCAACTTAATTTTTAAAAAAAAAAGATGAAATTATTAGAAGCAATAAAAGTGGGGAATAACACACTTAAAAATAGTATGGTTATGGCACCAATGACACGAAGTCGTGCCAATTTTGATGGAATTGTAGGCGACTCTACAAAATTATACTACACACAACGAGTGAGTGCTGGTTTAATCATTAGCGAAGCAATCAATATTTCTAAACAAGCCATTGGAAGCCCACTTACACCAGAACAAATTACCGCTTGGAAAAAAGTTACACAAGCTGTTCACGAAAAAGGAGGTGTAATTTATGCTCAACTTTGGCACACAGGACGAGTTGGACACTCACTTGTAAAAAATGGCGAGCACCCTGTTTCTGCCTCAGCATTTGCAATTGAAGGACAACAGCATTTCACAATGGAAGGAATGAAAGATTATGAAACGCCAAGAGCATTAAGTACAGAAGAGGTTAAAAACATTGTTCAAGAATATAAACAAGCGGCAATAAATGCTGTGGAAGCAGGTTTTGACGGAGTGGAACTTCATTCAGCATTTGGCTATTTGCCTAATCAGTTTTTAGCGGAAAGTGCAAATCAACGAACTGACGAATATGGAGGAACCAACGAAAATCGTAATCGTTTTGTTTTAGAAATAATGCAAGAAATGGTTAATGCTATTGGTAACGCCAAAGTGGCTATCCGAATATCGCCAACAAGCACTTATAACACCATTAAACATCAAAATCCAGTTGAACAATTTACGCTACTTATAAATGAACTGAACAAAATACCATTGGCTTATATTCACATAATGAATGTGCCATTTCCTGCCGACAAATTCCCTCACTATCCGATAAATTCTGTTGAGACTTTTGGCAAACTAACGCAACATACTGTTATTGCAAATTGTGGTTACACAAAAGAAACAGGCGAAGTAGAATTAGAAAAAGGTATTGCGAAACTTATTTCTTATGGAGCATTATTTTTAGCGAATCCTGACTTACCAAAACGTTTTGAAATCAATGCAGAACTAAACCAACCAGACAGAGCTACTATGTACGGTGGAAAAGACCAAGGTTACATTGACTATGCATTTTTAGAGCAATAATTTTTTTAATATTATGACTAAAAAATATTTTCAAATCTCATTACTCTTCATAATGTTAATCCTTTCAGACAAAATTTATTCACAATCAAATTCAAATAAAATGGAACAAAATAGAATACAAGCGATTTTAACATTAGACATGGAAAATATCCCAAGTAATTTTCAAGAAATATTGATAAGAGAAAAAGAAGTTGTCGAACAATGGAAAGTAGAAGGATTTTTAGAACATTTATTTTTACGAGAAACAAAAAATGGAGCAGTATTAATTTTTAAAGGCATTGGCGAAGACAAAGCCAAAGAATTAATGGAAAAACTACCATTATATCAATTGAAAAAAAGTGTAGAATACTTGAACTTAATACAACAGTTCTAAAAACAAACTGACAGACAAAAATGTACTACTGCTAACAGCGGTTTTGCGTCAGGCGGGGTTCAGTTTTCCGTTTGACGCTTTTTGCTATATTTGAACTTCGGTTCTTCGTATCGAGTTTAGTGCTAAAAATCCCGCCCGAACGCAAAGCCACGAAACCTTTCAGCCCTTTACTACGGAGTATTTCCGGCAAGAAATAGGGCAGAACACAGGGGGAAAGAGAAACCGGCCCTGCTTTCTAAACGTAGAGAAAAACTTCAGTCTAAACTTAACCAAG
>JBIIRT010000088.1:0-10973 GCA_044341405.1 Daejeonella sp. | reverse complement strand
AAGTAACGTTGCTTGGTCAGAATGTAGATTCTTATAAATGGGACGGCACGGCCTCACCCCCAACCCCTATCCAGGGGGGAGTGGAGCCGGAAATGCTCAATGACTCCCTCTCCTTCGGAGAGGGCCGGGTTGAGTCTCTAAACTTTGCCAGACTTTTAGAACTTGTTGCTCAAATCGATCCACTTTTAAGAGTACGTTTCTCAACATCTCATCCAAAAGATATAACAGATGAAGTATTACATACTATGATGAAGTATGAAAATATCTGTAACCATATTCATCTGCCGGTACAATCAGGGAATTCTCGTGTGCTTGAACTGATGAACCGTACCTACACACGTGAATGGTATATTGAGAGGATTGATACCATTAAAAAACTTATGCCAGATTGTGCAGTTTCAACGGATATCATCATCGGTTTTTGTACAGAAACTGAAGAGGAACATCAGGATACGCTGAGCCTTATGAACTATGCTCAATTTGATTTTGCTTACATGTACACCTATTCGGAGCGCCCCGGCACACTCGCAGCAAAGCGTTTTGAAGACGATATTCCGGAAGCAGTAAAAACCAAGAGGTTTAATGAAATTCTGAAAAAACAGCAGGAATGTTCCTTGAATCGGCTAGAACAGCACATCGGCAAAACTCACAAAGTGCTGATTGATGGATTATCTAAGAAATCAGACAAAGATTTTTCGGGCAAAAGCGAACATAATATCACAGTCGTATTTCCTGTAGATAATGCTTTTAAGGCTGGTGACTATGTTGATGTAAAAATAGAGCGTTGTACACCAGCAACATTGATAGGAAGAATAAGAAATTGATTTGAAGATGGGAAGACCCGATAGCTATCGGGTTGGCGATTTGAAAATGCCAGAAAACAAATTAAATTCAACCGGGTAATATTATTGGAAAAATTAAAGATTGATTTGGAAATGAAATAGCATCACCAAATTTTCAAATCATCAAATCATCAAATTAGAGTAATGGATATTCAGGACATAAAAAATAGATTTGGAATCATAGGGAATTCTCCTTTCCTCAACCGTGCTATAGACATAGCCAGGCAGGTAGCGCCAACTGATATTTCGGTGTTAATTACGGGAGAGAGCGGTAGTGGTAAAGAAGTTTTTTCACATATTATCCATTCATTAAGTGCCCGAAAGCACGGACCCTTTATAGCCGTAAACTGCGGTGCAATACCCGAAGGCACGATTGACTCAGAACTATTTGGCCATGAAAAAGGATCATTTACTGGGGCGCATGATGCGCGTAAAGGATATTTTGAGGTTGTTGATGGTGGGACAATATTTTTGGATGAGGTAGCTGAACTTCCAATTGGCACACAGGCACGTTTATTAAGGGTATTAGAATCAGGTGAATATCTTCGTGTCGGATCCTCTAAAGTTCAAAAGACCAATGTTCGAGTAATTGCTGCAACCAATAAGGATGTGTTCGACGCAGTCAGCGCCGGAAAGTTCAGGGAAGATCTATACTATCGTTTGAACACTGTGCCATTGAAAATTCCTGCACTAAGAGAACGTAAGGAAGATATAAATCTACTTTTCAGAAAGTTTATTGCCGATTTTACAGATAAGTACAGAAGCCCTTCAGTACAACTTGATTTAAGTGCACAACAGGTTTTAATGAATTACAGCTGGCCAGGTAATGTTCGTCAACTTAAAAATATTGCTGAACAAATTGCAGTACTTGAAAAAGACCGTAATTTATCTGCAGAACACCTTCAGAATTATATCCCAACAGAGGCAGGGAGTACCCTTCCAATGAGGATTCCTAACCAGAATAAGGAGGATTTTTCTGAGCGTGATATTTTGTATAAGGTACTTTTCGACATGAAGAAGGATATGATGGAACTGAAAAAATTAGTTGCTGAGATTATCCAAAATGGTGGAAATACCGCAAATATTCAATCCAACCAGAAAATAATTAACCAGCTTTACAGAGATATTGAAATTCCAGGAAGCAATAATCTGATTAATGATCCTCATCAACTAGTTATTCATCAACCCGATAATGATAAATCTTATGATATGATGGATGAAGCAGAAGAGATTGAGGAGTCTTTGTCATTGATAGACAAAGAATCAGACCTGATTAAGAAAGCGCTAAAAAAGCATAAAGGCAAAAGAAAACTAGCTGCTCATGAATTGGGGATTTCAGAACGCACATTGTATCGTAAAATAAAGGAATTAGACCTTTAAGACAGTCTCGGAATATGAAAAAAAATCTTTCAAAATTTAGAATTGCTCTCATAATTGCTCTTTTATCAGTATCTCAGTCCTGCGGTACCTACTCCTTATCGGGTGCTTCAATTCCAGCTGAAATGACAACAACGTCTGTACAATTCTTTGAAAATACTTCGGCTTTGGTGGTACCCTATCTTAGTCAGCAGTTTACCGAAGGATTAAAAGATAGAATAAGAAACCAATCCCGATTAAGTATTGTAAGAACTGAAGCAGATGCAAATTTTGAAGGGCGAATCACAGATTACAGTATTCGCCCAGTTGCTATCCAAGGAAACGATAGAGCAGGTTTAGACAGGGTAACTGTAACTGTTAGTGTTAAATATACTAATGTGTTAAACCCTGAATTAAATTTTGAACAATCATTTCAGGCATTTCAAGAATTTAGTGTGAACCAGGGGCCGATACAATCTCAGGAACAAAAATTATTAGCCCTAATTATTCGGCAGCTTACCGAGGATATTTTTAACAAGGCTTTTGCCAATTGGTAATTAATATTTAGCTTTCAAAAAACTCAGCAAATTGGAACAGTTTAATCAGCAGGAGGTATTCAAAAAATTGTTTGCAAAGTGTGTTGCAAATCCTTGTGCGATAGCAGAAGAAGATGCAAAAATTTTAGAAACAGGCATAGCAGATTATCCATATTGCCAGGTATTAAATCTCTGTTACAGCCGTTCTTTATCACTATCAGATTCCGAAAACTTAAACAAACAAGTAAGTTATTCGTCAATAATAATTCCTGAAAGAAAAATTCTGTACAAGATCCTGAATGAACCTGAGCAGTTACAAGAAAATAGGAAATTAAACTATGTTGAATCTGTATCATTGGGAGAACAAGATCTGGAGGAAGAGGGAGTGCGTGAAATTGAAAACTCGACAGACCATACTCAAGAAACCTACAATTCGTTTGAAAATAAAATTGAGTTGAAAGTCGGTACAGAAAAGCCCGATGTTCAGATAATTGAAAATGATTTAATTATTTCAATCGATGAAAACGAATATAAAAGTGAAATAGCTGTCGAGTTTGTAGAAGATAAACATCCGGATACTGCGGTAGAAACAATTGAAATTACTTCTGAGAATGACTCAATATCCGGATCTGAGATGGATCAGGAGGTGATTTACTCAGAATTTTGGGAAGAAAAAACCGAATCTTCGCCTGAAAAATTAGCACCAAGCGATCAGGATACAACGGATGAAATACAGGAAAATGAGATCATACCAAAAACAGATAATACAGTAGAGGAGAAATCAGAAGAGCTTTTAGTAGACGTTATATATTCTGAAATAGACATAGTGGACTTAAATAAATCGGAGCAATCCGATGAAAACGAAGAAAAAGATACAATTACAGAGACCGGGCTTGAAAAATCTGAATCGTTTGAAGATAATATTGAAGTACAAAGCTTCCTTGGCGATGCTTCAAATGACATCAACTATCCTTCTGAATCTGAAAATGATTTGAAAAAAGATCAAGCTATCTCTGATTTTGAGGGAACGAATCAAACAGAGGTAAATCAGGATCTAGTAGAAACATTGGAAAGCAGCAGTAAGGATTCCCCAAATTCAGAAAATAAGGACTCTAAAACAGATCAGGATTTATCCGCATACCATGACGATAAAATGCCCTATTCATTTTTATGGTGGCTGCAAAAGACTAGAATGGAGCATTCAAGCACCTATCAGCCTTATACCAGTTTCAAATTAGATACAAATCAGCCCATCAAAATAAGTTCTGTCGATCAGTTAAGCAGTCAGATCATTGAGAATATATTCCATTTGCAATCACCTTTGGAGCAAGACGAAAATGCACCGAGAACAGTTCCATTCCAGGTTAAACGCAAGGAGGATTCTATTCTTGAGAAATTCATGAAGGAAGAACCGCAGATCAGACCCCCTGATTCAAAAAAATTAGATACTGAGAATAAGGCAAGGAAAAGTGCTGAAGATCCGAACGATTTAGTTTCAGAAACCTTGGCTCAAATATATGCTGATCAAATGTTGTATGAAAAAGCCATTTCAACATACAAAAAATTAAGTTTGAAAGTTCCAGAAAAAAGCCCGTACTTTGCCGACCGCATTCTTGAATTAGAAAAGAAAGTAAATTAATAGATATGTTATACACGGTTATTATTCTCGCGATTATTATTTGCGTCTTGTTAGTTCTCATCATTTTGATCCAAAATCCTAAAGGAGGTGGTCTTTCATCCGGATTTGCTGGTTCAAACAATATAATGGGTGTACAGCGTACAGGTGATTTTCTTGAAAAAGGCACATGGATACTTGCTGTATCATTAATGGTTTTGGCCTTGATGGTTAATGTTGTTGTTCCACGGGGAGGAGTGGTTAATCAGGAAATGAATGATATTCAAAACCAGATTAATAAACCTGCTGCTCCGGTTGCTGCACCATCTGGTCTGTCTTTACCTGTTGACAGCACAAAAAAATAAGAAAGTATTTCAAAAAAAAAGCCACCTAAACGGTGGCTTTTTTTTGCATCAAACTGACAATTTACTGACAGCTTGACACTGATTTTTTTGACAATTAAGAGAATAAATTATCAATTAATGAAAAATTGACAAGAATTGTAGCCTTTCGGTATTTGGCATAATTCATGTTAAGCAAGCAATACGAACATTAAATCAATTTAATTTATTATATCAGTATGGCATTAAATCTTAAACCTAGCGCAGACCGGGTAGTTATAGAAGCTGCACCGGCTGAAGAAAAAACAGCATCCGGACTTTATATTCCTGATACCGCAAAAGAGAAACCTCAAAAAGGCACTGTTGTGGCTGTTGGACCTGGCAAATATGCAGAACAAACCGGCAGTTTAATCCCTATGGCTTATAAAGTAGGTGATGTAGTATTGTACGGTAAATACGCCGGAACAGAAATCTCTCATGAAGGTAAAGAATATCTGATCATGCGTGAGTCGGATATTTTTGCAACATTATAACGAAGTCGGAGGTCAGAAATCGGAGGTCAGAAGTCAGACATCAGGCCTCAGACATCATACATCAGATCTCGAATCTAAATTTAATTGAAAACCAGAGTTTGATAAAAACATTAGTTTGAATTAACTCCAACATCTAAAATCTTTAAACAATGTCAAAACAAGTTAAATACAATGTTGAAGCACGCGACGCTCTGAAAAGAGGCGTGGACATCCTTGCCAATGCGGTAAAGGTAACTCTTGGACCAAAAGGCCGGAACGTAATTATCGACAAAAAATTTGGATCACCTGCAATCACCAAAGACGGTGTAACAGTTGCCAAAGAAATTGAATTAAAAGACGCACTTGAAAACATGGGTGCTCAAATGGTAAAAGAAGTTGCTTCTAAGACAGCTGATCAAGCTGGAGATGGAACAACTACTGCTACAGTCTTAGCACAAGCTATCGTCACTGCTGGAATTAAAAACGTTGCAGCCGGTGCAAATCCTATGGATTTAAAACGTGGTATTGACAAAGCGGTATCAGCTGTTGTTGCGAATTTGAAAAAGCAATCACAGTCTGTAGGTGAAGACAATAAAAAAATTAAGCAGGTTGCCTCAATCTCAGCAAACAATGATGAAGTGATTGGTACTTTGATTGCTGACGCAATGGCGAAAGTTGGAAAAGATGGTGTTATCACTGTTGAAGAAGCAAAAGGAACTGAAACTGAAATGAAAACAGTTGAAGGTATGCAATTTGATCGTGGATACTTATCGCCATATTTCGTAACAAATGCTGATAAAATGGAAGTTGAACTGGATAGTCCTTATATCCTTATCTACGACAAGAAGATTTCTTCAATGAAAGAATTGCTTCCAGTTTTAGAAAAACAAGTTCAAACAGGCAAACCATTATTAATCATTGCTGAAGACCTTGATGGTGAAGCATTAGCTACCCTTGTAGTTAACAAAATTCGTGGTTCATTGAAAGTAGCAGCTGTCAAAGCTCCTGGGTTTGGTGATCGTCGTAAAGCAATGCTTGAGGACATCGCTATCCTGACTGGTGGTACAGTTATATCTGAAGAAAGAGGTTATAAACTAGAGAATGCTGACCTTACTTACCTTGGTCAGGCAGAAAAAGTGGTTATTGATAAAGATAACACAATCGTAATTAATGGAGCTGGAAAATCTGCTGACATTAAAGCACGTGTTAGCCAGATTAAGGCTCAGGTTGAAACAACCACTTCTGATTATGATAAAGAAAAATTACAGGAACGTTTAGCAAAACTTTCAGGTGGTGTGGCGGTACTTTATGTTGGTGCAGCTACTGAAGTTGAAATGAAAGAGAAAAAAGATAGAGTTGACGATGCTTTACATGCAACGCGTGCAGCGGTTGAAGAAGGTATTGTTGCAGGTGGTGGTGTTGCTTTCATCCGTGCTGTTGATTCTTTGAAAGATCTTAAAGGAGATAATGAAGATGAGAATACAGGTATAGCAATCATCAGACGTGCCATCGAAGAACCATTACGTCAGATCTGCCAAAACGCAGGTATTGAAGGTTCTATCGTGGTTCAAAAAGTGAAAGAAGGCAAAGCTGATTTCGGATACAATGCACGTACTGATGTTTATGAAAACCTAATCGGTGCTGGTGTTATTGATCCAACTAAGGTTGGTCGTATTGCATTGGAAAATGCAGCTTCAATTGCAGCCATGCTGTTAACTACAGAAGTTGTTTTAGCTGATGATCCTGAAGAAGAAAAAGGTGGTGGACATATGCCTCCAATGGGTGGTGGCGGTATGGGTGGAATGATGTAATATCGTTCTTATTCCAAAAAAAGCTCCGGATTTTATTCGGAGCTTTTTTGTTTTAAAAACCTATCTGTTGCCTGTCATCCGTTGCCAGTTATCTGTTGTCTGTTATCTGTTGTCTGTTATCAGGAATTATTGATTAATGGAAAATCTATTACCCTTGTCTGAATTTCCAACCGGAAGGCCATCGAAACACAACTCTCCACTCTCAATTATCAACTATCAAAGATTTCCATCTCAAAAAGCTCACCAATATGCCTCTTCAATTTCTGCTTAACCTCTTCAATATCGGGTTTAAACCCTAATTCCCTCTCCATTGACGTCACGTCCTTATCATCGATTCCACAAGGAACAATATTCTTAAAATAAGATAGATCTGTATTCACGTTGAATGCAAGTCCGTGCATTGTTACCCAACGACTACACCTAACACCCAAGGCGCATATCTTTCTTGCGCGCTTATTCTTCGCATCAAGCCACACTCCGGTATAACCTTCATATCTTTCACTTTTTATTCCATAATCAGCCAGAGTAAGTATTATTGCTTCTTCAAGAGTACGCAGATAACGGTGTATATCCGTAAAGAAATTATCCAGGTCAAGTATTGGATAAGCTACAATCTGCCCCGGACCGTGATACGTAATATCACCACCCCTGTTTATTTTATAATAAGTAGCATTTTTATCGGCTAATCCAGCTTCATCAAGGAGTAAATTTTCGAATTTACCACTTTTACCAAGTGTATAAACATGTGGATGCTCAACAAAAAATAGATGGTTTTTAACAGGTAAAGTTGTATTATTATTTCTATTCTGAGTTTTGGCCATAACTGTATCTGCAAAAATTTGGTCCTGCCTGTCCCATGCCTGCTGATAATCAAGTAAACCCCAATCCTGATATTTAACCTGCTTATTCTTCATAATCATCTGCCACAAATCCAATCATATACCCATCAAACTTCTCATAATGTACTCGAAACTTCCTTTGACGGAAACCAGAATTCAGCAAGGCTAAAAAAGAGCCGCCACCCGGATATTTGAATGGCTCAAGTTTTATATGCTCTAAAAAACTGATGTTCTTCTTTCCATGAAGCTTGTAGATTGCCTCTTTGGCACACCATGTAACGTAGAGCTGATCAATACGATCATTGTCCTGAATAAAATCAAGCTCCGCTTTGCTTAGAAATTTATGTGCAATTCGCTCAATTTTGTCTTTTATTAATTCAATATCTATACCTACAGCCTTATTTTTACTCACCATTACGGCAGCATAATCATAAGAATGACTTAACGAAATATGGTGTGGAAAATTACTTAAATATGGCTTCCCGCTTGAATCTACCTTGCAATCTATATAATTATCTGTGTCCATCATCCTGCGAAGCAAAACACGGGTACTGAGCCAATGCATGTTCCGCTTGCCATTAATCAGAGTATCAAGATAAGACAATTCATGCTCCTTCAACTGCAGTTGTGCGAGTAATTCATCAGCGCTTTCTTCGATCTTCCAAATTGCAAAAGATGTATTCCGGTCAATTTCCCGGTGATATGCAAGAGCCATTCTTAAATATAAAATTCGTGCAAAATTATCTCAAATTAATCATAATTTAGAGCAAATCTTATGCTTATTTATGATACTTTCTGATAAACTAATTCTGGAAGAAATTGAAAGAGGAAATATAATTATTGAACCCTTCCAAAAAGAGTGCTTAGGCACCAATTCTTATGATGTTCATTTGGGAAAATACCTGGCAACATACCGTAACAGGGTTCTAGATGCTAAACTTCATAATGAGATTGACCATTTTGAAATTCCTAAGGACGGTTTTATACTTCAACCCAATACGCTTTACCTGGGTGTTACGCTAGAATATACCGAGACTCACAAACATGTGCCATTTTTGGAAGGAAAATCAAGTACAGGTAGGTTAGGAATTGACATCCATGCAACTGCCGGTAAAGGTGATGTAGGATTCTGTAATACCTGGACCCTTGAGATCTCGTGCACACAGCCTGTAAAAATATATGCAGGAATGCCTATCGGACAACTGATTTATTTTGTAGTTGATGGAGATGTAGAAACGATGTATAATACAAAACTTAACGCGAAATACAACAATAAGACTACAAAGCCCGTTGAAAGTATGATGTGGAAGAATTCCTTCTGAACATTATCAGTAGATTAAATCGTATATTATACAGAATATAAGCCTCAATTTTAAAAACTGAGGCTTAATTTTTAGTCGAACCAATCGTCAGGATTGAAACTGGCATTTATCTTACTGGCATTAGACTTTTTAATCTGTAATAAACTTTATGAAAAAGTATTTCATTGTCATACTCACCATGCTAATCTCAGCTCTGATGTTGGGATTCATCATTGATGATGAACCATTGAAGAAAATTCTCAGACAAGTAGAAAAGTACAGGCTTCAATATCCACAGGAAAAAGTTCATTTACATTTTGACAAGCCATATTATGCAATAGGTGATAATATCTGGTTTAAAGCCTATGTCGTTAACGCAGAGAAAAATGAATTATCTACATTAAGTAAGATGCTTTATGTTGAATTAATTAATGACAAAGATTCCATTAAGAAGTCCCTGAAAATTCCTTTGAGCTTTGGATTAACCTGGGGAGACTTCAACTTAACAGATTCACTTAGAGAGGGGAATTACCGAATCAGGGCATATACCAACTGGATGCGAAATTTTGGAGAAGAATACTTCTTTGATAAAACCATAACGATTGGCAATTCAATTTCTAATTCAGTATTAACTCAGGTTGATTATTCCTATAGTAAAGAAACACGCGGACAAAAGGTAGTTGCCAAAATAAATTACAGCGACATGTCTGGGCAGCCCTTTGCCAATAAGGAGGTAAGTTATTATGTTGAACTGGACTCCAGAAGTATATTAAAAGGAAAAGGTATTACTGATGCAATGGGCAACCTTCAAGTCAGTTTTTTAAATAATCAGCCTTTTATATTAAAGTCTGGAAGAATCAGTACCAATATCCGGCTGGATGAAAAGAACAATGTTTTTAAAAATTTTCCGGTAAAGTCAACGTCTAATGAATCTGCAGTGGATTTCTTCCCTGAAAGTGGTGATTTGGTGAATGGCATTAGTTCAAGAATAGGATTTAAAGCATTAAGTGCCGATGGCCTTGGAATTAATGTTAGTGGATATATCAGTAATCAGAACAATATTAAATTGACTGAATTTAAATCAGAACATGCAGGAATGGGTCATTTTAGATTAATTCCTGAATTTAATGACACCTATACCGCCCATATTACTTTTGAAGATGGCTCAGAAAAGACCTATCCACTTCCAAAAGTAAAAGCCGAAGGGTATGTATTAGCTGTAAGTAATACGGAAACCGATCATGTTAATATCAAGATCTCAACCACTGAAAATACCAAGCCGGATGAAGAAATTACCTTAATTGCACAAACAAACGGACAAGTTCATTTTATTTCTAAAAACAAGCTGTCATCCCGAACTTTCAGTGCAAGTATTCCTAAGAAACGTTTCCCAACAGGCTTACTCCAGCTCACTCTGTTTTCTCCGGAAAATGAACCTGTTGCAGAAAGGCTTGTATTTATTAATCATTCTGACTTTTTAAAGATTGATTTAAATACCGACAAACCTGAGTACAAAAAAAGGGAAAAAGTTAAATTGATATTAGATGCAAAAGATCCAGAAGGCAAACCCACACTAGGGAGTTTTTCTGTTGCAATTCTTGATGAATCAAAAGTGCCCTTCAATGAGGCTGATGAAACAACAATTATGTCAAACCTTTTGTTAAGTTCAGATTTGAAAGGTTTTATTGAACAGCCCAATTATTATTTTGATGAGATTAATGAAGATAAGATAAGACAGCTTGACATCCTTTTACTCACTCAGGGCTGGCGGCGATTTGAGTGGAACAATATTTTATCCGATGTATATCCTACTTTGCTGT
>JBIIRT010000014.1:0-38878 GCA_044341405.1 Daejeonella sp. | reverse complement strand
AGTGATATGTGAACTGATTCCTGTTTAGGAAAGTCCGGTCCCCTATCTGTACAATGGCATCTGCTTCCCCTGTTTCAACAAATTCGGGATTAATTTTCCAATGATATTTTAGTAGCACTTTTGATAGCAAATTTGAGGTATTGGATTGGGCATCAAGTTGTAAAGTTTTTATCTCTAGAATAGGTTTATTGCTAAAAATAAAAACAGAATCAACAGCACCATTGGCACCAATGCAGTAATTTGATATAATGTGGTAATCCTTAATATGAAGTAGTGCAGCAACAGGAACTAATCCTATATCTACTTGATTTTCAATAAGTTTATTTGCGCAAACTGAAGGTATATCTAAGCTTAAATCTATAGCATGCAAAATATCGGATTGCATAATTCCGTAAACAAATGGTTTAGAGTTTGTGTAGCTGACAGCTGAAACTTTTATTCTGTTCAAAACTAAGATATCGGACTTAAATGATTTGTATTATTAAATTCTAGGATATGAAAATCCTTTCCATCAAACCCTAACTTATAAAGTGTCGTATTTGAATGTGGGAATTCATCCATTTTTTCAAGTGGACGATTGGTTAACAAGCTAAGAAATAATCGCATGGCTCTACCATGCATACAAATCAGAATATTACGATCATTATTTTCTTCAATCAAATGTTCAAGGACAATCAATTGTCTTTCCTTAACTTCCAGCGGACTTTCGCCATTTTCAAATTTATGATGAAGCTCACCGTCTTTCCATTGATTTAAAAGTGTATGAAAAGAAGAGATTAATTCATCTGTACTTTCCTGTCCCTCATGAATCCCCCAGCCCAATTCATCCAGTCCAGGATATTGCACCCATGGTATGTTAGAATCTATAAATTTTTGAACGGTTTGGTGGGTTCTTTTTAAGGTAGATGTATAAATCTTATCGAACGGAATTTGGTTATAGAATTGATAAAATGCCTCACTTTGCTCTAATCCTTTTTCATTCAAACTCGTGTTCATACCTCTACCCTGAACTATTCCTAATTTGTTCAGGTCTGTTTCACCGTGACGAATAATGTATATTATCTTCTTCAATTTAAAACTGGTAATTTGTAAAATTTGGGCTTTTCTTCCTGAGGAAACTGATATTCATTATAATCAGTAATTACATTATATAGCGTATCACGCTCAATCGGGTGACGACCAACTTGTTTAATTAGTTCAACCAGTTCTTGTGTACTCATAGCAGGATTTTGCTCTTCTGCACCTGCCATTGAATAAATCTTCGTAGTATCATCAAGGGTTCCATCAATGTCATCTACACCAAAGTTTAAAGACAACTGAGCTGTATTTCGACTTATCATAGCCCAATAGGCCTTTATATGGTCAAAATTATCAAGGTAAATTCGTGAGATTGCATAATTTCTGAGATCTTCCATAACAGAAACCTCTGTAATATGAGACATTTGATTATCCTGATTACGAAATTTTAATGGAATGAAAGTTTGAAAGCCACCTGTCTTATCCTGTAATTTACGTAACCGATCTAAGTGATCAACACGATGTTTAAATTCTTCAATATGTCCGTAAAGCATAGTCGCATTCGATCGCATTCCTAATTTATGCCACTCTTCGTGAATTTGAAGCCATTGATCGCCGGTACATTTATCTTTTGCAATTTGTTCTCTGATTTCAGGATGAAATATTTCAGCACCACCCCCAGGTATAGAATCTAATCCGGATTCTTTCATTAATTTCATTCCAGTAGCATAATCTATTTTCGCTTTCTTAAATATGTAATGATATTCAACTGGGGTTAATGCCTTAACATGAAGTCCGGGACGGTGTTCGTGAATTTTAGTAAAGAGTTCAGAATAAAAATTAAGATCGTACTGTGGCAATACTCCCCCGACTATGTGAACCTCAGTCACGGGTTCAGAATCGTATTTCCTGACAATTTCCATCATCTCATCCATACTGTATTCCCAGCCCTGTGATTTTTCTTTGATCATAACAGAATAGGAACAGAATTTACAGTCGTATACACAAAGGTTTGTGGGTTCTATATGGAAATTTCGGTTAAAATATGTGAAATTTCCATGACGCTTTTCACGAACAAAATTGGAAAGGATACCCAAATACCCTAATTCCCCTTTTTCATAAAGTAAAATACCTTCATCAAAAGAAATACGCTGATTTAACTTAACTTTTTCTGCGATTAGCCTTAAATCGGCAGAAAGGTTCTTATCGGTTAAAAGCAGATTTAGGTTTTGTTCAGTATTCATTATTTTCTTTCTGCAAAAATACGGAAATGTATAGATTCATTATCATGCGCAGGTAAAAGCGTACGAATTAAATCAATTATTTTAAATCAGAGTATTATTATTACATCACTTTATAATTTATAATGAAAAATTGAGCTGAAAATTTATTCTTTAATTAACTTGAACAAAATTTGAGAAACATAATCAAATAGGAAACTTAACATGAAGATTGAAACTATAGCTATTCATGCCGGGAATAAAATAGATGAAGGTACCGGAGCAGTGATACAACCCATAACCTTATCGTCAACTTTTGAACGGGGTGAGGATGGAAGTTATCCAGGTGGATTTATTTATTCCAGAATAGATAATCCAAATAGAAAATCACTTGAAAATGTGGTAGCCAAACTTGAAGCGGCTGAAGATGCTGCTGCTTTTTCATCCGGAAATGCTGCAGGAGCTGCTGTATTTCAGGCTTTAGGTGCCGGATCCCATATAATTGCACCGGATGATATGTATCATGGCTTAAGAAATCAATTATTACAGGTTTTTGATGGAATTATTGAAGTAAGTTTTGTTGATTTGGCCAATACTAAAGCAATAGCGAATGCTATCAAGCAAAATACCCGTTTAATTTGGGTTGAAACTCCTTCAAATCCATTATTAAAAATATCCGATCTTAAAAGTATTTGTGAATTAGCTAAATCTAAAGGCATTTTAGTTGCTTGTGATAATACATTTAGTACTCCTGTGTTTCAAAAACCATTAGAAATAGGTTGCGATATAGTTATGCATGCAACTACAAAATATTTTGGAGGGCATAGTGATCTGATCGGAGGAGTTTTAGCGTGCAAAAAGAATGATGATCTTTGGAAGAAAATTCGGAATATACAGGTGCTATCTGGAGCAGTCCCCTCTCCTTTTGATTGCTATTTGACCGTCAGAGGAATAAAGACGCTACCTTATCGGATGCGAGGTCATGCTCAAAATGCAACACTATTAGCTAAATTTTTGGATTCTCATCATCAGGTAGAAAAAGTCTTTTATCCTGGTTTAAAAGAACATCTGGGTCATGAAATAGCAAAAAGCCAAATGAGTGATTATGGAGGAATGTTATCATTTTTAGTTAAAGGCGGTGCTGAAGAAGCTCGGAAAGTAGTAAACTCTGTTAAGATTTTCACACAAGCTACCAGTCTAGGTGGTGTAGAAAGTCTGATGGAACACCGAGCTTCAGTTGAAGGACCAGGAACAAAAACTCCTCAGAATCTTATTCGTATTTCTGTTGGTTTAGAGCATGTAGAAGATCTTATTCAGGATTTGAATCAGGCGCTAGGATAAATAATTAATTTAATGTTCTGATAACCAAGTATTTACAATTACTACAAAAATTAAATTTGGTTTAATAGTAGTCATAGACTTATATTTGGAATATTATTTGGTAGTAATACCAATCTGTCTTCAATAAATTTATTTATTGATTTATGCAGAAGTGGCGAGAGATCAGGCTCTATGACCCACTGACAACCCCCCGATCGGTTTCGGGGAAGGTGCCAATTCCTGTCCCGAAAGGGAAAAATAAATTAATAAAAAAATGAAAAATGAACAGTCTTTAGTTTCTGTATTCCCAAAATCGAAACTTACAATTCAATTCAAAAATTCTTATGATTCGGCATTAACAGCATATTGTTGTATGTCTATGAATTTTTATCCTTGTTGCTAGTTCTGTTTTGTTCTAGTAATTTCTAAAAAATCAATCACCAACTCCAGCTATTTAACATTTTACAGATAATCAAACCTAATACTCAATAACCATGTCAGCTCAAAATTTAAAATTCGAAACATTACAGATTCATGCAGGACAAGAAGTTGATCCAACAACAGGTTCACGCGCGGTTCCTATTTATCAAACCACTTCCTATGTTTTTAACAGTTCAGAACATGGTGCAAATTTGTTTGCTCTAAAAGAGTTTGGAAATATTTATACCCGTTTAATGAACCCAACCACTGATGTGTTTGAAAAAAGGGTAGCAGCACTTGAAGGTGGCGTTGCCGCACTTGGTGTATCTTCCGGACAAGCAGCACAGTTTATTGCACTTAACAATATTCTACAGGCAGGTGATAATTTTGTGACTTCATCATTTCTTTATGGAGGAACATACAATCAGTTTAAAGTAGCATTCAAACGTTTAGGAATTGAAGCCCGATTTGCTAATGGTGATGATCCACAAAGTATTGATTCCTTAATTAATGCTAAAACCAAAGCTATTTATCTTGAAACAATAGGTAATCCAAGTTTCAGTATTCCTGATTTTGAAAAGATAGCTGAGATTGCTAAAAAGCATGACCTTCCATTGATTGTAGATAATACTTTTGGAGCAGCAGGATACCTTTTCCGTCCATTAGAGCATGGAGCAAATATAGTTGTTCAATCAGCTACAAAATGGATAGGCGGACATGGAACTAGTATCGGTGGTGTTATTGTTGATGGTGGTAATTATAATTGGGGGAACGGTAAATTTCCACAATTCACTGAGCCTTCTGAAGGTTATCATGGATTGGTATTTAATAGTGTTTTTGGTATTGGTGGTCCTTTTGGAAACATACAGTTTATTATAAGAGCTCGTGTTGAAGGATTGCGTGATTTTGGACCTTCACAATCACCATTTAATTCATTCCTGTTACTTCAGGGTCTAGAAACATTATCACTTAGAGTTCAGCGTCATGTTGATAATGCACTTGAACTGGCAAAATGGCTAGAGAGTCATCCTCAGGTTGATAAAGTTGAGTATCCCGGATTAGCAAGTAGTCTAACTCATGAAAGAGCTAAAAAATATCTCAAGAATGGTTTTGGTGCGGTTCTTTCTTTTGAAGTAAAAGGTGGAAAAGAAGCAGCGATTAAATTTGTTAATAATCTTAAATTAATTAGTCATCTGGCTAATGTTGGTGATACAAAAACTCTGATTATTCAGCCTAGTGCAACTACCCATCAGCAATTAAGTGATGCCGAGCAATTAGCAGCTGGAGTTAAACCATCATCTTTAAGAGTTTCTGTAGGAATTGAACATATTGATGATATAAAGGCTGATCTTGAACAAGCTTTTGCAGCTATAAAGTAATATTCAGGCCATTAATCAAGCATTTTAAAGACCTCCCCGATTTGGGGAGGTCAAATTGATATGAATACGGAAGCTATTTATAAACATAAAAAACCTTTTCTGCTAGAAAGCGGTCAAAAGCTAAAGGATCTTCAGATCGCTTATCATACTTTTGGTTCCCTAAATGCTAAAAAGGATAATGTAATATGGGTTTGTCATGCTCTTACAGCAAACTCCAACGTCTTCGATTGGTGGAAAGGTCTTTTTGGTGATAATTGCCTTTTTAATCCAAAAGAACACTTTATCGTCTGTGCGAATGTGATCGGATCTCATTATGGGAGTACTAGTCCGCTGAGCATTGACAGATCAACCGGATTACCCTATTTTCTTTCTTTTCCTGAAATTACTGTTCGGGACCTTGCAGCTTCACATAAACTTTTGGCTGATGCTCTCGGTCTCACCCAAATAGGTTTATTGATTGGGGGTTCATTGGGAGGACAACAAGCAATGGAATGGGCAATTTTGGAACCTCAAAGAATTGGTAAACTAGTTTTAATTGCAGCCAATGCAAAGCATTCAGCCTGGGGAATTGCTTTTAATGAAAGTCAGAGGCTCGCAATTACTACAGATCGTACTTTTTATGCCCAGACTCCAGATGGTGGTAAAATGGGGCTTAAAGTAGCACGAAGCTTTGCTTTATTGTCTTATCGGACATATGGAACCTATGCCACAACCCAAATGGAAGTAAATCCCGACAAAATCAATGATTTTAAGGCTTCTTCTTATCAAAACTATCAGGGTGAAAAGCTGGTGAACCGTTTTAATGCTTACAGTTATTGGTACCTGACTAAGACAATGGACAGTCATCATGTGGGTCGTAAAAGGAACTCTATTGAAGGTGCATTAAAATTAATTCAGGCTAAGACCTTAGTGATTGGAATTAAGAACGATGTCCTATTTCCTGTAGAGGAGCAACAATATTTAGCCAAAAATATTCCAAACGCCCGATTTACTGAATTAGATTCATTTTATGGCCATGATGGTTTTTTAGTAGAAACCGAAATATTAACAGAGGAAATAGGGAATTTTTTCAAAGCTGCAGATTCTGACACTAGTATAGTTACTCTGCATAAAATAGCGTAATAAGAAATGAGTAAAAGACTGACTATAGGATTATTTGGCTTTGGCGTTGTTGGCCAGGGTTTACATGATATTATAAGTACGAAGGATCTCAATATTGAGATAAAAAAAATTGCAATAAAAAATCCGGAAAAGGAACGAATCTTGCCTGAGCATTTATTTACGACCAATCCGGATGATATTCTAAATGATCTCAGTATTAATACGGTAATAGAATTAATCAATGATGCTGATGCAGCTTATGAAATCGTCACCAGCGCATTAAAAAGTGGAAAGAATGTGGTTTCTGCGAATAAGAAAATGATAGCTGAGCATTTAGATGAGTTGGTGAATCTACAAGAGAAATACAATACATCATTGTTATATGAGGGTGCCGTTTGCGGAAGTATTCCAATCATAAGGAATCTTGAGGAGTATTACGATAATGAATTACTGCATTCTATAAGTGGTATTTTTAATGGTTCTTCTAATTTTATTCTTTCTAAGATTGCAAATGAAGGTTTAGAATATTCACATGCTCTAAAACAAGCTCAGGATCTTGGCTTTGCTGAAAAAGATCCAATTTTGGATGTTGGAGGTTATGATCCAAAATATAAACTTGTGATCGCTGCAGCTCATGCATATGGAATATTTGTTAAACCAGAACAAATATTAAATATTGGGATTCAAAATTTTTCATCCTCAGATCTTAATTTTGCTCAGGAGCATCATTTAAAAATCAAACTTGTACCTACTGCAAAGAAACTGGATGACAAGGAAATTTCTCTGTACGTTATTCCAAAACTTATTCCTAAAAGTGATTTCCTCTACAATGTTGAGAATGAATACAATGCGGTATCCGTAAAGGCTGCATTTGCAGATCAACAATTATTTTATGGAAAAGGTGCCGGTGGTCATCCAACTGGATCTGCAGTTTTATCAGATGTCGCTGCCCTAAGATATGATTATCGATATGAGTATAAGAAATACCATCACGACAAGAAATTAAAACTTCAAAATGATCATATTATACCAATTTATATCCGCTATAATAATGAAAACCTGATTAATGATATTCATTTTGAGTTTATAGCTGAAGAACATAAAAGTATGGATCTTAAATATGTTTTGGGGGGAGTTAAAATCAGTGAGTTAATGGCTAAGAAACAAGAAATTCTTGATGATGGAGCTTTTATTGCGCAAGCTGGTGCGCTAACTGAAAAATTTGAAGAATTAAATTAAAATGCCTGAACCAACATGGTTAAATAAAAAAGATCCTCCAATAAAGAGGATCTTTTTTATTTCTTAAGGTATGGTTTAATCACTTTTTGCCAGATCAGATAACCGTTCTTATTCATATGAAGTTCATCTTTTAGAAAAATATCTGGCATTGGGCTACCATCAGCAAGTATCATTTTGGAATAAACATCTATATATCCTGATTTTGATTGTTCCTTTTGAAAATTTCTTATCATTTCATTAGCTCTGCGCATTTCTGGAAGATACTTTAGCCTTGAAATACTTGGTTTCATCGAAATATAGATAATCTCAGTTTTGGGAAGAGCTGATCTGATCATGCCATGCAATTTTTTGAAACGATTAAAAATTGTATCAGCAGTTGTATTTGGACCAGCTGGAAAATCATTCTCACCACAATAAATTAGTATTTGCGCGGGTTTGTACGGATAAATGATACTGGAAGCATAACGAATTACATCTGGCAGACTTGATCCACCAAATCCACGATTTATAATTTTGTGTTCTGGGAAATAATCCTGTACGTCTTTCCAGTTTGTAAAAGAGGAACTTCCAACAAGTAAAATCGCATTTTTTGGAGGATATTGTAGACTATCCGACTTTAAAAATGCATCAATTTGTGCCTTGAAGGGGAAATTTTGCTGTGAGAATGCAGAAGTTACATTCGTTAAAAATAAAACGAGTGTCAGTAAACTAATAATGTACTTTTTCATACAAAAAGGTAAATTCTAAAGAATTAATGAGTTTTAGTAAAAGCAGTTATAATTCGCGATTTATATCCCATGATTCAAGATAATCAGCAACCCTGCGTACAAAAGAACCTCCCAAAGATCCGTCTACAACACGATGATCATAAGAAAGCGAGAGAAACATCATATGTCTAATGGCAATTACATCACCATACTCAGTCTCGATTACAGCAGGTTTCTTTTTAATGACGCCTACTGCCAATATAGCAACCTGAGGCTGATTGATAATTGGCGTACCCATAATATTTCCAAAAGCACCTAAATTGGTAAGCGTAAAGGTTCCACCTTGTGTTTCATCTGGCTTTAATTTTGACATACGAGAGCGGCTAGCCAGATCATTTACGGCCTTTGTTAATCCGAAAAGATTTAGTTGATCTGCATTTTTTATAACCGGAACTATCAGATTGCCGCTTGGCAAGGCGGCGGCCATACCAATATTAATATCACGCTTTTTGATAATTTGAGTCCCTTGGACTGATATATTGATCATTGGGAGATCTTTTATAGCTTTGGCAACTGCCTCGATAAAGATAGGCGTGAACGTTATTTTCTCTCCCTCACGCTTTTCAAATGAACTTTTTATACGATCACGCCATTGAACAAGATTAGTAACATCGGCTTCTACAAATGAAGTAACATGAGCAGAGGTCTGTTTACTCATTACCATATGATCTGCGATGAGTTTTCGCATACGATCCATTTCTATAATTTCATCTCCTCCTGAAACAGATACAGGATAAACTTTTTTCTCTTGAGCAGGTTGATGCGCAGCGTTGGAATTTGGTGTTTCTTTATTTGCTGGTTGTGATTGAGCGCTTTTACCCGAATTTATAAAATCTAAAATATCCTTTTTGGTCACTCTTCCCTCAGAACCTGATCCCTTTATTTTGTCTAATTCGTCAATACTGATTCCCTCCTCTGCTGCCATACTTTTAACCAGAGGGGAATAAAAGCGTGCCGAATTATTAAGATCAATTGATGAAGTAAGTTCTTGGAAACCAGAATCAAATAGAATGGGATTCACATCAACTTGAATATTTTGAGCAGGATCAACAGGTTCTTCTATAGGCAAGGGCTGGATAATTTCAGGTTCTTCATCTTTTTCTAAGGCAGATTCAATTTCAATAGTAGCAATGACTGCACCTACCTGAACAACTTCATTTTCGTTAAAAAATATACTTAAAAGTTTTCCAGAAACCGGAGATGGTACATCTGAATCAACTTTATCTGTAGCAATTTCCAAAACGGATTCATCAATATCTATCATATCACCTGGCTTTTTAATCCATTTTATGATAGTAGCTTCGGCAACACTCTCCCCCATTTTGGGAAGTACTAATTCGTATAAAGCCATATTTGAGTATTTTGGAGAATTGTTAATTAAAAACAAAATTAAACTTTTTCAAGAAACCTGTTCCTCTTTCATTAATTTATAAAGTATAACAAGAGCTGTAGTTGCTGATCTTTCAATATTTTGGGTTCTTTTATTACCAAAATTGTAAGTTTTGGTAATGGTCTTTGTTTTACCTGTTACAGCAATCCAAACTGTACCAACAGGCTTTTCTGTTGTTCCGCCATCAGGACCTGCAACGCCACTTACTGCTATTGAGTAATCAGAATGAAAAGCTGACTTAGCACCTTCTGACATTTCTTTAACTGTTTCCTCACTGACGGCTCCAAAATTATTTATTGTGTTTTCAGAAACTCCAAGAATGCTTATTTTTAATGAATTAGAGTAAGTAACTGCTCCTCCTAAAAAAACCTTACTACTTCCGGGATGTTGAGTAAATTGATGGGAAATATATCCTCCTGTACAACTTTCTGCAACCGATAGGCTTAGATTTTCGGCCTCCATAAAATCTAAAATCACTTTTTCTATAGGAGTATCATTTTCAGCAATTACAAATTCATGGATCTTATCTATAATTCTTTTTGCATAAATACTGATTTCTTCCTTTAATAGCTCTTCATTCTGACCATCTCCGCTTAGCCGAACCCTAACAGTACCTAATTTTGGTAAATATGCTAGCTTAATATGTTTGGGAAGCGAGTCTTCAATAGATTCTATTTTCTCTGCAAGTATGGATTCTCCTATCCCTGCAGTTAATATGGTATGATGAAGGATTATCGGTAATTTAAATGCCTGTTTTATTTTTGGAATCACCTGTTCTTCCATCATGTACATCATTTCGAATGGCACTCCGGGCATAGAAACAAATATTTTATCTTCATGCTCTATCCACATACCAGGTGCTGTACCATTTAAATTTAGCAAGGTAACGCAGTTGTCAAGTACTTCTGCCTGTTTAATATTGATTTCAAGTAATGGTGCTTTGTATTTTAAAAAAATTCGTTTTACATTTTCTAATGCATCCTGATCTAACCGATATCCGGTTTTAAAGTATTCTGCCAGTGTTTTTTTTGTGATATCATCTTTTGTCGGACCGAGGCCTCCGGTGATCAGAATAAGATCAGCCCTACTTTTAGATTCATTCAATGCCTCAAGTATATGTTGACGATCATCTGAAACAGATGAGATTTGTTTGACCTTAATTCCTGCAAGATTTAGCTTTTGCGCCATCCATGCTGAATTTGTATCGACTATCTGTCCGATTAAAATCTCATCCCCAATTGTTATAATTTCTGCTCTCATATTAAAAGTTGTTCCAGGAGTCCCGGCGTTTGCTCAGTTTTAGATCTTGAAGAATTGAGGCTTTAACTCTCAAATCAACGGTATAGAATTTATTGTTTCCAATTGGTGACCATCTGAAAGATAAATCCCAACAATGAAGGTCACGATATATTGAAAATTGTGTTAAACTAAGCCTATTGGCCTGAAAATCATATCCCGAAGTATATTGAACTTTCCATTTTGGAGTTACATTAAAATCGCCAAAGAAATTTAGTGTATTTGAAATATTTGATTTTAATCCATTTTTTGAATAATTAAAACTGTAAGCCGCACTGATATTCCATGGGATATTAAAATCTACAAAGGCATTGGGGTCTCTACTAATTGCATTTAACTCTTCCTGTTGCCTTGAAGTTAGATTTTGTTTTGTTTTATCGATCTGGTTCAAATTCTCATTTCTGTTTTTGGCAGCATTAGAATTAAAGCTAAAATCAGTTGAGAGCCCGAAATTAGTTAGCCTGGCAATTTTACCAGATTTCATGGCAAACTCATCAATTCTATTGCCATCTTCGTTCAAAGTATAAGGATCAAGCATGCCGTAAAAATTGATTCCGACTTTTTCTTTAAAAAAAGCAGTCCTTCCTGAGAATCCGATGGTAGATAGTTTGAAATCTTTAGCAGCGAAATTATAATTCCCAGAAAAGGTCAGGCTCTGTAAAATTGGGATATTGACAGAATTTTTTGATGAGTCTGCAGTAGATTTAACTTTAGCTTCAATATTATTATCAAAGCTAAAACCAATCCCTGCTACCCTTCCAGATGATGGGGAGCCAAAAACAGCATTTTCATAGATTGAATACCTCGTTTTGATGGTTGAGGTATCTCCCTGAAGATTTCGAAAATAGCCATATCGGTCAGAACCAAAATCTGGACGGTAATTGAAATTGACTGAAGGAGTAATAATATGACGCAAAGCCATTAGATTTCCTTTTTTAAAATTGAATTTTCCATAGAGTTTAGTTGCTAAACCCGTATTTAAATTGTAGTCATATACTCTGCTGAAGCCCTGTATGGTATCGGCTACCGGTGTAAAGCCTGAGGCAACAGGATCTAATCTTTTTCTTAAGGTTTGTAGGTACCATTTTTCACTGTACTGCATTCCTGAATTGAACTGAAAATACTTCAATACATTAAGGGATAAGTTGACAGGAATATCATGCTGAATGCCGTTTCTGAAGTCTTTTAATGACTCCTTTTTAAACAGATCATACTCTTTTGTGTTAATCGAATTACTTCCCTGCATACTGTATCCTACATTCAGTCTTTGATACCATTTTTGTTCACCTGCCCTATCTTTGGAATCAAATGGATTTAGGGTTGACATGTTTAAACTGAAACGGGGAAGATCAAGAAAGACTGTTTGTTGTTCAATATCCTGTGAATGTGAAAGACTTGAAGAAAAGTTAAATAATCCATTTCCAAATACTTTGCCATAGCTAATACTTGAAGATAGAGTATTTCTTGCTATCTCTGTTGGGTTATATGTTCCCGCTGCTCCGGTATTTTGAAAATAAGAACCTGTACCTGCATTTACTGATGCACTAAAAGTTGTACCTGGATTTGCCAAAGGATTTTGTGAATGATTCCATGTTAAATTAAAATCCTTGTTGGGGGTTTTATATGATGGAGTGCCCTCAACCCCGTTTTTTGTTGATGCGAATCTGAAATTCAAACCACCGTCATACTTATAATTTTTTCGATAGCGGGCAGAAGTTCCCAATTCATATGATCCTTTAGAATACAGTGTTCCTCTTGTTGAAAGATCCCAGTAGTCGCTCAAGCCTAGATAATATCCTAGATCACGCATAAAAAACCCACGTGTATCTTCTCCGAAAGTTGGAAATAATAAACCTCCGGATCTTTTATTGGGCTTTGGGAAAAAACCAAAGGGAACACCTAGAGGCAATGGTACATCTTCAATAACTAGGTAAGCAGGACCAGTTATAATCTGTTTATCCGTTGCTATCCCTTTGATAATGTGTATCCCGAAATGTGGATGTGGAAGATTACAGGTACTATAAATACCTCGTTTGAAAAAACCTTCATCATATTGATTCTTTTTAAACTGCTGTGCCTGAAGGAATCCTCCTTCAACATCTGTAAATATTCCAAATGACTTGCCTTTTTTTGTTTTATAGTTAAAAAATAAAGAATCGGTACTTAGTGGTGGTTCAGCTCCTTGAATTACCAATGGTTTTCCGATATATCTTTTTGTAACTGGATTAATTCTTCCTTTAGCAAAAATGCTGTTATTCTTTTGATCAAGCCGGATATACTCTGCTTCAATCTCAAAATCTTCGTATTTTACCTTAGCGTTTCCATACAAAAAGACTATATTGTTTTTCATATCAAATATGGTTGAATCTTCTGCAGCATAGGTTACCTTTGATGTTAATGATCCTGTAGTGTTTATTTTTTTTGTTAAAGTATCTGTTTTTAAGCTTGCAGAACGCAATATTGTATCCGGAGCAGCATTATTAGGCCTCAGAATCGGTTGCTGAGCAAATGCAGATCCAATTGTGGATACAGCAAACAGAATTGCCGTAAAAAAATAGATAAAAATGGATCTAATAAATTTCAAATTCGCTGATGAATACTATTTTTGCAATGATAGATAATTATATACGTTCAAAATTAATCAAAAATATAGCATTGATAAGATTCCTTAACGTTTTACTCGCAGTCCTTCTATTCTCAGGTCAATTTACCTCTGCTAATTCTTTTAATGATAGTCCTTATCGGATTAAGACTATTGTTGTTGATGCAGGACATGGTGGTCATGACGGTGCCACTAAGGGACTTTTTTCCAGAGAAAAGGACATTGCACTTCAGGTTGCACTTCGATTGGGTAAAGCAATTGAAGAAAATATAAAAGATGTGAAAGTAATATATACACGTACATCTGATGTTTTTGTTCCACTTTATGAACGTATTGGTGTCGCTAATCGTAACAAAGCAGACTTATTCATTTCTATTCACTGTAATTCCATGCCAATAAAAAAGGTAATCAGTGGATATCGTAAAGACAGTCGTGGGCGTCGTATTCCTATTTATAAGACCGTCCAAAGTACATCTACAAAAGGTGTAGAAACTTTTGTTTCAGGTTTTGGACGTTTGGATGAACAAGACGTAGTTATGCGTGAAAACGAATCAATTCTACTCGAGAAAGATTACAAGGATAACTATGAAGGCTATGATCCTAAAGATCCAGAAAGTATAATTCTATTATCTTTGATGAAAAATGCCTTCAGAGAACAAAGCATAAAGTTGGCCTCATTCATGCAAGATGAGTATATTCTCAATGGACGTATTGACAGAGGAGTAAAAGAACAAAGTCTGGCTGTATTAGCTAAGGCAGGAATGCCTGCTGTTCTTACAGAAATTGGCTTTGTTTCGAATCCAGAAGAAGAGGAATACATGAATTCGGAGATAGGGCAAGCTGAAATTGTAGGAAGCTTATTGAAAGCAATTCAAACCTATAAAAAGCAGGCTGAGCTTGAGTAACACCTGCATGTTTGGTAATCATTCAAATTGAAATTATTTGAATGATAATATGAAAGCTAATCCTATTTTTGAAAGTTAAAACAATACGAGATTAATGAAAATCACTAACGAAACTAAAGTAGGTGTATTGGCCGCGGTTGCCATAACGGTTTTAATTGTAGGTTATAGCTTCCTTAAGGGCAATGATGTATTTTCACGTGAAAATGAATTTTATGCTATTTATCCGAGGGTGGATGGTTTGACAGTTTCAAAACCTGTACTTGTAAATGGATATCAAATTGGGCGTGTATCAGACTTAACGCTTCAGGCTGATGGTCGTATACTTGTTCAGTTTAAAGTTAACCCAGAATACGGAATTCCTAAAAATACAATTGCAAAATTAGAAAGCACTGATCTTCTTGGTGGAAAAGCAATTGTTTTTGAACTTGGAAATGGTAGTGATATGGCTGCTGATGGAGATACATTAAATGCAAATGTTAAAAAAGATCTTATGGATCAGGTAGAGCCAGTACAGAAGAAAGCTGAACAGATTATTTCCAGAATGGATTCAGTATTGACTTCTGTTAATAGTACCTTAAGTCCTGAATTTCAAAGAAATTTTGATCGAAGTTTTGCAAGTATAGCCAGAACCTTAGAAACGCTGGAAAAGACTACGCAAACAGTTGATGGCCTTGTGACTAAACAGAGTTCGAAGATATCCGTGATTATAACTAATCTCGAGTCGATTTCTACTAATCTAAAAAACAACAGTTCTACGATTACCAAAATTGTAAATAATTTTGATAAAATATCAGATGACGTTGCAAAAGCAAATTTCGCGCAAACAATAACAGAAGCGAATAAAGCAGTTGCTGATCTTCAGGTAGTTATCAATAAAGTAAATTCAGGAAATGGTACTTTAGGACAATTAATCAATGATGAGCGTATGTATAATAATCTGAACAATGCTGCTGCAAATCTTGATAAATTGATTGTCGACCTGAAAGCTAACCCCAAACGTTATGTAAGCTTTTCAGTCTTCGGAGGAAACAAGGATTAAAACGTATCAAATTTGAAAGGTTTGACCTTCTACTGCTAGCATAGTATTCTGAAATACAGTCTTTGCTTCTTCCAATAAAGGGTTTAACTCCCGGTAACGGGCAGAAAAGTGTCCTATCAATAGTTTTCCTACGGATGATTTTAATGCAATTTCACCTGCTTGAAGAGCGGTAGTGTGAAATGTCTCCTCTGCCCTATCGAGCATATCATTCATAAATGTTGCTTCATGATACAGTAAATCTACATTAGAAATAAAATCTATATACTTCCAGCTACAAATAGTATCAGAGCAATAGGCATAAGATTTAGGGCGTTCGGCTTCTAAGGTTAGTTGTTCCGAAGGATGAAATTTGCCTGATTTATCTTTAAAACCCTGTCCTTTTTTAATTAGAGGAATCATTTCTGCAGGTATTGATAAATCATCAATTTTTGATTTGATCATTTTTCTCAATCTTTGCTTTTCAGTAAATAGAAATCCTGTACAAGGTATACGGTGATCCAATGGGAAACTCTCTACAACAATATCATAACTTTCAAATATTCTGTATCGCTTATCATTTTTCGTCGGACTGAAATTAATTGGATATCTGAGTATGGTTTGCGAATGTTTGAATTGTAAATCAATAATTTCTTTCAGTTCGGCAGGTCCAAAAATATCCATTGGCTTGGTACGACCGTTTAAATGAAGGGAAGACAAAAGACCAACCAGACCAAGGTAATGATCTCCATGTAGGTGACTAATAAAAATCTGATCAATTCTATTAGCCTTAAGTCCGAAGTTTAGCAGTTGATTTTGCGTAGCTTCTCCGCAATCAATGAGAATATATTTCTCATTTACATTTAAAATTTGCGCTGAAGGATTTCTGTTAAATATTGGAGTAGATGAACTACTGCCCAAAATAGTAACTTCAAATTTCATGAGCAGTTAGAGATAAAATAAATTTAGTTTCTTTTTAGTTCTTTTTCTATCTCTTCCATAAAGATTAGATCTATACCCTCGTCTACAGACCCAACAATATTAAGAATTTTATCAAGCTGAGAAATAGTAATTAATGTTGAAATATTTTCATTGATTCCAGTCAGAATAAATATGCCATCTGATTTTTTACACATTCTATGTCCAACTAACAAGCCACTCAAACCCGAGGAATCTGAATGTTTAACATTAGAAAGATCGAGTATAATATTTCGCTGACCTTCGGTGTTGCTGAGTATAAGCTCAGATTTAAGCTTAGGAGAGATTAAACTATTTAATTTATTCTCATTCAGTTTAATTAAAACATATTTTTCGTGCTTATCGACAGTGAATTTCATAGTTTTAAAATTAATTAAACCATAGTTATATACAATAAAATAATCAACTCAACCTATTAAGAGCTTCAATTATGTTGTTTTCAACTCTTGTAAGTGAATTTGAATGATCGTGTTTAATGAATTTATCACCTGTAATTTGTTCAAAAAGTTCGATGTATCTATCTGAAATTGATTTTACAAACTCAGGTGTCATTTCTGGAATTAATTGATCTTCTTTTCCCTGAAAACCATTGTCAATTAACCATTTACGAACAAACTCTTTAGATAATTGTTTTTGTTGCTCGTTATTTTTCTGTCTTTCCTCGTAACCGTCCTTATAAAAATAACGTGAAGAATCGGGGGTGTGAATTTCATCAATAAGGTGAATTTTACCATTGGCTTTACCAAATTCGTACTTTGTATCTACAAGAATTAATCCTTGATCTGAAGCCATCTCAGTTCCTCTTTGGAACAGAGCGTGGGTATATTTCTCCAATTGAATGTAGTCTGTTTCAGATACAATATTCCTGTTTAGAATCTGCTCTCTGGAAATATCCTCATCATGACCTACAGAAGCTTTAGTTGTTGGCGTAATAATTGGTGAAGGTAATTTATCATTCTCATTTAGTCCTTCCGGAAGACTAACTCCGCAAACAGTACGCTTACCTGATTGATATTCACGCCATGCATGACCGGCTAAATAACCTCTAATCACCATTTCAACTTTGAATGGATCACATATTTTGCCAATCGTTACATTGGGGTCAGGGATATCAATCACCCAATTTGGAACAATGTCCTGAGTTGCAGTAAGGAATTTTGCTGCAATTTGATTAAGAACCTGACCTTTGTATGGAATGGGTTCTGGTAGTACCACATCAAAAGCAGAAATTCTGTCTGTGACTACCATTACCAGGTGTTTATCTTTAATAGTATAAACATCCCGTACCTTACCTTTGTAAAAATTACTTTGATTTGGCAAACTAAAGTGTGTTTCTTTTATAGCACTCATTTAAGTAAATTTTGGATAATTGATTTGAATTCTGAGAAATATAAATAGTCAAGATTAATATTATTGAATGTCTCCGTAGGCTCTCAAAATATTCTTAACAAGTTTGTGTCTTACCACGTCATCTCCGTTTAAATAAATAATCTCTATACCCTTTATTTCTCCAAGAATTCTTAGTGCAGTATTCAGGCCAGATTGTTGTTTTCTGGGTAAATCAATCTGAGTTACATCACCTGTGACGATAAATTTGGCTGTTGGACCCATTCGAGTGAGGAACATTTTTAATTGAAGATCAGTTGCATTTTGGGCTTCATCGAGTATCACAAAACAATTATCAAGAGTCCTTCCGCGCATAAATGCAAGTGGAGCGATTTCAATAGTTCTGTTTTCAAGAAAAACTTTAAGTTTATCAGCAGGGATCATATCATCCAATGCATCATAAAGCGGTCTAAGATAGGGGTCAATTTTTTCCTTGAGATCACCCGGAAGAAAACCTAGATTCTCTCCTGCTTCAACTGCAGGTCTTGTTAATATAATTCGTTTTATCTCTTTGTTTTTCAGTGCTCTAACTGCTAAGGCAACTGCTGTGTAGGTTTTACCAGTACCCGCGGGACCGATTGCAAAAATGATATCATTTTTAGTAATACTGTCAACCATTTTACGCTGGTTAGCAGTTCGAGCTTTTACCACGATGCCATTTGGACCAAAGACTATTGCCTCGGCTCCTGCACCACTTTTGGCCGTAGTACTTTCAGAATCTGATATAATCTCTATGCTTGTTCCTAATAACTTTTGAAGATCACTAATAGTGAGAGTTTGGAGTTTATCAATATGACTCAGAATGTCCTGAAACTTTTGAGCAAATATTTTCAGCTCTTTTTCGTCTCCAAGAACCTTAACTTCATTACCTCTGGCTACAATCTTGACTTTTGGGAAATGTTTTTTAAATATTTCAAAATACTCATTATTAGATCCCCAGATTAAAACAGGATCAACATTTTCAATAATCAGATTCAGTTCGTTCAAGTTGTGCTTATTTTTAGTTGAGAGTACAATTATTTAAGATTAAAATTCAATATTTGTACCGTTATTATCTATGCAAGAATAACAATAAATATTCACATTTTTAAATGGCTATAATTACTTTAACTACTGATTTAGGGTATAAAGATTTTTATCAGGCTGCCCTTAAAGGAAGTATCCTTAGTCAGTTTGCAGATGCCAACATTGTGGATATAAGTCATGATATTTCGGCTTTTAATATTCCTCAGGCAGCTTTTATTTTAAAGAATTCATTCCATTACTTTCCAAAAGGCACAGTACACCTTATTGGTATTGATTCTGTATTTAATGAGAAAACTAAATATCTTGCATTAAATTATCGCGACCATTACTTTGTGGGTTCAGACAATGGAATTTTTTCATTATTATTTGATGAAGTACCTTCAGAAATTGTAGAGTTAAATATTATGCAGGATCTGAAGTATTTACATTTTCCACTTTCAGATATTTTCCCAAAAGCAGCAAGTCATTTGGCTAAAGGAGGTAAATTGAAAGACATAGGAATTCCAGTGATGGGAATAGAAGAAAAGATGACCCTCCAGCCTGTGATTGAAAAAGACATTATCAGAGGAAGTGTGATCTACATAGATTCTTTTCAAAATATTATAACAAATATCACCAAGGAAATTTTTACCAAGGTGCAGAATAACCGAAGTTTTACACTTTACTTCAAAAGAAATGAGTCAATCTCTCAATTGAGCTGGCATTATAATGAAGTACCTGAAGGTGAGAAACTTTGTCTTTTTGGTATAAGCAATCATCTTGAAATAGCCATAAATAAGGGAAATGCCAGTGGTTTACTTGGACTAAATTTGAATGATATTATAAGAATTGAATTCAAATTATGATCACCAGAATAGTTAAAATGACCTTTAAGCCTGAAAATATAGATGGTTTTAAGGAAATCTTTCAGGTTTACAAAAAACAAATTCGCGCTTTCGATGGATGTAGTCATGTGGATTTATTAAAGGACCTAAACAACGAATGTGTTTTTTTTACGCTCAGCTTTTGGAATACTGAGGATGATCTTAATGCTTATAGAGAATCTTACATCTTTAAAAATACCTGGGCCAAAGTAAAACCCATGTTTTCTGAAAACGCAGAAGCATGGAGTTTGATTTCCAGTTAAATCAAAGATTGTGAAGCTTACTTGGATCACCATTGCTATTCTGATATTGGGGATGGAACAAGTTCAGACTCGGTTTGAAAGTTCGGTTAGTGTAGTGCAACGAAAAACATAAACCTATTAGTAACCAATCCGAGTAATTGATTTCAGCAAAAAGATTTTATTCTAGAAGAGCGAACCGGAATTTTAGGATTTAAGACTAAAAAGGTACTCAATTTTCCAACGACATACCATTGGAGTTTGTTTTGACGGATAATGATTTTTTTAATGCTCAAAATTTTATCTGACTTTAAAGATTTGGTATATCTTCAAATCGAAAATATTACCAAAGATTAGTAGTACAGCCACAAAGAATACATAAATAAAGTTAATTTTGGTAATTCCGGTGAAGGATGAATTTACTATTACGATAAGATGGCACGTGCTCGATTAAACAGTGGAAACGCTCAGGCTGCAGAACTTCCAAAAGCAAAAATAAACAGAGAAAGTATTAAACAGGTAATTCGCTTATTAAATTATCTTAAACCTTATCGTACTAAATTTTTTCTTGGATTGGCTTGCCTAATTCTTTCTAGTGCTAGTTCATTTTTATTCCCTTTATTAATGGGAAGATTGATTGGTACAGGTGCACAGGCCGAACAGGGCGGAAAGATGGTTCCTAATGAAATTCTGGATTTTTTCCCAACCGAAATCAATACAGTAGCTATTACGCTACTGGTTGTTTTATTTATTCAGGCAATCTTTTCATATTTCAGAATAAATTGGTTTGTAGAGGTAGCAGAAAAGGGACTTGCTGATATTCGTCGTGATACTTATCACAAACTGATTACTCTCCCAATGAATTTTTTCTCTCAAAGACGTGTTGGGGAGCTAAATAGTCGTTTATCAGCTGATCTTTCTCAAATACAAGATGCTATAACGACTACCCTGGCCGAAATGATCAGACAAATTATCATTTTTATAGGTGGCATCACTTTTCTAATTTTGGTATCAGGTAAATTGACGCTAATGCTTTTGGCGGTTCTGCCCATTTTAGTCGTTATAGCCGTTACATTTGGAAAGTTTATTCGAAAAATCTCAAGACAAGCACAAGACAAACTTGCCGAATCAAATATTATTGTTGAAGAAACTCTGCAAGGTATTTCTAATGTTAAGGCATTTGTGAATGAGTCTTATGAAGTTGGCAGATATAATAACAGTGTACGTGAGGTTGTAAAGATTGCAATGCGGGGAGCAAAATTCAGGGGTATTTTTGCTTCATTTATAGTTTTTTGTCTTTTTGGAACTATTGTTTCGGTTGTTTGGTATGGAACACATCTAGTTCAAATAGGCGAGATTAGCATCGCAAGTATGTTTACCTTTATTTTGTTATCAACGTTTGTAGGGGCTGCTATGGGTAGCTTTCCTGAGTTGTATGCCACAATGCAGAAAGCTTTCGGTGCAAGTGAAAGAGTTTTAGAAATCCTTGAAGAAGAGAATGAACCTATTTCCATGTACCAGGAAAAGAATGCCATTCATCAGAAAATTCAGGGCAATTTAGATTTTAAAAACGTCTTTTTTTCCTATCCTTCAAGGAAAGAAATTACTGTTTTGAATGGAGTTTCATTTGAGGCCAGAAAAGGTGAAAAGGTAGCGATTATTGGACCAAGTGGTGCAGGAAAATCTACCATTGCAGGACTTATTCTACGCTTCTATGAGCCTCAGTCGGGTTCTTTACTATTTGATGGGGTAGCATCAACCGAATTTTCTCTGACTGACATTAGAAATCAGGTAGCACTAGTTCCTCAGGACGTTTTGTTGTTTGGGGGCACAATCCGTGAAAATATTGCATATGGACGATTAAATGCTAGTGAAGATGATATATTATTGGCAGCAAATAGGGCGAATGCACATGAATTTATAAAGGGTTTTCCTGAAGGGTATGATACAATAGTAGGAGAACGTGGTGTTAAACTTTCCGGAGGCCAGCGACAAAGAATCGCTATAGCCCGTGCCTTATTAAAAGATCCTGCATTACTTATACTTGATGAGGCTACCTCATCACTAGATTCTGAATCAGAAAGGCTTGTTCAGGAGGCTCTTGAAGAATTAATGAAAAACCGAACATCTATAATAATCGCTCATCGTCTTTCTACGATCCGGGAGGCAGATAAAATTATTGTTCTAGAGAAAGGCAAAGTTGTAGAAAGTGGAAATCATTTAGAATTGATGAAAAATAAAGGTGGCTTATACCGTTACCTGAGTCAGTTACAACTTGAAACCCAGGAACCTCAGGAAAAAAATATTATTTAATTGCATTTAATTTAAAGCAAGTCTTTACAAGCATTTATGAAATTAACTATTTGGGGCGCTGCACAACAGGTAACAGGAAGTATGCACCTTTTACAAACCGATAATTATAATATATTGGTTGATTGTGGCTTAGATTATGAGCGGGATACCTGGATTGAGCAGAATGAAGCTTTTCCTTTTTCTCCTGCCGATATTGATTTAGTTATTCTTACTCACGCGCACATAGACCATTCTGGTAATCTTCCAACATTGATTCGTTTTGGATTCGAGGGACAAATATTATGCACACCTCCAACTGCCGATCTCACTGAGTTGCTTTTATTGGATTCGGTCAATATCTTCTTAAATAAGCAGCGTAAAAAACGAAGAGGAAAGAATGGATTTTCTGATGGCCCTAAACCTTTATATCTTCAGAAACATGTAATGGAGACTGTTGATCGTTTTGTGACGATTGGGTTTAATAAACCATTTCGTATTAATGGGCAAATAAGTCTCACTTTTATACCAGTGGGTCATTTATTAGGGGCTGCTGCTGTTGTTTTAAATATTGAAGAGCATGGAAATAGAAAAACCATTGCTTTTAGTGGTGATATTGGCAGAAAGAACTATCCAGTTTTACGAGATCCGGAAACTCTTCCGGAGGTAGATTACCTGGTGTGTGAATCTACTTATGGTGGTCGGAATCATAAATATTCTCAAAGTGTTGATGAACTTTTATTTGAAACAGTAAATGAAGCCTGTGTTAAATCTTCGGGCAGACTTATTATTCCTGCATTTAGTGTTGGGAGGACTCAAGCCCTGGTATATTCGCTTAACAGATTATTTAGCAAAGGGCTGTTACCAAGAATACAGGTATTTGTAGATAGTCCTTTGGCAAGTTATGCCACAGATATTTTTAGAAAACATCATTCACTTTTGAATGAGGAGGCTCAGGACTTTTATAATCATCTTGGAGATGAATTTGAATTTGAAAATCTAGACTATATTCAGGATTTGAACGCAAGCAAGGCCATATCTAATTATTATGAGCCCTGCATTATTATTTCATCCGCCGGAATGCTTGAAGGTGGCCGTATTCAGGATCATCTTTATTACAACATCTCAAATTACTACTGTACCATTCTCTTTATTGGATATTGTGCCAAAGGTACTTTAGGACATCGTTTACTTCGTGGTGATCCAGTTATAAATTTAAGGCACCGGGAACTTTCAGTATTTGCAACTATAAAACAAACTGATATTTTCAGTGGTCATGGTGATCAAAATGACCTGATTAATTTTGTAAAACAGCAGGATCCAAAACAAATTAGAAAGATATTTCTAGTTCATGGAGAAATTAGTGCAATGGAAAGCTTTAAAGCTGCTTTATCCGATATTGATTATGATGCAGTGATAGCCGAAAAAGGAAAAACCTATCTGTTGGAATAATCTTTAATAACGTGAGTTCGATATAAAACCTTGCTTGGCTAAGTTTCGACTAAAGTTTTTCTCACCTGCAAGAAAGCAGGGTTCTTTTCTCTATGTCACACGTTCTGCCCTATTTTTTCGGGAGATTGAATATGGTTTCAAAACTGGTTGACTTAGTAGGAATTATTTCACATTCGTAATTAAGAAGAATCACCTTAACAATACTTGTTGGAAACAATATACAAAAAACTCAAAAATCATTGATTTCAAGTTTGATTTTAGATATTTCTAAATGTAAAGTTTCCCCGAAAAAACTCGATAGAAGAATCAGTATTGAAATTTGTAATTTTCAGTATATCTTCAAATATATAATTTTGAATAAAACTAACACCAAGTTCCTCTACAGGGATTATACTGTTTTAAAAAAATCTATTATTAGGTTCGCCAACTCTGTGCCAATACGCTCCTGTGCTTCATTTGTAGAAGCGCCTATATGTGGAGTTAAAGATACTTTCGGATGAGATAAAAGATCCTGTCTAGGTGTTGGTTCATTATCAAATACATCTAATCCAGCAAATGCCACTTTTCCTGAATTTAGTGCCTCTATCAATGCATCTTCATCAATTGTACCACCACGTGAACAGTTAACTACTCCTACCCCATTTTTCATATTTTCGAATTCATCTTTACCTAATACCGGTTTTTCAGAAAATGGAACATGAAGGCTTATAAAATCCGCGTCTTTAATTAATTGATCTATTGATACAACATTTATGGGACAATTAACTTTTGTATTTGCTCCAATTATAAGCTCAAGTTCATTTGGTACTTCAAAAATATCATAGGCCAATACTTCCATCCCGAGTCCCAAAGCTACTTTTGCAGTCTCCCTTCCAATTCTTCCAAAACCTATAACACCAATTTTTTTTCCTCGAAGTTCAATCCCTTTTGCGTAAGCCTTCTTAAGGTCGTTGAATTTACTGTTTCCTTCAATAGGCATTTTCCGGTTAGAATCCTGAAGAAATCGTATTCCTGTGAATAGATGAGCAAACACTAATTCAGCTACTGAAAGAGATGATGCTGCAGGGGTATTTACAACAGCAATTCCCTTACTTCTTGCATAGTCGACATCAATATTGTCCATTCCAACGCCACCTCGACCAATAAGTTTAATATTAGGGCAAGAATCAATAAGTTCTTTTCTAACTTTTGTTGCACTACGAACAGTTATACCATCATAATTTTTTAAACCTTCAGATAGCTGATCTTGTGGAATGTGTGTAGTATCTACCTTAAAACCTGCATTTTCTAATAATGCTTTTCCTATTGGGTCAATACCATCATTGGCGAGTATTCGAAACATATAATTTATATTTAAAGATATCGATGTCTAAAATGAAATTTTATTAAATGGTTAACGTAAAAATTCTTAGTCTAATTATTAACATGCTTTTCAGCAAAATCTTGCATAGCATCGATTAATACATGTACGCTTGTTATTGGCAAACCATTATACATAGAAGCACGGAAACCCCCTACACTTCTATGTCCTTTTATTCCGATGATACCCCGTTCTTCAGCGAATTTGAGAAAAGGCTTTTCGAGTTCAGGATTTTCCATGACGAAACAAACATTCATTCTTGAACGATCTTCAGGTCTACATGTACCTTTAAACAATGGATTATGGTCAATTTCTTTATAAAGAGCAACTGATTTAGCGATATTTTCCTTCTCAATTTCAGCTACACCGCCTTTTGATTTTAGCCAGCGCAGATTTAACATTGAAACATAAATAGTGAATACTGGTGGCGTATTATACATTGACCCTCCTTCAATTTGAACTTTATAATCAAGCATTGATGGAATTTTACGATCTACTTTACCTAAGATCTCATCCTTAACAATAGCTACAGTAACTCCTGCAGGTCCCATGTTTTTCTGAGCACCAGCATAGATCAAATCAAATTCAGATACATTTATGACCCTGCTTAAAATGTCAGAAGACATATCACAGACAACAGGAACTGAGGATTTTGGAACATTTAGCAACTCAGTTCCATAAATTGTATTATTTGATGTGAAGTGGAAATAGGCTGCTTCTTGAGGAATTACAAAATCTTTAGGGATATATGTATAATTCTGATCTTTGGAAGAAGCTACAACTGACACATTGCCAAAAATCTTAGCTTCCTTTAAAGCCTTTGTAGCCCAAACTCCAGTATCGAGGTATGCAGCAGACTGACCTTCTCCAAGTAAATTCATTGGAACCATAGAAAATTGTAAACTGGCTCCTCCCTGTAGTAATATAACCGAATATCCTTCGGGCACATTTAATAATTCTTTTATTAAACTTACGGTTTCATCAACAACAGCTTCAAATTCAGGGGTGCGGTGTGAAATCTCTAGAATGGATAAACCTGTACCATTAAACTCGAGAACTGCCTGTGATGCTTGTTTAAAAACTTCCTGGGGTAAAATGCAGGGCCCTGCGCCAAAATTGTGAATCATAATATATAAATTTATTCTCAAAAATAAAATAATAAATTGAGACATGAGTCTATTTTAAACCCTTATGGATTTTTGATGACAATCATTATCTGGTTTTTAATTTAGCAAGGAGTCTAAAATTGAGTCTTCTGAAAGTTAAATAGTTAGGCACAGCATATTGATTAGAATTTTTATCATTTAACCACAGATAAGAAGCAGTATTTTTAAAATTTAACAAATTGAAAATTTCAGCATGAAGGCTTAATGATTGAAAATACTTTCTAATAAAAACCGCTGTCTTTTTACTCTGATAATCAGCAAGGTCTTTAGAAAAGCCAATGTCAACACGTTTATAGGCAGGTATTTTAAATAATTCATTGTATTTATCTGGACCAGGAGGACCTACAGGCAATGAAGATGAATAGATTAAATTAAGGTGAGCTTTATACGTAGGATTTTGTAGGAGCCTGTCCTGAAACATCATGCCAATATTAAATAACTGGTCTGATGGCCGCCTTAAATATCCAGGAAATATTCTGGTCACATTTCCTTTATTATCTTTAATCTGATAAGAGTCATTTTTTATATCTTCTTTGGTTTGCATAATAGATAAACGAAAGGTAGATAATAAATCCCCTGCAAAATTTCCACTCAGACTAAAGTCGGCTCCAGTGGAATAACCTCTTGAAGTATTTTCAGCAAGGTATCTGATTTTAAGATCTTCTATTTTATAGGGTGTAATCCTGCTTAAAATTTTGTAATAAACCTCTGAACTGAATTTAAGTCTGGTTCCTAAACCATTAAACTCATAATCTGCACCTGAAACAATATGATAAGACTTCTGTGAACGTGCATCTAAATTAATAATGCCATTAAATCTTTTTATCTCTCTGTAAAATGGCGACTGTGAATATGCACCTAAAGCAAACCGAAATATAAAATTGTTGGTATAACCTGGATTATAGGTAAAAGAAAGGCGCGGACTAACAAAATTTTCTTTTGAAAATGAATTATAATTTGCTCTGATTCCTGCTGCCATTGTTAATTTGGGCATCAAATTGAATGTATTCTGAATAAATCCGCTCGTTCTGCCTATTTGTTGATTTTGTTGCTGGTCAATTACTTCAGTATAATACCAATTTCCTGAAGGCCGAAGAGAATATCCAGAGGTATCTGTACCATTAAATTCATCAATTCTATCCTTGATTCGATCTGACTGAATACGAATACCCATTTCAATAAATGAATTTTGAACTTGTTTATACATTCTAAGTTCAGTATTGAGAATCATCGTGTTCAAAAAATTGTCTCGGTATGAAATATTAGATCCAAAACCAAGAAGCGAACCCACATTTTTAGGGTTTAATCCACCATTTTTTTCGTTGAAAGCATACCATCCCAACAGATCTTTATTCTCTTGTTCATCTATACTTGAAAATGAACTGATCCATTTAAAATTTAAAGAGCTAGATACATTATAGCCAAGGGTTAATGCGGCCATCAACGATTCATATCTACTGCTTTCACCACCCACATAATTTACTTTAAGTCTTAATACTTCGTCAGATGTTCCAAATTCTGTAATCCGACTATTTGGGCTGATAAAAAGATCACCTTTATTGTAATTACCAAAGAAAGAGAAATTCAGTTTTGAACCAAGGTCATGTCTGAACAAAAACTGATAATCTGAGAAACCGGATACATAATCACCTTCCAAATTTTGTGTTCCTAGTAAACTCTGATTCTTTTTATTTCTTACTCCAGCTAGGATGTAACTATTCTTAAATGGGATTTTGAAGGCTGCAGAACTTGAAAGAAAGCCAATTTGAGCTTCTAGTGATAATGAGTCGGGTCTACCATACCTGACATCAAGTACAGAGGACATTTTATCACCATATCTGGCCTCAAAACCACCTGCAGAAAACCTGGTACTACTCGCCAAGTCTGGATTTATAAAACCTAATCCTTCCTGTTGACCAGAGTAGATCTGCATAGGTCTGTAGATTTCAATATCATTAAGGTAAATTAAATTTTCATCAAAATTTCCGCCACGAACCGAATATTGGGAGCTCAATTCATTGTTTCCAGAAACTCCGGGTATATTCTTAAGAAAATTTTCAAAACTGCCGGAAGTTTGAGGGTAAACATTGAATGAGGCAGCGTCGATGGTTTTTAAATTTCCGCCATTCAATTTTTCAGTAATATGAACCTCGTCAAGTGCTTGTATATCAGATATTAAAGAAATATTTCGTGTATTATCTTTGTTTGGGATAAGCTCTAAATTTAATTGCAACTCCTTAAAACCAAGTCGGCTTAAAATAAGGGTAGAATTAATAGGGACTTTATACAACATGTACTCACCTTCCCTGTTTGTTTGGGTGATTAGTTTTGTGTTTTTTACCTGCAGGGTGACTCCACTTAGTAATTCTCCTTTTTCAGATGTTACAACACCTTTTATACTTCCATAATCCTGTGCAAATAGAGAATCAGAGATAATAAAAAGTATAAAAAAAATCGAAAAAGAAAGAAAATTAAACCATCTTTTTAGTGATTTGATAGTGAAGAATTCAGCTAATGATAGATTTTCTTGCTCCACATTCACTTGATAGTCATGAAATTATTAATTCCGGATTAAGATTTTTAAGTCCGGATATCTCTGCAATTGGATCATTTGCAGAAAATACAGAGTTCCCAGCTACAAGGACATCAGCACCTGCCTGAATTAATTTTACGGCATTTTGATTAGAAACTCCACCATCAATTTCAATCATTAAATTATCATTTCTACCAGCAGCCATTGCACGCAGGTCACGTATTTTTTTATAGGTATTATCAATAAATTTTTGACCACCAAAACCGGGGTTTACAGACATTAAACAAACTAGATCAATATCCTGGATGATATCATCAAGTAGGTTTACCGGTGTATGTGGGTTGACTGCAACTCCAGCCCTACAACCCAGATCTTTAATAGTCTGAAGAGTCCTGTGTAAATGATTACATGCTTCAAAATGAACAGTTATATTCTCTGCTCCTCCCTCTTTAAATGCTTTCAGGTATTGATCAGAGTTTATAATCATTAAATGAACATCTAAGGGTTTTTTAGCGTGTTTTTGAATAGCCTTTAGTACTGGAAATCCAAATGAAATATTAGGAACAAAGACACCATCCATAATATCGACGTGAAACCAGTCTGCTTCACTGCGATTAATCATTTCAATATCATTCTGCAGATTTGCAAAATCAGCGGATAAAACGGAAGGTGCTATTAGATGTTTCATATCACAAAATTACAAATTGTATTGCAATAATCTGTTTAAATAGAAGCTATATGATTATTGTTTAGAGCGTTGATCCTCAATAATTTTCTTAATTATTTTAAGTTCAATTAGATCAAGCTGGTTTTTTGGCTTGTTTACTGATTTTTTTGTTAAAATCAATTCATTTAAATACATAAAAGGTGTTTCGATTTCATATAGGATCGCAATGGATGTTATGAACATGAAATTCATTTTCATCAATTTGGTCATTGCATGAAATCGCTCAGTATAAGATCTTTATAAAGCTGTTTATAGTAAGTTGAGCTCAGGTTTTTCATGATTTGCTGATGGTTCCTGAATGATTATTTTGTCCTGCTTTTTTATATCCTTACTTATGATATTTAAGCAATTAGGTATTAAAAAACAAAACCCGTCTATGCTGAGGCAAGACAGGTTTTGAGAAAAAATATTTAAAAAATTATTCTGATGCAGGTTTTGATTCTTCTGTGCGATCAGGCCTTGGCAGTAAAGCTTTACGTGAAAGTTTTAATTTACCTTGCTTATCTACTTCAAGAAGTTTCACTTGAACAATATCACCTACATTCAATACGCCATCCATTGTTTCAAATCGCTTCCAATCAATCTCTGAGATATGTAGAAGTCCGTCTTTACCAGGCATAATTTCAACAAATGCACCAAAAGGCATAATAGTTTTCACTTTACCTTCATAAATCTCACCTACTTCTGGTTTCGAGGCTATTGCTTTAATTCGACTAACAGCTCTATCAATTGCTTCTTTATTATCTGCAAAGATTTGAACAATTCCTAAGTTATCTTTTTCTTCAATAGCAATGGTTGCACCAGTTTCGCGCTGCATCTCTTGAATGATCTTACCACCAGGGCCAATTACAGCACCGATGAATTCCTTATCAATCTTCAATGTAACGATACGTGGAGCATGGGGTTTATAATCTTCGCGAGGAGCGGCGATTGTTTTCTTCATTTCATTTAAGATATGAAGACGGGCTTCGTTCGCCTGCTTTAAAGCTGCGGTTAAAACTTCCCACTTTAATCCATTGATTTTTAAGTCCATTTGACAAGCAACAATACCTTTCTCGGTACCAGTTACTTTAAAATCCATATCTCCTAAATGATCCTCATCGCCAAGAATATCTGTCAGAATTGCATATTTACCTGTTTTTTCATCAGATATTAATCCCATTGCAATTCCTGAAACGGGTGATTTGATTTTAATACCTGCATCCATCAATGCTAATGTACCTGCACAAACTGTGGCCATAGATGATGAACCATTTGATTCTAGGATATCTGATACTACACGTATTGTATATGGGTTATCATCACCTGGTAATACCTTTTTTAAAGAACGCATTGCCAGATTACCATGTCCAATCTCACGACGACCTGTACCACGGTTAGGGCGAGCCTCACCTGTTGAAAAAGCCGGGAAATTATAATGTAATAAGAATTTTTGGTATCCATTAAAGAAAGCGCCATCAATCAGTTGTTCATCAGATTTAGCACCTAACGTTACTGTTGTAAGTGATTGAGTTTCGCCGCGTGTAAATATTGAAGATCCGTGAGCAGTTGGAAGATATCCTACTTCCGACCAAATTGGACGAACGGTTCTTGAATCACGACCATCCAAACGAATTCCTTCATCTAAAATGAGATTACGAATTGCATCATATTGTACATCATGATAATATTTTTTAGCTAGGGAAGCTGTAATATCTTCAACCTCATTACCTAAATCAAGGATAAATTCATTGATAACTTCAGAGAATTTATCGCTTCGCTCATGCTTAGAAGATTTTGATTTAGCTATAGCATAAACTTTATCATAAGTGGCTGCAAAAACTTTTTCTTTTAAATCAAGGTCGTGTATTTCGTGGCTATAAACTCTTTTTTCAGTTTTTCCAACCAGTACTGTAAGTTCCTTTTGTGCCTGTACTTGGATAATGATCGCTTTGTGAGCAAATTCAATGGCTTCAACCATTTCTTCTTCAGAAATTTCATCACCTTCACCTTCAACCATCACAATATCATGCTCTGTACCTGCAACCATTAGTTCCATGCTGGCACGTTCAAGATCACTTAGAAATGGATTAATGATCAGTTTACCATCAATTTTAGCAACACGTACTTCTGAGATTGGCCCGTTAAACGGAATATCAGAAACAGCAAGTGCTGCGGATGCTGCAAGACCTGCAAGACAATCAGGCATAATATTTTTGTCGGCAGAGATCAATGAAATCATGACTTGTACATCAGCATGATAATCTTCAGGAAACATCGGGCGTAACGCACGATCAACCAGACGAGAGATAAGTACCTCATAATCAGATAATCTAGCCTCACGACGTAAAAATCCTCCAGGAATACGTCCTGTTGCAGCATATTTTTCCTGATAGTCAACTGATAATGGTAGAAAATCAGTTCCAGGTTTTGCACCAACGGTTGAGACTACTGTTGCCAATAACATGGTATCACCCATCTTTACAACAACAGATCCATCTGCTTGTTTAGCAAGTTTACCAGTTTCAATTTCGATCATTCGGCCATCGCCAAGATCAAATGTTTTTTTAATTGCGTTATAACTCATTTTTTTTAGTGGCGATGTACTTTTCCTCTTTTGAGTACATCTTCTTTTATGTTGATTTAATTTTTGACAAAGTAAAAAAGCCATCCTATGAACAAGAGGATGGCTTTGCAATTTTTTGCTAAGATTATTTTATGATATCTCTTAACTCTAATGCTTTGATAATTGCACGATATCTATTGATATCTTTTTTATAAAGATAAGCAAGTATTGCGCGACGTTTACCTACTAGTTTCTGAAGCGATAACTGTGTAGAAAAATCTTTCTTGTTTTGTTTCAAATGCCCTGTTAAATGAGCAATTCGAGCTGTAAATAATGCAACCTGACCTTCAGCTGAACCTGTGTCTGTTGCACCTTTTCCGTGTTTAGCAAAAATTTCTGCCTTGTACTCTTTACTTAAATACATTACCTGAATAATATTAAAGTGGTTTATAATTAATTAATTGCTCGCAAAGATATGGAAATGAAAGTTTAATTGCAAATAACTATTTGGTTTTTAGTAGTTAGTTTGTTTGTGATTTGATGGTTAAATAAAAATAGGAGATTATAAAATCACTTAGAAATCTTGATAATCTATAAAAATCTAGACGACAGAAAGTTGTGTTTATATTTTAGTTCAAATTTTGTAGAGTTTACTAAAAACTAACAAACCAACTACTCACAAACTAATCATTTCATATTCTCATTTAATTGCCCGAATTTTGTTTGATGGAATCAAAACCCAGTTACAGCAGTTTTACATCTGAGTTCAAAGTCAGGCCGGATGATATTGATATGTTTAACCATGTTCATAATAGCACTTATTTTGATTATGTGCTTGCAGCCAGATATGAACAGATGGAAACCTGTTATAAAATGCCCATGGAAGATTTTCTTAAGATGGGTTTTGGATGGGTTGTTAGATCGGCATTTGTAGAATATAAGAGACCGCTTGGCTTAGGTGATATTTTTACGGTACAAACAGGTATAGAAACTATCAACTCCAAAGGTTGTCGTGTAAAATTTGAAATTAAAATCAACAAAACAGGAAAAATAGCATGTGATGGTTGGTTTGACTACGTTATGATTAATATTACCGACGGCAAAAGTGTAAAAGTATCTGATCAAATGATCTCAAATTATTCTATTTAGTCTCTATTTTTCAGGGCCATTTCAATTAATTCACCATAAAAATCGGCAATATCGAGTCCCGCTGCCTTTACCTGTTGCGGAATAAAACTTTGAGCTGTTTGTCCAGGAATAGTATTTATTTCTACAAAATAGAAGTCTGAGTTCAAATCCTGAAGAAAGTAATCAATCCGGACCATGCCCTTACAGTTTAGTTTTTGATAGATTTCTATAACTATGCGTTCTACTCTCTCCTTTTCTTCTTCAGACATTCTTCCAGGAGTGATCTCTTCGGTGGCACCTGGCGTGTATTTTGCTTCGTAATCAAAAAAATCATTTGAAGGGATAACTTCAGTACTTGGTAAAACACGAATTCCTTCAATGGTATTATACACTCCTATTGAAAATTCCCGACCCTGAATAAATTCTTCCACAAGTACCTGACTGTCCTCGTTAAAAGCCTTTACCAATGCATCAGGTAATTCAATAGCATTTTTAACTTTACTCATTCCTATACTACTTCCACCATTATTGGGCTTTATAAACAATGGAAATACGAGTGAATCAAGTAAATGTTTACTTGAAGATGATGAGTTGTCAAATAATTGCACGGATTTGGCTACATGTAAATCCTGTATGCCAGTAACTATAGCTTTAGAATACCCTTTATTCATGGTCAATGATGAGGTTAAAGCATCGCAGCTGGTATATGGAATATTAAGAAGATCAAAATAACCTTGTAGCTTACCATCTTCGCCGGGAGCTCCATGTATCATTATAAAAGCTGCATCAAAAACAATTTTTGTTCCTGCTATTAATAAAGAAAAGTCGTTTTTATCTATCTGATGTTTTACATCACTTGAGTCAGTATAGTACCATTCATCTTTTAGGATAACTAGTTTAAAAACATCGTATTTATTTCTATCAATCTTGCTTTCAACGAAGGCAGAGCTCTTAAATGATATCACAGATTCACCTGTATATCCGCCAGTTACCAGTGCTATTGTTTTTTTCATTTGTGTTAATATCTTAATCGAAAAATAAACTAAAACGTAAAAATTTTACACTTTATATGATTGAAAAGAGTAAAATCAATTTTTCAAAGATAAATTTTAAAACTATTCAATGATTGCTGTGCTAATATTTATCTTCGTTTATGCCGAACTAATAATTATTTTTGAGAAATATTATAATTAGTCAGTCTGAGATTTTTTGGAAAAATAAACGAATCCTCAGTTTCTTGCACTATTTCCTGTATTTAAAATAAAGAAAATCATAAATGAGTAAATTCATAGACTATCTACGTTCAAAGACCTTTAGGAAAAACCTCATTTTGGCCATAGGATCTATTCTGCTCTTCCTTATTATTATATTTTACAGTCTGGGTTTTTACACGCACCATGGCGAAGGTTTACCTGTTCCAAAATTAAAGGGTTTAACTATTGAAAAAGCTATTGAAATTCTTGAAGAAAAGGGATTAAGATATCAGATAAACGATTCTATTTTTCTAATTGATAAGCCCCCTGGCTTTGTTGTAGAACAAGATCCAGACCCAAATACAAATGTAAAAACAAACCGCACTATTTATTTAATTATAACTAGAGACGCGCCAAATATCAAGTTTCCCGATATTCAGGGAAGGACATATCTTGAAGTTCTTTCTATACTTAATAATTACCAGCTTAAAGTTGGTGACACCACTTACAGATCAGATGTTGCCAAAGATGTGGTATTGGAAGCCTTAATTGGCGGAAATATAGTTAGTAAAGGACAGTCAATTTCAAAAGGTTCTAATATTAACCTCGTTTTAGGAGATGGACTTGGTGCCAGTGAAGTTGATATTCCTAACTTATTAGGCTTGGATCTTAGCGAAGCCAAAATGGCTATCTTGGGTTCATCGCTAAAATTAGGAATTATAAGCTTTGAGGGAAGAGCAGATTCTATCAATACAAGAGTCATTAAACAATCTCCGTCAATCAGTGATACGCTGAGTAAAGTAAGTATGGGAACACAAATTGATATTGTTTTGGGTGGAAATTAAGAAAACTGATATCACTGCTTCAGAGTTCAAAAGACTAAATATTGAACCCTTACCTTTTAAAATTATTGATGTCAGGGAGCAAATTGAATTTCAAACGTATAACCTTGGTGGCGAAAATATACCATTGGGTGTTTTGTTAAGCAACCTAGAAGATATTGAAGATTGGAAAAATGAGGAGTTGATTGTCATTTGTCAGCATGGGTTGCGAAGTGAGACAGCGAGAAGGTTTTTAAGTAGGAATGGTTTTAAGAAGGTCAGAAATCTACATGGCGGAATTCTAGCTTTGAGGAAATTAAATAATTGAAACAGAATACATATAATGAAATTAGAAAAATCTAAAAGTTTAAGTTTTAAGTTAAAAGTATTTTTAGCGACTCTATCCTTGTTATTGGTTTTAATTGCGGCTACTGGTATAAATTATTATCTAAAATATTTTAAGCCAAATGTAACTGACAATCAAGAATACCTCTACATACCTACAGGTTCCAATTTTAAAGACGTATTTTCTATTATAGTTAATAAGGATATAGTTAAGGATACTATTTCTTTTCTAAACGCTGCCCAAAATATGGATTACCCAGTTAAGGTAAAAGCTGGAAGATACCGTTTAACCAAGGATATGAGTAATCGTTCTTTAATCAATATGTTAAAAGCAGGAAATCAGGAACCAGTGAATATAGCCTTTCAGAATGTCAGATTGAAACATACCCTTGCAGGAATGATTTCTAAAAAAATTGAAAGTGACTCTACCTCAATTTTGGGTTTACTTGACTCAGCTGCTTTTGTTGAAAAATATGGATTCAATACAGAAAACATCTACACTATGTTCATTCCAAATTCCTATGAAATTTATTGGAATTCAAACGCAGAGAAGTTCTTTCTAAGAATGCACGCAGAATATCTTAAATTTTGGAATGTTGATCGTAAAGCAAAAGCCTCAAAGATAAATTTAAGTCAGGCAGATGTTAGTATACTAGCCTCAATTGTAGATTCTGAAGCTTTGAATGATTCAGAAATGCCCCGTATTGCAGGATTATACATGAACAGGTTACTAAAGGGAATGCGATTAGAAGCTGACCCAACAGTTATTTTTGCGGCTAATGATTTTACAATACGAAGAGTGTTAAATAAACATTTAAGGATTAATTCTCCTTATAATACTTATTTGAACGAGGGGTTGCCACCCGGGCCAATTACAATGCCAAGTATTAACGCTATTGATGCCGTTTTAAACTATGAAAAGCATGATTACATCTATATGTGTGCCAAAGAAGATTTTTCAGGATATCATAATTATGCATCAAATTTATCACAGCACCTGCAGAACGCAAGGAAATTTCAAGATGCTTTGAACCAAAGAAATATTAAGAAATAATGTTCAGCTACAGTACTAAAATTCGTGTGAGATATGCTGACACAGACCAGATGGGTTATATGTATTATGGCAATTATGCTACATTTTACGAAGTGGGTCGTGTAGAAATGCTTAGGAGTTTAGGGTTGACTTATAAATCTATGGAGGATTCAGGTATAATTATGCCTGTTACAAACTTAAAATGCCATTACATCAAACCTGCATTTTATGATGAAGAGATTACCGTAAAAGTTTTTATTGACAAAATGCCATCCTTAAGGATTCATTTCCGATATGAACTTTTTAATGAAAGTGATGACCTTATCAATATGGGTGAAACTACACTTGTTTTCATAAATCAGGAATTGAATAAAGCTTGTTTGCCTTCGAAGGAATTTCTTGATAAACTTAGAGTATATTTTGAATAATTAGTATAAATGATCTGGTTACATCAAATTCTTCTGAAATTCAGACCATATTTTCTTTTGGTTGAGCGGACAAAAACTATCACACTCCCAGGATTTAGTCCACTTCCATTATATACCGTAGCCTCTTTTTTCTTTCAAGAAATAGTAAAGGACGAACTTATCAACAAAGCATCATCTTTGGCTTATAGCTTTATGTTGGCTATTTTTCCAGCAATAATCTTTTTATTCACGCTTATTCCTTATGTTCCGATAGACAATTTTCAGGAACAATTAATGAGTTTAATCGCATTGATTCTTCCGGCAGAGGCCTATGCAGCGGTCCAGGTTACTTTATTTGATATTGTAAAAAATCAGAATTCCAAACTTTTGTCTTTCGGTTTTGTGTTTGCAATCATATTTTCCACAAACGGAGTACATAATCTAATGGAGGCATTCAACAAATCATCTTTAATTATTGAAACCAGATCATGGTTTAAACAGAGGTTGGTTGCGCTTTACCTAACTTTGTTGATTTTAATTGCATTGATATTTGCTTTGATAGTTATGACTATCGGTGAGTATGTATTAAACATTCTTAAATCAGAGTTTGGATTTGAGGAAACCTTTTGGATTTACATTCTTAATTTGGCGAGGTGGTCAATTATCATTGTTCTTTACTTCGTTACTATAGCACTTTTATTTCGTTACGGACCAGCACATTCCAAAAAATGGAAATTTTTTAGTGCCGGTTCATGGATGTCTACCATTCTTGCTATTCTCACCTTCTGGGGTTTTTCTTTTTACATTAATAATTTTGGAAATTATAATAAAATATATGGTTCAATAGGAACACTTTTGGTCTTGATGATATGGTTATATCTTAATTCACTGATAATTCTTGTTGGATTTGAATTAAATGCCAGTATAGACCTTTCAAAGCGAAGTATTAAAATAGTTAAGCCGGTTTACAATCGGTTTAAGAATCAGCCACCTGAAGAAAAGCTTGAGAAGAAGCCAGATTAAGGTATATTTTAATATTCTTACTCACTCACTTACTGTTAGTTATCCTTATTAATTCAAAAAAGCTGATTTTTGTTTGGAGATTAAGCGCGGTTTTGTACTTTTGCCCTCGGAGAGCTGGCAGAGTGGTCGATTGCGGCAGTCTTGAAAACTGTTGAACTGTTAAAGGTTCCTGGGGTTCGAATCCCTAGCTCTCCGCCAGACAAAATGCTGTCCGCCCAAGGCGGATGGCATTTTTTATTTTGTAGCGACCGGAATGTAATTCCGGGGAGCGCAAAAATAAAAAATGCCAGGAGCGATAGCGACAACATTTTGGCTGAAGCCTCCCCCCATTGGGATCAGCGCAGCTAATCCCTAATATTATACATTAACTATGTTGTAGCGACCGGAATGTAATTCCGGGGAGCGCAAAAATAAAAAATGCCAGGAGCGATAGCGACAACATTTTGGCTGAAGCCTCCCCCCATTGGGATCAGCGCAGCTAATCCCTAATATTATACATTAACCATTTTGTAGCGACCGGAATGTAATTCCGGGGAGCGCAGAAATAAAAAATGCCAGGAGCGATAGCGACAACATTTTGGCTTGAATTTTCTAATAAATAGTAAATTATTTATTCCCTAATACTCCAATTTTCCATTCATAAACCCTTTTAACGGAAGGGATTTCTTTCAATTGCTCTACTCCTGCTCTACT
>JBIIRT010000087.1:0-11125 GCA_044341405.1 Daejeonella sp. | reverse complement strand
CCTGCATCCTGATGCGGCAATTGCAATTGCTGCAGCAAAAGATGGAAAAAAAATCACCGCAGAACTTTTTGACAATAAAATTGGCTGGGTTGACTGGAGAAAGCCAGGTTTTGAACTGGGATTGGAACTAAAGGCCTGCCTGGATTCTAACCCCGGAATAAAAGGAATTATGTTAGGTTCGCATGGCTTGTTCACCTGGGGTGATACAGCTTATGAATCTTATATCAACACACTCGAAGTGGTTGAAAAATGTGCTGAATTTATTGAGGAAAGCATCAGAAAAAATGGAAGCGTGTTTGCTGGAAAGAAAATAAATGGACTTCCAGAACAGCAAAGAAAGGAACAGGCAGCTAAAATTGCTCCTGTTTTACGCGGACTTTGTTCGTCAGAACGCTCCATGATCGGTCACTTCACTGATGATCCAAGGGTTCTGGAATTTATAAATTCTAATGATTTGAATCGACTTGCCCCAATGGGAACGAGCTGCCCTGATCACTTTTTAAGAACAAAGATTAGTCCGCTCATACTTAAACTTGAGCCCGATGCAGATCTTAGCAATCCCAAAGAACTCATCAAAGAGCTTCAACCACTTTTTGAAGCTTACCGAAAAATGTATGCAGAGTACTACAATAGCTGCAAACATCCAAACTCTCCTGCCATCCGTGACTCAAACCCGGTAATCATTTTATATCCAGGCGTTGGTCTGTTCTCTTTCTCTAAGGATAAACAAACTGCCAGAGTTGCAGCAGAATTTTATACCAATGCAATAAATGTAATGCGTGGAGCAGAGGCAATCTCTGAATACACTTCGCTTCCAAGACAGGAAGCATTTAATATCGAATACTGGTTACTTGAAGAAGCAAAACTTCAAAGGATGCCAAAACCAAAATCATTGAGTGGCAAAATTGCATTGGTGACAGGAAGTGCAGGTGGTATTGGTAAAGCAATTTCAAGAAAGTTTGTTGAAGAAGGCGCTGTAGTTGTTTTGAATGACCTGGATCAGGACCGTTTAGAAAGTGCAGGGTCACAATTCCTCCAAGAATTTGGCCGAGATAGCTATACAACTGTACAACTAAATGTTACCGAAGACGCAGATATAAAAAATGCTTTTGCACAAGCTGCCCTTAGCTTTGGTGGAATAGATATTGTAGTAAATTGTGCCGGTTTGTCTATTTCAAAACCGATTGAAGAACATACCGATAAGGACTGGGATCTACTTTATGATGTGCTGGTGAAGGGTCAGTTTAAAATCACTCAGGAAGCCGTAAATACCATGAGAAAGCAAAATATTGGCGGAGATATTCTAAATATTGTGAGCAAAAATGCCCTTGTTTCTGGTCCGAATAATGCCGGCTACGGCTCTGCAAAAGCTGCTCAATTACACCTGAGCCGCTTGAACGCTGCTGAACTTGGTCCGGATAAAATCCGCGTCAATGTAGTTAACCCTGATGCAGTGATTGCCGACAGCAAAATCTGGGAGGGTGCCTGGGCTGAAGGAAGGGCTAAAGCTTATGGAGTTACCGTTGCTGAACTCCCTGCGTTTTATGCAAAACGTACCCTGCTGAATGAAACTATTCTACCTGAAGATATTGCTAATGCCTGCTACGTTTTTGTAGGTGGCTTATTAAAAAAATCAACTGGAAATGTCTTGAATGTGGATGGTGGTGTGGCAATGGCTTTTGTGAGATAGGAGCATAAATAAATAAGAAATTATGAAGCTTGACGACAGTAAAATTGCTCTGCATAATCAAAAATCAGGAAAAATTCACAATGCAAAATTTGAGTTTTTAAAAACACAAATTAATGATTGTGAGTCTATTATATCAAAATTAATCGAGTTCCAAATTGCAATTCCCAGCTGGGCTTTGGGAAATGGAGGTACCCGTTTCGGAAGGTTTGCTGGAGGTGGTGAACCCCGAAATCTAGAAGAAAAGATTGAAGATGTTGGTTTAATGAACAAACTAAATCAATCAGGGAATGCAATTTCTCTTCACATTCCCTGGGATATTCCTAAAGATTATCAGGCAATCCGCGATCTGGCAAAGGATCATGGATTGCGCTTTGATGCGATGAATTCTAATACTTTCCAAGACCAAAAAGGACAGCAGGAAAGTTATAAATATGGTTCACTCCAGCATGTTAATCCGGCTGTTCGAAAGCAAGCAATAGACCATAATATTGAGGTGATCAAACATGGTATTGAACTAGGATCAAAATCATTAACGGTATGGCTAGCTGATGGTTCCTGTTTCCCGGGACAACTAAATTTCAGAACTGCATTTCAGAATACACTGGAGAGTTTAAAGGAAATTTATGCTGCACTGCCATCCGATTGGAAAATGTTTGTGGAGTACAAGGCTTATGAACCCAATTTCTATTCAACTACCGTTGGCGACTGGGGTCAATCTCTATTATATGCTAGTAAATTAGGGCCAAAAGCTTATACACTTGTTGATTTAGGCCATCACTTACCTAATGCAAATATTGAACAGATCGTTTCCCTGCTTTTGATGGAAGGTAAACTTGGAGGCTTTCACTTTAACGATTCCAAATACGGCGATGACGACCTGACTGCCGGCAGTATCAAGCCCTATCAGCTATTTCTGATATTTAATGAACTGATTGAAGGTATGGATGATCGGAAAATGAACCATGCTACAGATCTGGGCTGGATGATCGATGCATCGCATAATGTCAAAGATCCGCTTGAAGATCTCCTACAATCTGTAGAGGCGATCATGATAGCGTATACCCAGGCATTGATCGTAGACCGAAAATCACTTAGGGAAGCACAGTTGAAAAACGATGTGGCCCGTGCTCAGGAAATTTTGCAGGATAGTTTCCGTACCGATGTGAGACCATTGGTTGCTGAAGCTCGCCTTCGTTCAGGTGGAGCGTTAAACCCAATAGGATTATTCCGAGAATTGAATATTCGGACAGAACTAATCAGAGAAAGAGGTATGGAGACTGCTGCTACTGGACTATAATCAATTTAATCAGAACAAAATATAAAATTATGCAGCTTCCGGTAATAGCCGTATTTGATATCGGGAAAACGAACAAAAAGCTGATTCTCTTTGATGAACAGTTAAAAATCGTTTTTGAACATGCTGATCAGTTTGCCGAAACCAAAGATGAAGATGGATTTCCTTGCGATGATCTGGAGAAACTGAACAATTTTATATTCGAATCGCTTCAAAAGGTTCTTTCCAAGCCGGAATTTGAAATTAAGGGACTCAATTTCACGGCCTATGGAGCGAGTTTTGTCTATATTGATGAAAGTGGTAAAGCCCTCAGCCCGTTATACAACTATTTGAAGCCTTATCCGGAAACTTTACTGGAGCTGTTTTATTCTTCTTATGGTGGGCAGACTGAGTTTGCAAAAAAAACTGCATCGCCGGTGCTCGGAAGCCTGAATTCGGGTATGCAGCTCTACCGCATCAAACAAGAACGTCATGATTTGCTTAACCGGATAAAATACGCATTACATTTACCTCAATATCTGAGTTTCCTCATCAGCGGAAAAAGCTGTTCGGACATTACCAGTATCGGCTGCCATACCAATCTTTGGGACTTCCGAAAAAACGCTTACCATCACTGGCTGGAGAATGAGGGCTTGATTGATAAACTCGCACCAATTTTACCTTCAGATTCAGTAATAAAAACCAATTTTGAAGGGCATAGTTTTGATGTGGGAATAGGATTACACGACAGCTCAGCGGCCTTAATTCCGTATTTGGTCAATTTTAAAGAACCCTTCCTCCTGATTTCGACCGGTACCTGGTGCATCAGCTTAAACCCATTTAATGCTAGTCCCCTAAGTACTTTTGAACTTGAATCAGATTGTCTCTGCTACCTGCACTATGAAGGTAAACCTGTCAAAGCATCCCGTCTTTTTGCCGGAAATGAGCATGAACAGGAGCTAAACAGAATTTCAAAGTTCTTTTCAGAGCCCAGAACAAGATATGAGCAGATGAACTTTAATTCTGCTTTCCTGAATTACTTAGACCAGGAAGAGGTTTACTCAGGAAATAATCTTGCATCTTATGCATCAGATCAAGAAGCGTATCACCGGCTGATGATCCACATCATTAAACAGCAAAAAATATCTAGTGAACTTGTGATAAACGGTTCGGAGGTGAAACGAATTTTTGTAGATGGAGGATTCAGTAAAAACTCCATCTACATGAACCTTTTATCCATTGTTTTTTCTGAAATGGAGGTTTATGCTGCTTCCATGGCACAGTCGACAGCAATGGGTGCTGCATTAGCAATCCATCATAGTTTTGGTGCAAAGTCTGTCCCGACCAACCTGATCGAAATGAAATTTTATTCAGTAAATAAATAACCATGAAACCATCATGATTTTTCAAATAACACAGTGGAATAAATAAAATCATGGTAGCCCGCCCTACCAAGCCGTTCGGACGGGCTTCATCACCTTTGAAAAACAAACTATACAGATGAAACCTGCATGAGCTTACCGCTCACAAACCGGAATGAATAAGCTCATGCAAGCTTCATAACAATTAAAAAACAAATTATATTCCAATGAAAAATATTGTTTCCTTCAAAATGAAACTAAAGCCTGGCTTTAAGGAAGAGTATAAACGCCGTCATGACCTGATTTGGCCTGAGCTTAGCGCGCTGTTATCAAATTCAGGAATCAGTAATTATTCCATTTTCCTGGATGAGGAAACCAATATACTATTTGCCGTTCAAACCCTCTCAGGTAACAATAGCTCACAGGATCTCAGAAAAAATGAAATCGTTAAAAAATGGTGGGCCTATATGGCTGATATTATGGATACTAATGAGGATAATTCGCCGGTAAGTAAGCCATTGAATATCGTTTTTCATATGGAGTAATAAATCCAATCAAACATTAAGCCTATAGCTTAAACAGGTATTTGTTATCTAAAAGAAAGAAGGCTATTTTTACAACATGAAATTGCCCATCATCGCCTACGGCGATTCCGTTTTACGTAAGAAAGGATTAGAAATCTCAAAAGATTATCCAGAAATGAATAGTCTTATTGAGAATATGTTCGAAACCATGTATGGTGCACATGGCATAGGCCTTGCCGCACCGCAAATTGGCTTATCCATTCGACTATTTATAATTGATGCAACTTCGTTTGCTGAAGATGAGCCGGCATTGAAAGATTTTAAGAAAACATTTATTAATGCTAAAATCCTTGAAGAAAGTGGTAATAAATGGTCATTTAATGAAGGTTGTCTAAGTATACCAGAAATCCGGGAAGATATTAACAGGCATGAAAGTCTGACCATTTCCTATTATGATGAAAACTGGAAACACCATGAAGAAACTTACAATGGATTGGCTGCCCGTATCATCCAACATGAATACGATCATATTGAAGGAAAGCTCTTTATAGATAAATTAAGTCCACTGCGTAAGGCCATGCTCAATAACAAGCTCGGTTCTATCTCGAAAGGATTAGTGAAAGTAGAATATAAGATGAAGTTTCCTGCGTTGAAGAAAGGTAGGAGGTAGGAGGTAGGAATTAGGATTAAAGGATTCTAGGATTCTAGGATTAAAGGATTGCAGGATTAAAGGATTCTAGGAATGTAGGATTATTTTGGAATCAAATCATCCCAAACAACCAGAGGATTCCTCCACTCTCAACTAAACCTACTGCTTTTAACTTAATGCTTTCAACTTTCAGCCAAAACAAACTTCTTCTTCAGCACAAATAAAATTTACTGATCCCTACTCCTGTCTCCCTGCATAATCTGCTGGATAAGAGCACCCCATGCAAATGGATTAAGTAAAGGATTGGCCATGCGCTGGTTCATGTTTCTATTGGTGAGTCGGTTATGATTATTTTGAAAATTGAAACTTTGCATTTCTGCTCCATCGCGTGGGAGTGTCGCGATCATGGAGGCCAGGCTCTCACGTGAAAGATTCTTTTTTGCTATCTCCAGATCATCATCTGCAAACTTCATGGTCATGAATTCCTTTTTAAATTCATCTGTGCTTGCCCAAGGATAAACCCTTACGCCAGGGAGATTAATCGATTCCTGTTGCATTTTCATCAGAATAGTATATTTGCTGTCTGATAAATCATTGGGTATGACCAATGCTTCACGTCTGTAACCAACAGCCGTAAAGGCTAATGTATCGCCTTCATGGGCAACAAAAGAAAAATATCCCTTATAATTTGCCGAATAAAACTGATCCCTGCCTGTAAGATTTGTGATTGTTACGTATGGTACAACCGTATTACTGTCACGATTGACAATTATTCCTGAAAACTGCACAATTTTGCGCTCCCTGACCTGAGAGAACCCGGAGAGGGAACAAATTAAACATATGAGAAATAACCAGTTTCGCATGAATCAAAGTTAATAAAATCGTACCTCAGTCGTGTTAAATTATGTTAAAACCTGTAATCTTTACAGAAAAGAGACCATAATTACTGTAGTCTTTCAGGTAAAACAGCTGCAGGATCATCGATATCCGTCAGGTTTACAGCTTCAACAGCGGTAATTTCAGGAACAGCCCGTTTAATAGCCTGTTCTATGCCTGCTTTAAGTGTCATGATACTCATCGGACATGAACCGCATGAACCTAAAAGACGGAGCTTAACGATGTTTTCGGGAGTTATTTCCTCAATTGATACATTGCCACCATCTGTTTCAAGATAGGGCCTGATAGTGTCTAATGCAATTTCAACTCTTTTCAACAAATCCATGATATCGTATTTATATAAAGATACAAAAAAAATAAAAATGCTATTTGGCAGCATTCAGAATAGCTACCTGCTGAGCCACACGCTCTGCAATCTGTAAAAATACCGGTCCTAAAATATTATCCTCTTCTAGAATAACGGGTTTCCCAATATCACCGGCATCACTAATACTCTTCACCAATGGAATTTCTCCTAAAAATGGTGCATCAAATTGTTCGGCAAGTGCTTTTCCACCATTCTTTCCAAAGATATAATATTTGTTATCGGGTAATTCGGCAGGGGTGAAGTACGACATGTTTTCAACTACTCCAATAAGTGGAATTTTAATGGAATCCATCAAAAACATTCCTACGCCCTTGCGTGCATCAGCTAATGCTACATTCTGTGGGGTAGTTACAATCACCGCACCTGTAACAGGGAAACCCTGAGATACTGTAATATGGATATCACCGGTTCCGGGAGGAAGATCAACAACCAGATAATCCAGTTCACCCCAGTCGGCATCATTAAAAAGCTGCTTTACAGCCGTTGAAACCATCGGTCCGCGCCACGGCACTGGCTGGTTCGGATCAGTAAAAAATCCAATAGACAATAATTTTATTCCATATTTTTCGATAGGTTCAATTCTTGTTTGCCCCGCTTCATTTTGAGATGCTTTCGGACGTGCATCTTCCACACCAAACATGATTGGAATGGATGGCCCATAAATATCTGCGTCAATTAGTCCGACACTAGCTCCTTTCTTTGCCAAACCCAGTGCAAGATTTACTGCTACTGTCGATTTTCCTACCCCTCCTTTACCTGAAGCCACAACAATAATATTTTTAATACCCGCCAAAGCCCGGTCTGGTCTACTAGTAACCCTAGAAGTCATATTGATTGATAATTCAACATCTTTGCTCACAAAATGCCGTATTGCATTCTTACAGGCGTTTTCGAGCATGGCCTTCATCGGACAAGCAGGGGTGGTCAAAACTACTGAGAAGCTGAGCTTATTTCCCTCGATCTTTAGATCTTCAATCATATTAAGTGTAACCAGGTCTTTCTTAAGATCCGGATCTTCAACATGACGCAATGCATTATAAACCTGTTCTTGTGTGATCATTTTTGAATATAAAGGAGAAAATATTTTATTAAGTTTATCACAAATCTACTAAAAGCGGAAAGCTTATTGTTAAAGGTATTAGGTTTTTACAGAGAACTGACCTGTAATATAGAAATTACTCCGGCGTTTGAAACTTAAATACCTTATCTTTCCGTTCAGTGGAGAATTCATGCCATGCAGATATCCAAAAAACAGTATAAAATAATCCGTATTGTAAGCATCAGCCTGCTTGGGTTGTTATTTATTGGCAGTATAATAGCCTTTACAAAACGTGAGGCCCTACTCAACACTGCAATAAAAAAAGCAATAAATAAGGCCGATAAGGAGTATGATCTGATACTTAAAATCGAAAATGCCGGATTTGTAGGTTTAAGTACCGTTAGCTTTAAGAATATAACTGTAATTCCCCGTGGCAAGGATAGCCTTGCAAGAATTATAAACTTTCGGGTTGGGGTAAAGCTATTTCCTTTGCTTTTGGGGGATATAAAATTATCTGAAATTAAACTTGACAGGGGCTTTATCAATCTAGTAAAAAGAGATTCGCTGAGTAACTTTGATTTTCTGTTTAGGAAGAAGAAAGAAGTTGCAGAAGAAAAGACAGAAATGGATCTTGGCAGACTTGCGAATAATCTGATCAACCAATTATTATACAAAATCCCTGATGACATGGACATTAGGGATTTTGAGATCAAGTTTAAGGATGATTCGGGATCGGTCAGTTTATTCACCCGTAGTGCAACCATTGACGGCGGAGATGTAAATTCAACCATTTTGGTTAATGGAAATGAGTCGGTCTGGCACGTAAAAGGAACTGTAGATCCCGGAGATAAACAACTTGATCTGAAACTATTCGCTGATAACAAAAAAGTAGAACTTCCCTATCTCGAGAAAAGATTCGGGCTCAAACTAAACTTCGACACGGCTATGACTGAGATGCGAGGGGTAAACCGAAGCGGAAGTCAACTGGAAGTGAATGGCTCATGGCGGGTTAAGAATATGCTAGTCAATCATCGAAGGATTGCAGGGAATGATATTATTGTTCCGGATGCCTCCCTTGATGCTGATATGGTATTTGGAAAGAACTTCATTGCAATTGACAGCACTTCCACTATACATCTCAAGAATATACAGTTACATCCATTCATAAAATACACAGTCGGTCCTTCCAAAATTTATGAGCTAAAACTTCATACTGAAGAGCTTGATGCACATGAGTTAATAAATTCATTTCCAAAAGGACTTTTCGAATCCCTGGAAGGTATTCAAGTTACCGGAAAACTGCAATATGATCTCAATTTTTATCTCGATTCACAAAATCCGGATAGTGTAATTTTCAATTCTAAATTAAAGAATGAAGGATTCAAGGTTCTTAAATGGGGGAAAACAAATCTCCAAAAGATCAACAGTGCTTTTGTCTATACCCCTTATGAATATGGAAAACCAATGCGTGACATCATAATTGGTCCGGAGAACCCAAATTTTGTACCAATCGATCAGATCAGTCCCGATTTAAAAAATGCATTACTAACAGCAGAAGATCCTTCATTTTATAGTCACAATGGCTTTGTTGAAGCCTCTATCCGTAGTTCCATTATAACCAATTTTAAAGCCGGAGCCTTTAAAAGAGGGGGAAGTACTATTTCGATGCAGCTTGCAAAAAATGTTTATCTGAACAGACAAAAAACTCTAGCAAGAAAAATTGAGGAAATCCTGATTGTATGGATTATGGAAAATGGCAAGCTCTCAAGTAAACAGAGAATGTTTGAAACCTATCTCAATCTGATTGAATGGGGTAGTAATGTTTATGGGATTGGGGAAGCATCAAGATATTATTTTGATAAACATCCTTCAGAGCTTGATTTGGGAGAAGGAATATTCTTAGCCAGCATTGTTCCCAGACCTAAATCAGGCTTGTACAGGTTTGAAGGAGATGGGAGTTTAAGACCCGGACTTTCATCATATTTCAACTTTATTGGTGGAATCATGGCCAGGCGTGGCATGACAGAGGCTGATAGTACCGGGTATGGCTTTTGGAATGTAAGATTAAAGGAAAGTCTGAGGGCGGGAATACCCACAAGTGATTCACTTATCGTCGACAGGCTAATGATTGATGAGGAATCAGAGGATAAAGAATCCATTCTCCAGGAAATATTTGGCAGGAAGCGTCAGGATACAGTTCAGGTTAAAGAGTTGCCTAAAGTAAAGATAATAGCTAAAGACACAGTACCGACAAAAACCCCAAGCCGCAAAGAAAGAAGGGAAAGCAGAAAGAATGAACGGGATTCGAAAAATAAAAATCAATAATAAAAGCCTTATATCTAAATTTATACCATGAGGATAGAAATTGATGAGAAAAATTTTGAACTGATGCTTGAGTTGGATCAGATCGAAAAGCGTATCCGTTTATTGGGTATACAAATCAATGTGGATTTTGAAAACCGTATTCCTGTTTTTATTGGTGTATTAAATGGAAGTTTCATTTTTCTTGCTGATCTGATGAAGGAAATTAACATTGCTTCAGAACTTACGTTTGTAAAAATATCATCCTATAAAGGGGATAAAAATAGCGGAAAGATAAAAGAAGAGTTGGGCATAAATATGTCACTAAAAGATCGCGATGTAATCCTGGTTGAAGATATTGTTGATAGTGGAAAAACCCTTCGTTATCTTTTAGATATGATTTATAAGGAAAATCCGGCCTCAATTAATGTTTGTACACTGTTAATGAAGCCTAAATCTTTAAAAACAAAATTTGATGAGATCAGTTATGTCGGATTTGAAATACCCGATGGCTTTGTTGTTGGCTTCGGACTTGATTACAATGGCTTGGGAAGAAACCTGAATGATATTTACAGAGCGGTATAATCCGGAAATTAAATAATTCCTTAATCAGCATTAAATCTAAAATCGTAATTTCGCTTCGAAATGAGCTATAAAAAAATGACCATACACAAAGAAGGCTATACATCCATAGCACTTTGTATTCTATTTATATTCGTCTTAAATGCTGTTGTAAATTTTCTGCTTCCCGAAGTAGTATGGTTCCGCTGGATAATTTATATCCTGTCTTTTGCTTTATTTGTTATCATCCTTCAATTCTTTAGAAACCCGTTTATTTTGGTCTCAAAGAATGATAAACATATCATTTGCCCTGCAGATGGTAAAGTGGTAGTCATCGAAGAAACTGAAGAAACTGAATATTTAAAGGACAAAAGAATTCAGGTATCTGTATTTATGTCGCCAATAAATGTTCATGTGAACAGAAATCCAATATCTGGAATTGTAAAATATTTCAAGTATCATC
>JBIIRT010000086.1:0-11274 GCA_044341405.1 Daejeonella sp. | reverse complement strand
TTCACTGCACAGCAGGAAAATATGGGGCCTTTCAGTATCCGATACCCAAGAGGAAACGGGGTCATGCCGGAATGGAGACGCCCATTAAAAGCCTTAGAAGTTGGGAAAGCGAGAATGATTTGTGACGGGGAAGATGTTGCTATCCTGAGTATTGGGCACATTGGAAATGAAGTTGTTAAAGCATGCCTTGAATTGAATTCTGAGGGAATTCATCCAGCTCATTATGACATGCGGTTTGTAAAACCTTTGGACAGCTCTGTTCTTCACCACGTTTTTAAAAAGTTTAAAAATGTTATTACAGTGGAAGATGGTTGCATACAGGGCGGAATGGGAAGTGCAGTGCTCGAGTTTATGGCTGACAATAACTATTCATCAAACATTGTCAGACTTGGAATACCTGATAAAATAATTGAACATGGTGAACAGGTAGAACTTTGGGCAGAATGTGGATTTGATAGTACAGGAATAAGGAGAGCTGTTGAGAAAATTGCAGTGACCCGGGCAACTAAAACTATTGCATCCTGACTATTTTGATTTATATCCAACCTGTAATTCTAAACACATCATTTATAGAATCAGAATAATTTTCAATGGGTAATTACACGCTATCACAAATCATTGTCTGTCCTGCCTGTAAGAAATCATTAGAAAAAACTGCAGAAGGATTCAAATGTAAAAACGATATCTGTAATGCTTTTTACCCCGTTTATAACAAGATCCCTATTTTAATCAATCCGTCAAATGAACTCTTTGAGCAAAACGATTTCAAAAGTGAAGGTGACATATTCTTCAAAACCTATAATAGTGGTCTGACACGGTTTCTTAAAAAGATTCAACCCGATATCACGTATAATGATGTCAGTGAAAAAAACTACCTCCATATTTCTGAATTATTAAAAGGTCAAAAACCACTTCGGATTTTAATTTTAGGCGGAAGTGTTGACGGTGTAGGCATCAAACATTTGAAAAATATGTTAGACGGTAATGACCTTATTGTCGAAACCGATGTTTCTTATGGTCCGAATACCACAGTAATTTGCGATGCGCATGAAATTCCCTTTATCGATGAATGCTTTGATCTGATTATTGCACAAGCCGTACTGGAACACGTACTTGATCCATTTTTATGTGTCAGGGAAATGCATCGTGTCTTGAAAAATAACGGACTGATTTACGCGGAAACGCCTTTTATGCAACAGGTGCATGGAGGTAAATATGATTTTCTCAGATTCACCCACCTGGGCCACAGACGTATGTTCAGGAAATTTAATGAAATCAATAGTGGGGTAGTCGCCGGGGCAGGATCTGCCTTGGTCTGGTCACTAAAATATTTTCTGACAAGTTTTGCGAACAGCAAGAAGATCGACCGCATATTAAGTTATGGGGGAACATTTTTATTCTTTTGGATTAAATACTTTGATATTATCTTGAATAGAAGCAAAGGCACAATAGATGCCGCCAGTGGTTTTTATTTCTTAGGAAGGAAGGAAAAAGATTATTTACTGAGCGATAAGGAGTTGCTTTCGTCTTACAGGGGGTTCAGGTATTCTGCGGAAGTATAAAACAATTGATTAGCTCTCTGGCTTTGCTTTGTCTTGAGGAGAAAGAGCTTATTCTTTTTTGAATTTCAATAAAATGGGATGCAAAAAGTTAAAAACTTTTATAGGCAATACAAGCTTAATAATCAAAATCCAGTTATGCCTTTGGTAAATAACCTGAAAATCTCTGGCTATATAATTTTTGAAACCACGTTTAATGATTTGCTGATTAAAAGGAATGTGTTCACAAATAGCTTCCTGCTGATTTACTGGGTTCAGAACGGTTTTATATCGTAAATCCTTAATTGCGGCATAATTATAAATGCCAACACCGCCAAAAGCAGAAATAACGCTGTAAAGGGGTGATTTTTTGATGCTTCTATTTATAGATTTAAAAGTACTTGCCAAAGACCCGGCAGAATAGCTAAACTCATTCGATAATGGATACTCCCAAACTGCAAACGTATCATAATAAATTTCTGATAATCCAACAGGAGTATCCATCACACTTATGCCATTTGAAAAAACAGCTCCGGTCTTGTCTTCAAAAGAATTTATTGAATTAATCAAACCTTTTAAAGAAATTTCTATTACATCAATATCAATAATAATAACCAAGTCAATCGGGTGTTCAACTTGATTGATATGATCCAAATATAGATTTCTGTAAGAAACCATTTTATCAATCCGATGATAGGTGGTGTAAGGGTTTATTATTAAATCACTCTTATCAGGAATAGTTTTAGTTCCAAAATCGTTAGAAATTATAGTAACGCCATTCGAATTAATCTTCCAATCATTTAATAAATCCTTAGTTCCGTCTTTACTGTCATTTTCAACCACCACAACTTGTGACCAAGAACATTGAGATCTCAATTCTTCAATCAAAGGAATATTAGTCCTTAAAGAATCTTCGCAATCTCTAGCTAGAGCAGCAATTAGTATGTTCTTATCAATCATTATGCTTACAAAAATAGGGGAATATTTTACTTGCTATGCAGAGGTACCATTAATAAAAGTAAAAATCAGAAACTCTAAATATCACCGCCTCCGAACAAATCATAATATATAATTTAGTCTGTAATCAATAATTCATATATTTTTACAAAATTTTCGTTCAGAGATTATAATAAGCAAAAGCTAAGAATGTTCATATTCCCATTAATTTATTTCTCAGCCTTTTTTATTGCGCTTAAAAACCTAATCTCAAGGAATAGACAAGGCGTTTTGATATTTCTGATCGTTGGTCTTCCTATTTATACTACTAGTCTTTCTGTAGCTCTCCAATCAGGCCTTGGAAACATTGTACCTGTTATGCAACCTTTCAAGGAAGTACTCATCTTAATAACCCTGGGTATAGGTATTTGGGAGATGAAAAGCCGGATCAGGTTTCAAATTATAGATTATGTTGTTCTGGCATATTTTACCTACACCCTACTTTATGTTTTTTTACCGATTGGTCAGTATAGTTTAGGGGATAAGCTTATCGCATTTAAAAGTTCAAGTTTTTTTACTTTTATTTATTTTGCTGGCCGCATTTTTGATCCTGCACGTATCTACATCAGTAAGTACTTTCATTATATTTTAGCTGTTTTTATCGCAGCCGCATCAATACTCTTGTTTGAAATTTTAAGCAATCAACATTTTCAAACCCTGACAGGATATGCTGATTTCAACTTTTATTACTTCAATCAGGAATCCACAGGTAATTATGGTCTTTCCTGGACATTTGAAACCTCAACAGGACTCAGAAGATTTGCCAGCTTTTTTGCAAACCCTCTTGAGTTTGCTGCATCTACCTTATTAGCACTCGCAATACTTGCTGGTCTTTATACAGGTGATGATAACAAGATCAAAGTTGATACTTTGGGAATTATTGCTATTGTAGCCACCCAATTTTCTATTTTTTTCGCATTATCAAGATCATCACTTGCCAGCTACTTCATCATGATTTTTATTTATGCATTGATCACAAAGAAAAAACTACTTCTCAACATCATATATACCGGTTTTATAGCATTGAGTGTATATTTTATATTCTTCATGCTTATAATAAACCCCGATTTATACGAATATATTTATGAAACGCTAACCTTTACAAATCCTTCAAGTGTGGGTCATGTGATTGCCTGGATTGAAGGTATTGAAGCAATTGCAAGCAACCCCATTGGCTTAGGCCTGGGTGAGTCAGGTAGAGTTGCGGGCAGTTTAGGCGATACCACTGGCGGTGAGAATCAATATATTGTAATTGGTGTACAAACAGGATTGGCTGCATTATTGCTTTACCTTTGGATGCATATTTACTTTATCAAAACTTGCTGGAAATGGTATCCAATTTTAAAGGGCAAAGAAAGACAAGTTTGTTTAAGCTTGCTCCTAATGAAGATCGGTTTTATTATCCCGCTTTTCACTTCAGAACTTGAGTCTTCGGTTTACATTTCTTACATCAGCTGGTTCTTTTCCGGCATATTTGTGAATATGATGGCAGGATATACCCCAGAAATTATCAAGGTCCCAAAGGAAAATTCTTAACAATGTCCAAATACTAATAATTAAATTAATTTTGCAGAAATATGGACTTCGCCTAATCTATGTCAAAAAAAATAAAAATCGGACTTGACATTCGTGACCTCAGGATTGCAAAGACGGGTTCAAAAACTTATCTGGAAGAAATATATAATCAATTTAAAAGTGATAAATACGATTGTGAATTCGTTTTTTTTGACACTTCATTTCCGGTTTACACCGGCCCTTTAAAACTACTTAAATTGATTGAGCATATCCGTTTTACTATTTGGAAGCAGATTATTCTTCCAATTAAAGCAAACCTTAGCAAATGTGACATTCTATTTTGCACAGATTATTTTGTTCCGTATTTCACCCCAGGATTCAAGGCAATACCGGTATTTTATGATGCTTTCTTCTTTGAATATTCCAGCCATTATAATTCGCAATGGCTCAAACTATTTAAGGTTTTTGGCGTTAACGCTGCAAAAAAGGCACCGGTTATTATTACCATTTCAGAATACACCAGAAATAGAATTGCGCACTTTACAGGTATAGATCGCCAGAGGATTAAGGCCATCCACCTTGCACCTAAGACAATAGCCGTGGCTGAGCCTGAACCTGGATATATTCCGACATTCAATATCCCAACCTCAAAATTTATTTTACACGTTGGCACCCTCGAAAAAAGAAAAAATTTAGTCCGGCTGATTGAAGCCTTTAACTTGGTGAGACTTTCAGGGCATAAGGAATATTCGCTGATTCTTGTCGGACAACCAAGTCCGAAAAGTGACATGGACGATAGTGCTGCAATTCATGAGGTTATTGAGAGATTAAACCTCCGCGAATTCGTTATCACCCCAGGTTATGCCAGTGATCAAGATTTGGCATATTTTTACAAGTATGCCGAAATATATGCCTTCCCATCCATTAATGAAGGGTTTGGGGTTCCGGTACTTGAAGCTTTTCATCACCAGCTACCTGTAATTGTAGCTGATAATACCTGCCTTCCAGAGGTTGGCGGTGATGCAGTTTTATGTTTCAATCCCTTCAATGTTGATGACATAAGAAATAAAATGAATGCCTTGATTGAAGACAATAAAGTTAAGTCTGAGCTTATCAGAAAGGGAAGCGAACGATTAAAGCAATTTTCGTGGGAAAAGAATGTAAAAGAATTAATTAAAACTTTTCATACAGCTCTCAATAAAAATTAGCATTTTCGTAAATTGTTAATTATAAACGTGTATTCTATTAGAAAACTAGAATATTAGATACAAATTAAATCCTTGAAGAAAGCTCTAATTTGCGGGGTCTCCGGACAAGATGGTTCATACCTAGCTCAATTTTTACTGGAAAAAGGTTATAATGTGTATGGAGCTTCCCGTGATGCTCAAACTTCCCCTTTTATCAATCTGAAAAAGCTTGGGATAAAAGACGAAATCAAATTACTCTCAATAAATATTACTGATTTTGGAAACACTCTTGAGTGTATAAATAAAATTAAACCAGATGAAGTTTATAATCTTGCAGGTCAAAGTTCAGTCCGTTTATCATTTGATCAGCCCCATGAAACCCATGAAAGTATAAGTACTGGAAATTTAAATCTTCTGGAAGCAGTAAAATTTAGCAATCTGCCTATCAAATTATACAATGCCGGTTCGAGTGAGTGTTTTGGAGATAGCAGCATTCCTGCAAATGAAGATACCATTTTTCACCCAAGAAGTCCGTATGCCATTGCAAAGGCAACCGCATTCTGGCAAATAGACAATTACCGTGAAGCTTATAACCTATTTGCCTGCACTGGAATCTTATTCAATCATGAATCACCCTTAAGACCAGAACACTTCGTAACCAAAAAAATAATATCTGCAGCCTGTAAAATTCACAGAAACAGATTAAATAAACTTAGCCTTGGAAATATCAATATAGAACGTGATTGGGGCTGGGCACCTGATTATGTAGAGGCTATGTGGTTAATGATGCAGCAGGAACAACCAAAAGATTATATCATCGCTACAGGTAGGAGCCATACTTTGAAAGAATTCATTGATTTCACATTCAAAGCTTTGGATTTAAATTGGGAAGAGCACGTAATCATTGACGAAGTGCTCAGACGGCCAACTGATTTACAAATTGGTAGGGCAGACCCGGGGAAAGCCAACAGAGAATTAAATTGGAAAGCTAAACGCGGACTCAACTCAATTATTGAGAACATGATTGAACATGAATTAAGTTACTCACATCTTAATTCTCCGAATTCCTATTAAACTGATTTCTCCTTTAGCGGTGAGAGGATAGGATACCAAGAGATTTTGGGGAATTGACTTGATTGAAAAAAAAATCCAAGCCCTTTGATGATCATTTAGTTCAATCGACCGTGCTTTAGATCCAAGTCAAAATCCCGTTTTATTTCAAACATATTACAAAAGGTAATTATTCTATCTATCGGGCTGAAGCCTAATCTAATTTTCCTAAACGAATGCTTAATGTTGGGCTGAAGCCCGCGATCAAACTCGTTGACCCACCCCAGCTGAAGCTATGGCCTATTGAGTAAACCTGCTGTTCATGATTGAATAAAATCTTGTTCCTTTGGATAGCTGAATAGCCAGGTGCTTTAGCTCCGGACTAGGATTAGGGCATTCAAATTGGGCTAAAGCCCGAAATTGAACAATCTCATTAACCCCAGCTGAAGCTGGGGCCTATTGAGTAATCCTACTGGTGTTCATGATTGAATAAAAAATGCTGTGCCTTGGGATAGCCGCATTGCTGAATAGCCCGGTGCTTTAGCGCCGGGTTAGGATTAGGGGCTTCAGATTGGGCTTTAGCCCAAAACCTAAGCGACAAGAATGGAACAAATACCGGTGCTTTAGCGCCGAAATGCAGATAGATAAGATAGATCTACCAATGCCATTGATATTTCGTTTCAAGAATGAAAATTATTGGAAAACACATGAGAGCATTCTATTTAAACTGAAAATTTGAATGATCTGAAATTTTGTGAGGGGTGAGGCTGAAAAATTAGAGTTTGTGCCGAATTAGAAATCGAAATATCCTGAACAGTGCTAACTCCACCCCACAGCAATGATCCTAATCAGACTAATTCCTGTATTCACCATTTTTAATTTTTTATCCCCATTTTTTAATTTGGGTCTTTCCTGCAATTCAAAATTAAATCATAGTTTTGCTTAACCTTATGAGTTCAGAAACAGGATTCTTCCGCAGATACAAATTCATTGTAGACCGTTTCCCAGCTGAATGGAAGAGCTATGATATTCTGACTACCCTATACCGATTATCTTTCTTTTACCTCCGCGGAATGATTCAACGCCTGTATTTCAAACGTTCAAGCGGATGGGTGTTAGTTGGCAAAGGAGCATCAATACGTTATGCAAGGCATCTGAGTGTTGGAAGAGATTTCATAGTTGAGGATTATGCTGAGGTAAACTGCATGACCTACCGTGGGATTATAGCAGGTGACCGTGTAACAATCGGCAAACATGCTATCATCAGACCAACGAATATTTATGGATCTGCAATTGGCGAAGGTCTCAAAATCGGAAACAACTCAAGTATCGGGCCATATTCCTACATAGGATGTTCAGGTTTTATTGAAATAGGAGACAATGTGATGATGTCGCCAAGGGTAAGTATTTATGCCGAAAATCACTTATTTGATCATCCCGAACTGAGCATAAAAGAACAGGGAGTAAAACGGGAATTTGTGAAAATAGAAGACGATTGTTGGATTGCGGCCAATACAGTAATTCTTGCAGGTGTTACCATTGGGCGTGGATCAGTAATTGCAGCAGGAAGTGTTGTCACTAAAGATGTTCCTCCTTACAGTATAGTTGGTGGGGTTCCGGCAAAAGTCATAAAGAGCCGTAAATAGATTACTGACCATGATCGATAAATATTAATCTAATATGTGTGGCATCATTGGTATAATCTCTAAAAAGGAAATAAAAAACTTTCGCTCAGATTATTTTGATCCACTCAGCCATGCCCTTGACCAGATGGAATACCGTGGGCCAGATAACAAAGGAGTTTGGATGGAAGATGGCATTTGCTTAGGTCATCGCCGCTTGTCAATTATAGATCTTTCCTCTGATGGCAATCAGCCATTTCATTCTTCCTGTGAACGGTATGTTATTGTTTTTAATGGTGAGATATTCAATTATCAGGAACTAAAATCAGATCTGAAAAAGCTCGGCCATATTTTTAGAACCGAGACTGATACTGAGGTAATTCTTGCAGCATACAGTCAATATGGAGAACATTTTTGCAAGGTTCTTAGAGGAATGTTTGCCCTTGTTATTTATGATCGCAAAGAGAAGCAGGTTATTTTTGCTCGCGACAGATTAGGCAAAAAGCCACTTTTTATATTTGAAAATGAAGAGCTTATACTATTTTCTTCAGAAATTAAGTTTTTTCATGCTTTCAAAAATATAGCACTTGATATTGACGAGGAAAGCCTGTTAAATTTCCTCTCCCTTCAATACATTCCAGGTCCAGGTACTATTTACAAGAAGGTTAGGCAAGTAAGTCCGGCCAATGTATACAGGTATAACCTTGGCAAAAACCTTTGGGGAACTGTTACTTACTGGAATATATTCGACTATGTCGGACAGCGAAAAGAACTAATGGAGATTGAGGAGATCGACAGCCTCATCGAAAAAAGTATAAAATACAGACTAGTTGCCAATGTCGATATTGGATTGCTACTTAGCGGAGGAATAGATTCATCCCTGCTCGCGTGTTACATGAAGCAGTTAGCCGGGAAAAAAGTAAAGGCCTTTAATGTTGGTTTTGCTGATAAATCTATTGATGAATCTGTATTTGCAAAAAAAGTAGCAGCATCTCTAGACCTCGATCTTGTAAATTTGAGGCTGGAAGACATCACAGTTGAGAATTTCTCAGATGCTATTTATCATGCCGACCAGCCCCTTGGCGATTCGGCCATTATACCAACCTACCTTATTGCGAAATCAATTTCTCAGCATGTTAAAGTCGTACTATCAGGAGAAGGAGCAGATGAACTGTTTCATGGATACGATCATTATCGTTACGAAAAATATTTTTATGGTTTAGGAAAACTACCATTTTTTGGGGCTAATGCATTATTAGAAATTATTTCGGGCATGGGAGTTCGTAAATTTGACCGGATCAGGAATAAATTAAGGAGCATTGAATCCTTCAAATATGATACAGGTGTTTCCCGGTGGACCTCCATTTTGAGTCCGGAATTAAGTCGCAATTACCTAACCAATTCTTTAAAAAATACCGGAAATTACACACAACAATTTAATGGTTTCCTTCAGAACTTCGGAAAAAAATCAGGTAAACTTGAGTCAAGTCTCATGCTCGATTTGCTGACATGGTTGCCAGACGACCTACTAGTAAAAACCGACCGGATGATGATGGCCTGTAGCGTTGAAGCACGCACCCCATTTCTGGACCATCAGTTGGTTGAAGAAGTAGTTAAATCCTCTTCCCAATTTAACAACAATTTATTTCAGTCAAAAAACTATCTGAGACAGTTGTTAAAGCAGAAATTGCCACCAGCTGTTTCAGAGCTGATATCAAACCGTCCGAAGCAGGGATTTGAAACTCCTAAGCTTCAATGGATTAATTCCAGCCTCAGCGAGCTTTCTTCCTATTTATTTTCTGAAGAAAACCTTAAAAAGAATCCATATCTGAATTCAGATACGGTACTTACATTATGGAATAATTCAAAAAAACGAATGCCAGGAACAAATTATCGCTTAGTCTGGAATATTTTTTGCTTCTTGGAGTGGTACAGACAACATGAAACTAAATTCGGACTTAAGTGATGAGCACTAATGTACTGATGGTTGGTCACAGTGGTGATATGTACGGCGCAAGCCGATCATTGATTAAACTGGTTCGTATTCTCAACGAGCATTATAATGTATATGTTTTATTGCCAGATTCAGGCAGCTTGTCTGCTGAACTAAAGGCTATACTACCAGAAGACAGGATTCTTTTGAATGAAGATCTTTACATTTTCACACGTAAATCTTTCAAATTAAAATATATTCTATCAACCCTTATTCGATTTATCAACAACCTGATTTCTATCAGAAAAATTATTCTGAAATACGATATTCATATTATTCATACCAATTCGGGAGTAGTTCCGGCTCCAGCTTTGGCCGCCAGCATTTCAGGAAGAAAACACATTTGGCATATCAGAGAATGGTTTGGGGATTTTAAAAGGTTCTGGCCATTTTACTCGGCATTTATAACCCGTTTTTCAGACAAAGTGGTGTGTGTATCAAAGACCATGGCCGATCAATTCCATGGGCATAAAAAGGTTTTGAGCATTTACAATGGTTTTGAGATTCCTCAGATTAAAACCGAAATGTCAATCTCTGAAGAACTTCAGCAAGGCTTGAATCAGGCAGACCTGGTGCTGGGTTGCACTTCGAGGATCAGGCTGATTAGAAAAGGACAGGAATACCTAATCGAAGCAATTGGGATACTTACTCAAAAAACCGGTAAAAATATTCAGGCAATTTTAATCGGTGATTATGTACCAGGCTATGAATGGCAAAAAGAAAATATTACATCACTTATTAAAAAATACCATCTTGAAGACCGGATACATTTTCTGGGACATTTAACTAATCCGCTTCCTTATTATAAATTATTTGATGTTTTTGTCTTGCCTTCAGGCGAGCCGGAACCTTTTGGCGGTGTTATCATGGAAGCTATGAGTTTAGGATTGCCTGTAATTGGCTCGAATGCCGGAGGAACGACAGAACAAATTGCTAATGAACAAAATGGTTATTTGTTTGAAAATAAAAATTCAGAAGACCTTGCTGATAAAATAGAACTTTTCCTGAATGATCCTTCAAGCATTAAATTATTTGGAAGTTGCTCAAGGGAAAGGATAGAGAAATATTTTAGTTTAGATCTTCATAAAGATAATATTCTTAGGCTTTACGAGGAAATTAGTGATGATTGAGGGTAATGGTACGGTGATAACACCGAATTGAGAGCCCTGGTACGGTGATAACACCGACCAGAGGGAGGGAACGGACTAGAGGGTGCTGGCACGGTGATAACACCGACCAGAGGAAAACGGGTTCACCGATTCCGTCATTTCGAACACAGCGGCAGTATTTTCTTTTTAAGGCCAGAATTTGCGTTGTGGAGAAATCTGTTGTTTCGAGGCTGTGCCTTTGATCATGAGATTTCTCTTCGCGTT
>JBIIRT010000085.1:0-11277 GCA_044341405.1 Daejeonella sp. | reverse complement strand
GCTAGGTTGTGTATTTGATCTTGAGATTTCTCTTCGCGTTGATAATATTTTTAAAGACAACAATTGATGTCGCTCATCGAAATGACGGACTCATTTGCGCAGTAGGATGCAACTAACGAAATCAACTTCCAATCGCCTATGTGATTTCGTAAGTCTTTAGTTCATTGTCAACTGTCAATTATCAACTATCAATTGATTAAAACCGATACATCACTCCCAACTTAACCTGATAGTTAAGCCTATCCCAACCAGTAATAAAATAATCATCCGGACGGTTATAGAGTACATACTGGTAGTTTAGGGAACGGATCATAGCTCCCTTGGCGCTAAAAACAAGATTTTTATAATCCCAGTCGGCGGAAACCGCAGCGCTCATATCCACATAATGTTTTCTAATATCAATGGGATTATTATACACCTGGTAATAGAAGTCATTATTATGAAGATAGCGTTCAACTTGAACTCCTATTCTCTTCAAACCCTTAAACCAACTAATATCCAGCGACTGTAGATTGCTTCCCGGACCAATACCTGCTCCCAATAGCTGGCCCATATGCGTATAGCCATGCCTTACCACAGAACTTGTATACCATCCACCCCGTTCAGGAACAGAGGTTTGCTGCAACTGAGTAAATTCTAATGAAACCTGAAGGTATTGACCAGGGTGTCTCTTCAAAGGAGAAATTTTCCTTAGACCAAACAAATAAGCTGCTGACTTGTCGGGCTCTCTTAAAAAGGTAGTGCGCTTTCCCTGATGCCCGTATTCTCCATATACCTCAGCGTTTGCTCCCTGCATAAGCCAACGAAAAAATACGCTGGAATACCGGTCTCTGATTGACGCTGCTTCTTTACTTTCTAATGGCAGCAATAAAGGCAGAAAATCTGATATTCGCTGACCTGCATCCTGCTTATACATCTGCGAGACCTGACTTGCACCGATAAACAATCCAGGTACCCCTTTTGGATTGTAGGTTAAAACAAATCCTGAAAGAAAACGCCAATCATCTCTTTTGGGTACGTAAAGCGACCGGCCTTCAAAAACCATGTTCTCTTGTGGCGGTAAAATACCGGAATTCTCCAGTCGACCGGCAATCATCTGAGCTTCAAAAGAACCTATTGGTGTCTGAACAGGGCGACTAGTATTCAGGGTGATGTGCTTGAAGCCGGGTGCATTATTACTCATCAGCAGGGAACTCCTTCTGCCTGGACCCCACCAAAGGTTTTCATTTGAAATACCAATAGATACGGGATCAAAAGTTAATCTTACACTACTTTGACCCCAAAATAATTTCGAATATGGACCCTTTCCATAACGTTCTGTAATATCAGATACGTTAAAATAGTTGTCATAATACCTCGCCCAGACTATATCATATTGCTCTGATGGAAAACGTTCAAATGCGGGATTTTCCGCATTAACATATTCAGGTCTTAATTGAACGCTCAAAGGCCCATATTTGAAGAAAGCCCCAAAACTTACTTGAGTCTGATGACCAATGGCCGGAATCATGGCACCATCATTCCAATCATACGGAAGAATTGAATTATACTGATGCTGCAAACTTAATGGTAATAGCTGAAAAAATGCACGATCGCCCGGAAGGTTTAAACGGCTATTAAACTTAAACAATCTGTTTCCAGCAGAAAGGGTATCTATCCCAGAATTCAACTCATCCCCAGCATAGATTGGTCTGATGGTAAAAGAAATAAGTGAATCCTTAGTCCCCAATAATTGCTCCCTGCGAAAATAATCTTCAATGACAGGCATACCTACAGGCAGAGACTGAGCAAAGACTTCACTTGAAATAAGCAAAAATAGAATAAATACTAAAGCATTTTTTTGCATCATCTCACTTGAATTCAATCGTTTTAACTACCATATTATCAACCGACCAGCTTTCATTACAATTTTTATTGGCCGTATCCGGATCCTCAAGCTGGGCAAAGCAACCAATATCCAGCGTGCTTTGAGTATGTTCTATCGTGCGCAGTATTCTGTACATAGACGTACCACCTTTAGAATCCTTTAACTTACAAGCTCCAGGTAAATCCGTTTTTATCGCATTGCTATTGGGTTTATTATTGAAGAAATTAAAAACACCATTAACTATTGAAGGTTGCAAAACCGGGTAAGACTGAAAACAATTCGTACACGATCCATTTGCAATGGTTGCATAAATAGCACTCCAACCGTCAATATTCATAATCCAAATATCTGGGCCTACGGGCTTTGCGGCATTCCCATCCCAGGTATCATGTATATACAAATCGAAGCTAATCTGAACCATGTTATGAACTGGTAAACTATCTAACTTGAGTAGAAATCCATTTTCAGAATATCGGCCGATAACCTTAGAGCCATTGTATTCTTCAATTTTACCACTAATAATCCCCGTCAAATCAACTCCTTCAAAATCGTTTCTATAAACTATGGTATCCTTTTGCAAACCTTTGCAGGAAGCGAAGGAGATCATGATTAGTAAACTTAGTAGTATATGTTGAAATCTATTTTGCATGGAAGAGTATTGAGTAGTGAGTATTGAGTATTGAGATTAAATTGTGCTTCATTAATAAATATGTATCATTAATACCGTAATTCCTGCCTGACCAGACGGGCAGGTACGAAGAGAAATCTCATGCTGAATATCACAAGCTTTAATCAACAGATTTCTCTTCACGCCAAAACTTTCTTTCCATTCAATAATTCCATTCGCTCATCGAAATGACGGGGTTGCTGTATCCGTCATTCCTGCCTGACCGGACGGGCAGGTACGAAGAGAAATCTAATACTGATTAACACAGCTTTAATCAACAGATTTCTCTTCGCGACAAAACTTTCTTTCCATTCAATAATTCCATTCGCTCATCGAAATGACGGAACCGTTTGCTCATTTGCTAATTCTCTAATTCCCCCCAATCGATAAATTACCACATTCCTAATCCGTAATCTGTAATTTTTAATTCGTAATTAATCAAAACCTATACATCAACCCCACTTCCCCATTCAAATGAAACATATTCTTATTTGGAGAACCAAGCGGCCCAGATAGCCACTGATAATTCACCGATTGTATTCCCTGTAATTTTGCATTAAAAATAAACTTATTATGAGTCCAGCTACCAAAAGCTGCCATATTAAAATCTATCCAAGAACCATACCCTGATGCAGTAGCAAGATCTCCATTATGCTCATAACGTTCAAGCTGCAAACCTATCTGTTTCAAGCCCTTTACCCAACTCACATTTGCAGAAAGCAAATTCCCCCCAGGACCAATACCTGCCCCCAAAACCTCGCCACGATTGGTATACCCATGTAATACCTCACCGTGCATATACCATTCGCCTGCAGGCCTAAAAATACGGTCAATGGATTGTTCCATATGCGTCAGTTCTACTCCCAATTGAATAAACTCATCTTCTTTCCCTTTAAATGGCATCAATTTGCTCATTCCCAAGGTATATGCCCTGGAATGATACGGACTCATCAGGAAATCACGCGTATTCCAGGAATGATCATTTTTACCATATTCAAAATAAACCTCTGCTCTCGATCCGGTCAAAAGCCAACGCGCAAATACCGAAGTAAGCTGATCTCTTCGTTTATCAAATTCATTAGTCTTAATTTTCTGAAAGGCCTGTAAAATGGGCATGTAATCTCCAAAACTATCGTCCATGTCTTCATTATAAATCTGAAAACTTCTGCTCATACCAAGGAAAAGCCCAGGTAACCATCGGGGTTGATAGCTCAATACGATCCCTGATAAATACCTCCAGTCATCCGGTAAGCCTGATTTAAAACCTGAACCTTCCAAACGCCCTGCAATGATCTGCGTTTCGAGTGATCCAATTGGAGTCTTTATCGGCCGACTAGTATTAAGTGTTAAATGCTTGAATCCTGGTGCTGTATTGCTCATCAATATTGAATTCTGTTTCCCTGGGCCCCACCAAACATTTTCATTGCTAAGACCAATGGATATTGGGTCAAAATTTAAACGTAAACTACTTTGTCCCCATAATAGCTTAGAATAAGGCTTATCACCGAACCGTACCGGAAGATCTGCGTTGCCTAAATGTGATCTGTATTCATTGAATTTAGAATTTCCAGCAAAGACATATTCTGGTCTGATTTGAACACTTAATGGGCCAGCTTTAGCATAAAAACCGGCACTTACAAGACTTTGATATCCCTTAGCTGGAATCATTGCTCCATCATTCCGGTTATTTGAAGGATGACTGTTATATCGTTGCTGCCAGACAAAAGGGAGGATTAAAATTTTGCTTTTACCAATGGCTGAGCTAAAGATTTGTTTACCTAGATTCAACAAGGAATCTGATTCAGTCCGATTATTTGCTTCGTTTAAGAATGGGAAAACAGGACGAACAGTAAAAGAAATACTCGGGTCAAGCTCACCATTTAACTGTTTTCTTAGGTAATAATCTTCAATTGCCGGCGTGCCTAAGGGAAGACTTTGTGCGAAAACGAAATCCGAATATACTATTGGAAAAAAGAGAAGTATAAAATACCAAACTGAAATTTTTCTCTTTAATTGTAAAGATTCTGAATAGGATCTGATCACAAATTATAAATTATTCTCTTGTTCAGTTTAAGGCTGAGATATAGATTTATGGGGTAACTCAACAGGAATATCAAGTTCTTCGTAAATTGAATTATTACTTTTAAACTCCGGTACAATTTCCTTCATCTTCACTACTACCTGCCTGTCTTTATATTCGCAACTCAATTTTATTAGCTCTGAAATATGTTTATTGATTGTTTGAAAATGATATTCCCTAACCTGTGCAACCATAATCTTTTCATGATGAGTAGGCATGGTATTCTCAAGATCATTTAATAACTCTTCATAAAGTTTCTCACCAGGCCTAAGTCCGGAAAATTCAATGGCTATATCCTGATGTGGTACAAGACCCGATAGTCGGATCATCTTTTTAGCCAATTCAATAATTTTAACCGATTTACCCATATCGAAGATAAAGATCTCTCCTCCTTCACCCATTGATCCCGCTTCCAATACTAGTCTGCATGCTTCAGGTATAGTCATAAAATAACGAGTAATATCCGGATGGGTCACAGTTATTGGTCCTCCTCTCTCAATTTGAGCTTTAAAACGAGGTATTACAGAACCGTTTGAGCCCAGAACATTCCCGAATCGGGTAGTTATAAAAAGTGTGTTGACATTTGAGCGATTTTCATTGAGGTAACTCAAACCATTGGTATAAACTGTAGGCTGCTTAAATTTATACGAATTAAATAAAGATTGTACATAAATTTCAGCGATTCTTTTTGAAGCTCCCATCACATTAGTTGGGTTAACAGCCTTATCTGTAGAAATCATCACAAATTTATTAACCCCATACTTAATAGAAAGGTCAGCAAGGGTTTTAGTTCCCATTACATTCGTTCTGACAGCTTCTCCAGGATTATGCTCCATCATTGGCACATGCTTATATGCAGCTGCATGGTACACATAATGTGGTTTGAACGTTTGAAATAATAACTCCATACGGATACGGTCCCTTACGTCCCCAATAAAACAATGAAAGTTATTATGAAAATGATTTTCCTGTAATTCAAGATGGAGTTCATGTAAGGGTGTCTCGCTCTGATCATTAAGAATAATCATCTGAGGAGAAAAATGGGCTATTTGCCGTACAATCTCTGAGCCGATTGAGCCAGCAGCACCCGTAACCAGCACCCGTTTTCCTCTCAATTGTTCCGAGATGATTTCATTATGGATCTGGATAGGTTCCCGCTCCAAAAGATCCTCAATTTTGATATTTTGCAATTGCTTGCTCGATAACTGTCCGTTAATCCAGGAACGTACCGGAGGTAAAGTCAATACTTTAATACCATGCTCCAGACAAATGTCTACGATTTTATTCTTACTGTCAGGTGGAATATTTTGGGACGCTATAATCAGATTGTCCACCTTCTCCTGTAAGACGAGATTAGTGAATTCCCTGGTATGAAAAATCTTGATTCCATCGATTGATTTGGATGACTTTCGCTCATCATCATCGATAAAAGCCCCTAATACCATGTTGATCTTATTGTCATGATCCAGGGTTCTTTTAGCAGCAATCCCTGCTTCACCGGCCCCGTAGATAATAACCCGTTGTCTGTCAATTTTAAAATTCTTGACATACATGAAGAAATATTTTACCATTACCCTGTAGGTAATTAGCATTAAAAACCCCGTTAATCCATTAATTACAAGGATAACATTAGAGATGTAGGGTGGATTATGAAAGCTGACCAGAACTAAATTAACAATAACGAATAATCCATTACTAATTAGGACAGAAAACAATATCCGGAAGGAATCTTGTGCGCTGGTATAACGAATTATACCGGTATAAGTCTTCACAACAAGGAAAACTACACTATTCAATATGCTGAATACCAAGATATTCCGGCTCAATTCGTTGCTATTGATTTCCCCAATATTGAAATTAAATTTCAGGAAATATGAGAAGCACAAGGAAAACGCGCAAACAAACAGATCTAAACAGAAAATAATCCAGCGCGGTACAATGTTTATATGATTGAACAAAGCTTTGGTTTTAGTTTATAAACAAATATAGTATAATTAATTATTTCAAATCAAAATAGATAGTTTATTGATATGTTAATTGAATTTAAATTGAAGGTTCAAGTGTTATACCGTTAGACAAGACGGCTAGTTGGAGCCTTGTTGGGAAATGAATGGTGGGGATGGTGGGTCATGGTGGGTCATGCCCGCCATGACAGCGAATAGCTTTTTCCTCGCCAAGACGCCAAGACGCAAAAATAAACGTTCAAATTATCATTTGTTTGAGACGATACCTATTGCGTCTTTGCGTCTCTGCGAGAAATAAAATTAAATTATTCTGGCTAAAATAGCAGTCAAGATATGCTTAGGAAGCCTCCGCCTATCAAATGAACTGCTTAGACTTGATTCAGTGCTTCCTCCGCCCTAGGAGGAAGGGTTTAGAGTTTATACTAAAAATTACGAATGTCATTTTATCTTGTAAAACTGCGTCTTTGCGTCTTAGCGAGACAATCTATTTTGTAAATCAGGAGGTCCTGGCCTTCGCCAGGATGACAATCAGTTGTAATAAACAGGAGATTCCAGCTCGGTGGCTGGAATCGTAGTGCCAACACCAATGCATTGTCATGGCGGGCTCAACCCGCAACCTCCATCAATTAGCAAGACGTTGACATGGCGGGCTTGACCCCGCAACCTCCATCAATTAGCAAGATGTCTTGTCATGGCGGGCTCAACCCGCAACCTCCATCAATTAGCAAGACGTTGTCATGGCGGGCTTGACCCCGCAACCTCCATCCATTAGCAAGACGTTGTCATGGCGGGCTCAACCCGCAACCTCCATCAATTAGCAAGACGTTGTCATGGCGGGCTTGACCCGCCACGACAAAAATATATCATCTCAAACCAGTGATTTATAGTCAGCACCCAGTCGCAACTTTGCGTCTCTGCGAGAAATAAAATTTAAATAATTCTGAAGAAGAGTTACTAGACAAAATATGTTTGGGGAGCCTCGCCATATGGTTAGAACTGCATACTCTAAGTGTGGACCACACTAATTACAGGGTAATTTTCTATTGATTATCAGTGAGTTAAGTTTTAACTGCGCACCGAATTGCGCACCGGGTAAATCATTGGTAATCAACGGCAATCAGAGTTTAGTCAAAAAATCTTTTATTCTGTTCATAACTTCATCGAATGGTGGCTGTCCATTGTAATAAAGCTTAGATGTTGCCTTATACTTGGCCTCAAAAGACCTTCGGACTGCAGGATCTTCAAGCGATAAAGCTGGGTGTTCAGAAATTGGAATTTCGTTATCCTTACCCTTAATTCGTTTTGATTTATGCTCACAATATTCGGCTGAACCGATAAATTCCACTACCGATTCATTTCCTAAAAGACAAAACACATCATAATATTGACGCATAAAGTTTTTTCCATTAGATTCTTGACCATTATTAAAATTTCTGAACTTTCTAATTATCGTTTGGAGTTTTTCAACTAATGTATTACCCGGATGATAACATGGTACTGATGGAGCTGTATTATCAATATACTGGGTGTGCATATTAATAGACAGAAGATGGTCCCAAATCCAAGAAGATATATCTTTTGGTGTATTGGGTGTAATAGTGTCAAAACCTACCTCTAATAAAATGCCATCTTTCAAACCATCAAGTGCGGGTGTTAATGATTTGTAACTTAATCTAATACCACCACTTCTATACTTATCAAGGTCATCAAATTCATAATCTCTTTCAACTTGAATAATTCCATCGATACTCATATTTTCTGCTAAGTAATCATAAAACTACTTCCTTGCTTCAATCACTTTTCGTTTATCCTCTCTTCCTTCAACTTCAAAGCCAAAGTTGGTTTTGATATGAATATCAATATCTTCAGAAAAACGATGAATTAAACCGAACCCTTTTGAGAGAGACGTACCGCCTTTTAATTCAAATTCAATTTGCTGCTGCTGTAAAGAATATAGTGCGTGCATAATCCAGTAGTCTTTTTCTACAAGTGTCTCGTCGATACCTAATTTGGATGACACAATAGAAATTAAACTCCCAAACTCAGGGTCATTGTGAATAAAATCAAGCATAATTTAAATCTTTACGCAAAATCGATTTCAAAATTTTCCTGGTTCGGCCAGACCCATACTTCTGTGACATTTGGACTAATACTTTTGAATCAAAGTCTTTGATTTTATTATGTATTTCGGACAATTCGGGGGTTTCAACTAAATCCTCTAAACTATTTAACAATTCTACAAATAAAAACTCTTTGGTCAGTTGAGAAGGAAAAGATGATTTAATCTTGAATTCAAATTTTTTTCCGTTTAATGTAAACTCACCCTTTCGTTTATGATTGTATACCCAAGAAGTATTGTATAACTGCGTAAGTCCCAAACCTAATGAATTAAATAAATTTGGGGATACGATTAAGAATTCATCATCTTTTAAAAAACGTTCAACTAGCGCGGCATCATTAGGTGGTAAAACTCCAAACTTAGAAAGTTGAGGTGCGTAATACAATCCTTGACTTAAGCGCAATAGTGAACCTTGTTGAACTAATTGTGACAAATGACGATCAATGGCCGAAGAAAAATATTCTAGGTCAGAACGGCGATATACTTCACCTGGCTTAATATGCTGATGTAATGCTTTCATCGATTGTAAGGCAAAGTTATGGAAAAAATTCAAAAATGCATGAATTTTTCTATTTTTTCATGCAAATGATGAAACTTCTTTCTTTAAAGTACTCACCTCAAAATACAAAACCTGCAGAAATCATCAAGATTTTGAAGCCATTCAATCATACTGTTTGTTTTAAGTAGTTCTTAATGACAAAATCGCTTATTCTTGCAGGTGCTAATTTCAAATCATGCTTCAAATTGTTTTGATCTTCCTTTTTGAGTAAGGCGATGATTTTTTCTAGCTCTGATTCAGTCAGCCGATTTAAATCCAATTCCTCTAATCCCAAAAATAACAAGCTTGATATACTTCCTACCATGGCTAATTTTTTGGTTGTGGTTGGCTGGAATACAATTGAACTCTTCCCAATAGTTATATTTTTCTTTGTTCCATTTGTTAGAAAAACCATTTTCATTGGAACCTGATTAGAAAGTCCAATTTTGTTTAATGCATATTGACCAGTAGGCATGATTTTAACGTGTTCTTTTTCCGCTAATGACGCCGCAATTTCTTCCATAGATGGAAGCACTTCGCCAAACAATTTATCATGAATGGGAACTACATAGACACCTTGTCCCATACGAACTAACACTTTCTGATCAACTAATCGAGAGAGCGTTTTCCTTATGGCCGTTGAAGTGCCCAAGTCCTTAAAGTCGGAAGGAAGAATAATTTGACCTGGCTTCGACCGCTTAATTTTATTCTCAATTTGACTGCTTATCGACTCATTCATGTCACAAATATACGAATTATTGTGACGAATGCAAATTTATACAACAATTACTCTAATTTTAGTTTAGCTTAAATATTGTAAAATAGATCTTTTTGCACTAACCTAGTTAAAGCTGTTCTAACGCTAGCTGAATCGTCTGTTAATCCAGAAAAGAGCTTTGCCGTAAAAACAAAACCTCTTCCATGAGCTATAATTCTTGCAATTAATTGTTTTTCAGTTAGTTCCAATGTTTTAAATATATTTTCTTCGTAACAAATTTACACTATTATTTGTTACGAAACAAAATAAGACCTAAAAGCTCCTGTTCATCAATTTTACAACCGAATCAAGAAATCATCTCTAGCATTTCAATCATACACTGAATCGACTTCCTTTTAGGACATACAGGCAACCATTTCACCATCTCACGTAGGTTCAACTCACGAAGTTGATCTTCCTCTATACGCAAATCCTCAACCAAAAAAGCCATAGCTTGCTGTCTACTTCGAAGATTGATGCCTGCCGTTGTAATCACCTTATCGCAGAGCGCTTTTTCTGGACCAGCAATTAATGCCGTCTGTGTTTGAGTCAAGGATAAAGATTGAATGCCAAATGGATAATAGGCTATTGGTAAATGCGTATAGCTATAGACTACATTTTGAACCATGATTTTTTTTGATATTTTCGGTGTCACGCTTGAAATCTCAAAAACCCGCTCTGGAATCAATCCCCAATGAAACAAGGCTGAATCTAATGAAATGTAACTGGGTCCGTAAAGATGATTTGCGATTAAAAATGGCTCAGGTGTTATTGTGCTTTCCAAAGGAGATGTCATATATAGTCCTCTTCTCAGTTGAACAAGAATTCCTTGATTGACCATTTCCATGATTTTGTCATACGGTCGACTATACCCCCTTAGCAATCCAAGAAGTACTTGGGTGCTAATAGGCTGATCGCTATACTTTGACAAATCCATTCTGTAATCCATATGTCAAATATAGTATATCAATTCGGAATATATCCGAATTGACAAGTTTTTTTTAACATAAAATACAAATAGTAACGTAGTTGTTTGGTAATACTATCATTTCATAAGATAGCCAACCGCAGTTAATTGGTTTGAAAAAATCGCTATTCTTATACTCTGAGTATAAAATTGTGCTTATTTTCAAACCGAGGCTCCAAGATCAGCCAATGGAGCAAATGTCATGCATTCTATTGTGCATATTAAAGGCTTTTCATTGTGCACTTATAGAAACTGCAGACGGTTGCTGAGTTGTTGATAATCTTAGCGAGAAATAAAAATTAAATTATTGCGTGGAAA
>JBIIRT010000199.1:0-3370 GCA_044341405.1 Daejeonella sp. | reverse complement strand
GGAGGAGGTAGCTTAGGGCTATTCCCTGTGGTTGGTGTTATCACCGACCACTTCACCTGTGCTTGGTGTTATCAATGATATGATCGTGCTTGGTACGGTGATTTCTATGACAAAACCAAGTGACTAATATAATTTTTCTGATACGGAATTCCACTCTTAACTACAGCAAATATTCTGTGAATAAGCTTATTTCTAATGGCATTCAAGATTAGCATTTTGTTCTTTCCTTTCTCTGCTTTTCGAATAAAGTAGCCTGATAATTCTCCATCTAACTGAATGACTCGTAGGGCAGCCATGTGTAACAGGTGTTTAATACCCTTATGAGCTAAATGCGATACCCTGGATTTTCCTTTTATGCTTTTACCCGATGAGTGATCAAAAGGCACAACTCCTGCATAACAAGCGAATTTCTTAGCGCAATTGAAGTCTTTAAACTCATTGGTAAGAACCAGTACATGAGCGGCAATAACTGGCCCAATTCCATTGATGGACGTCATCAGAGTAAATAGCCTTTTAAGTTCGATATCATTATCAATCACTTCTTTTATTGATCTTTCAATGCCTTTGAGATCTCTGTCTAAAGCTATTAAAGTTTGTTTAAAAAGACTTGCTTCAAGCTTGCAGAGGACTTTACTGCTAAAAGATGCATTCTCATTAACAGGCACGGTGGCTTGCTTTTTTAAGTTTATGCAGCGCTGACGCATTGCCAGCAGACGCTTTAACTGGCTGATAACTGCACGGGGAGCCTGCCATAGCTTCGCAGATTCACTATTCTTATAAGCATATTGAGCAATTCTTAAGGAATCAACTTTATCATTTTTACCGCGTTGGAAACCGGCAGAGGCCTTTATTCTGGATGCTGGTTCTACCCAGATATCCAACTTATTAACAGAGGCATATTCAAGCAAATGATAGTTGTAAACACCCGTATGCTCCACGCAAAACAAACATTTATCCTCTTTACCTTTAATTTTTTTTAAATGATTAACGAACCTGCTGATCCCTTTTGACGAATTCTCTACCTGAAGATGAAAAAGAAAATCACCTGTGTGTAGAACAGTAAAATCCAAGGTGTCCTTGGATACATCAATACCAATAAAATGAGTGAAATGCATAACTTTATATTGTTTAAATGTTAAACCATATAGTTACACTTCTGAACACAATCAATACCTTGCTAACGGGTCATGAGCCCAAATTTCTATTTGAAGTTTGTTCAGAAAAAGGGCAAAGGATTAAATCACCGCTTGGGCTTTAATTCCCAGAGAACACCTTAATTTGCCTTTGCCCTTGTAACTACTTGTAAGACTTAAGTTCTGCACTCTGTTTTACTTTTACAAGTCTAAAGGAGAACACCGACCAGAGGGGAAATATAAATCGACGCGAGGGTGCAATCAATTGCACTGGCTGCGTTAACGATGGCAGCGGCATCCTTTTTGGCATTTTGGAGCCAAAAAGATATAGCGGACAGCGTGTTTAAACGCCAAAAATATCCTGACAAAGTACCTGCTTTTTAAAATAAAATTGAGCATATTTATTTTTCAATCGCATACATTATTTATGAGACCACTCAGCCATCATTTTAAATCAGTACTTCTAGGCGTAGTTTTATTCCCATTTTTCACATTTGCACAAGAAAATGACTTTAAAAATTATACCCGCGAACTTGAAGGAACTGAACTGAAATTTGACATGATTGCTATTCCGGGGGGAAATTTTAATATGGGTAGTCCGGCGACTGAAGTGGGCCGCCGCCCAGATGAAGGTCCGCAGCATCAAGTAAAAATTAGTCCATTCTGGATTGGAAAACATGAAGTTACCTGGGACTTTTTTGAACCATTTGTTTACAAAAATCAGGAAATCAGCCGCAGCAAAATACCTTTGAAACCGCAAGTTGATGCCTTAACCCGTCCGACGAAACCCTATGTCGACATGACCTGGGGAATGGGAAAAGAAGGTTTTCCGGCAATAGGAATGACTCAATACGCTGCAATTCAATTCTGCAAATGGCTCTATACCAGAACAGGCGAATTTTACAGGCTTCCTACAGAAGCAGAATGGGAATACGCCTGTCGGGCGGGAGCCAGTGGTGCTTACTCCCACCCTTCAGAATCAAAACTCGAGGACTATGCCTGGTTCAAAACAAACAGTAGCAACAAAACACACCCTGTAGGAAGCAAAAAGCCTAATCCATGGGGATTACATGATATGCATGGAAATGTTACTGAATGGACCTACGACCAATACAAGCCTGATACCTACACAAAATTCGCCGGCACAGTTGCACAGGATCCAGTTGTACCATTTGAGACTTTATACCCAAATTCTGTCAGAGGAGGATCTTATGAAGATCCAGCTACAGATTTACGCTCTGCAAGCCGCAGAGGGTCATTAGCCGAGTGGAAGCAAATCGATCCGCAAATTCCTAAGAGTAACTGGTGGTTAACCGGTGGTACATTTGTTGGCATCAGGGTGGTGCGTCCGCTTGTGCCACCATCAAAAGAAGAAATTGAAAAATATTACAATCGTGAACCCATAGCTGATTTTTAATTCAAATTATTTATAACATGAAGAACAAAATTTCTGAAACTAAACAAAGGAGAGATTTCCTAAAGACCTCAGCCATTCTGACTGGCGGTGCATTATTAAGTGGAATTCCTCTCGCAGGAGCCTATGCAGGTGGCTCCGACACTATTAAAATTGCCCTGATTGGCTGCGGTGGCCGCGGAACAGGTGCTGCGTTTCAAGCCTTGAGCACAAAGTTCAATCTAAAACTTGTAGCTATGGCTGATGCTTTTCCTGATAAACTTGAGAAATGCTATCAGACCCTTTTCACAAAATTCGGTGCTGAGAAAATCAGTGTTCCGAATGATAAAAAGTTTGTTGGTTTCGATGGTTACATTGCAGCTATGCAGGATGCTGATGTAGTTATGCTTTGTACTCCTCCGGGATTCAGGCCGGCACATTTTGCTGAAGCAGTAAAGCAGAATAAACAAATCTTCATGGAGAAACCGGTTGCAACTGATTCGCCGGGAATCCGAAGCGTATTGGCTACTGCTGAAGAAGCTAAACGTAAAAAGTTGAATGTAGTTGTCGGACTTCAGCGGCATTATCAGAAAAATTATCGTGAGATCATAGACAGAGTGCATCAGGGTGGAATTGGAGATGTAATTGCCGGACAAGTTTATTGGAATAGTGGCGGCGTATGGGTAAATCCACGTGAGCCAAACCAGACTGAAATGGAATATCAAATGAGAAACTGGTACTATTTCAATTGGCTTTGCGGGGACCATATTGTTGAGCAGCATGTTCATAATATTGACGTTGCCAACTGGGTAAAAAACAAGTACCCTGTATCAGCCTACGGCGC
>JBIIRT010000084.1:0-11387 GCA_044341405.1 Daejeonella sp. | reverse complement strand
AATTTTCAACAACATGAATTAAGAGCTGTACATGCAGATCCGCATCCTGGAAATTTTCTAATCACACCCGAAGGTAAACTTGGGATTATTGATTTTGGATGTATCAAAGAAATGCCCGAAGATTTCTATTATCCTTTCTTTTCGCTGACATCTACTGATATGTTAAAAGATAAAGCTAGAACGATTAAGGCATTCAGATCTTTAGAAATGATTCGCGAGAATGATGATGCTGCACAGATCGAGTTTTTTTACAGGCTTTATAAAGAAATGATTGAGCTATTTGCTCAACCGTATATGTCAAGCACCTTTGATTTTAGTAAGACGGAGTTTTTTGACAAGCTTTATTCGTACGGTGAAAAAATATCAAAAATGCCGGAATTCAAACAGGCTCGTGGGGTCAAACATTTTATTTACGTAAACCGAACGAATTTTGGATTGTATAATATGCTTCACGATCTGGGTGCAAATGTAAGGACAGATACCTGGTATCCACATGTTGATGTTGCTGTTTAATTAATTCAGGAAAAACTCGTATGTGAGGTATTACTGACTTGATTTATATCAGATAATCTTATTTATTTTGTTAAAAAATGTTAATCCTTACTTTTTAACATTTAAAAGGATAAATTTGCAGCCTTATGAAGACTAAACTTTACCTGTTCTCCATTATCATGATGCTCTCAATGAGCTCATGTCTAAAAGATGAATATGTTGATCCAACTGTTCAGGCTGGAAAGGATGACGCTACCATTGTTAAGTTCATCGCTGATAATAAAATATCCGCTTCAAAGCATTCCAGTGGTGTTTATTATCAGATATTACAGTCGGGTTCAGGGAATATTACCTATACAGCAAACACTACGGTTAAAGTAAATTATACAGGAAGATTATTTTCAGGACAGGTTTTTGATAAGTCGACCACCCAGCCACTTTCTTTTAGACTAGGACAAGTAATTGTGGGTTGGCAAATTGGTGTTCCATTAATTCAAAAAGGCGGTAAGATCAGATTATTTATTCCTTCAGGTTATGCCTATGGTCCGCAAGGCTCCGGGGCAATTCCTCCAAATTCGGTACTCGATTTTGATATCGAACTGGTGGATGTTCAAAACTAAAATACGTGATGATGCAATTTTTTAAATACCTCTTTACTATCATTTTCTTGTCTGGAATACTTGCTTCTTGCGTGAAGGAATACGAGACTATTGAGGTTATTGATGATCGTAATGTAAAGGACTACATACAGAAGAATAATCTTTCAGTACAAGAATACAATGGTACCGGCATGTATTACCAGATCGTTAGTCCGGGAAATGGTGCTGATCTGCAATATTCCGATCAAACACCCATATTATTAACAATACGTTCAATAGATGGGAAATATGCATCTGTAGATACGTTTGCCAATGGTAACAGGTATTACAATTTTCTTGGATATTTTAATCCTGAATCAGTCCGGACTGGAATAAAAGAGGTTTTAAAAAAATCTAATGGAACTATCAGAATGATTGTGCCCTCCCGACTGGCTTTTGGAAGGAATGGAAGTGTAGAAATTCCGGGCAATACCTCTCTGGACATTGTGGTTAGAGTTATAGAAAGGTCAAAAATGGCCCAATATGATGATTTTACCATAGTTAAATACCTGGAAAAGAATGCTATGACAGGTTTTAAGAAAACTACTAATGGAATTTATTATAAAATTGGCCAGCAAGGAACAGGAAGCCCAATAACAGCCGACTCAACAGTAGTCGCTAATTACACAGGTAAACTTTTTAATGGAACTATATTTGATCGTGCCCTTCCTGGTAGTGAGGCAACTTTTAGTCTTAAAGCAGTTATCAAAGGCTGGCAAGAGGGAATTCCGTTGATTAATCAGGGCGGCAATGTGCGCCTCATCATTCCATCAGCACTTGCTTATGGTTTTAATGGCAGTTCGCCTGCTATCCCGCCTTTCTCTTGTCTGGATTTTGAAGTTAATGTGACCGATGTCAAGTAAACTTTCTGAATCATCTTTAGTAATCTGATTCATTATAACATTTCTCCCCTTTTCGTATTTTACAAGATCATGCTTTCGATTTTACAAATCGGCGTTCATTGACCCTCTTATTATCATTCCGTACCCCGATCTTGTCAGTCCGGACCCCGATCTTGTCAGTCCGGACCCCGATCCGGATCCTGTCAGTCCGTACCCCGATCCCGATCTTGTCAGTCCGGACCCCGATCCGGATCCTGTCAGTCCGGACCCCGATCCGGATCCTGTCAGTCCGGACCCCGATCCGGATCTTTTAGCTGATGTTTTGAAATAGAGAATATGGTTGTTCTCTACTAAAATTCTCTTCTAATAAAAAACTTACAAGAAAATGATCAATAAAGTCATTTCTAACTGCGTAATTTGCCGCTACAATAAATTGATATTAATTACCTGGTTAAGTCAGCGTATTCCGGGAAAGGCTTTAAAAACTATGAGCGATAAAACCATTTTAGTTTGGTTTAGAAAAGATTTAAGGATTCATGATAATGAAATTTTAATTGAGGCAATTCGAAAAGGTGACAGGATTATTCCTGTATATTGTTTTGATCCCCGTCAGTTTGAAATTACCAATTTTCAGACCCGTAAAACTGGTCTGATTCGTACTCGATTCTTATTAGAGAGTGTTGCTAATCTTCGTAAATTTTTTAATGATGCAGGAGGCGACTTGCTCATAAAGCTTGGGCAGCCCGAAGTTATTCTGCCTGAACTTGTGGCTAAATACCGGGTCAATGAGGTCTACCACCATCGTGAGGTAGCATCAGAGGAGACCATCGTTTCTGCAGCTGTTGAGAGTGCCCTTTGGAAGCTTAAGATCAATTTGAAACATTTTATTGGGCACACGCTTTACCATAAAGAAGACCTTCCTTTTCCCATCAATAACATCCCTGATATCTTTACCAGTTTTCGCAAAAAAGTGGAGCGCGATGGCTCTGTTAGACCTTGTCACGAAACCCCTGTCAAGATGAGTTTTCCTGATAATCTCGAAGCTAGCGTGCTACCGTCTCTCAATGCGCTTGGTTTTGATGAAAATGAACCTGTGGATTCCCGTTCTGTGATGCAATTTGAGGGAGGGGAAACAGAAGCTTTGCAACGGATGCAGGATTATTTCTGGGGAACCAACGCGGTTCAAAGCTATAAACAAACGCGTAATGGTCTGCTGGGTTCAGATTATTCATCCAAATTTTCAGCGTGGATTGCACTGGGATGCCTTTCGCCGAGAGAGATTTATTGGGAAATAAAGAAGTATGAGCAGGTTCATGGCTCCGGTGATTCTACTTACAGTCTTTACCTTGAATTATTATGGCGTGATTATTTCCGTTTTATGCTCAAGAAGCACGGCAATAAGTTTTTTCAGAAAACAGGATTAAAGGGACTTGCCCCTGAGGAATGTGAAAATCAGGATGAAATGTTTAATCTCTGGAAAAATGGAGAAACTGGTATTCCATTTATTGATGCCAACATGCGGGAGCTCAATAAAACTGGATTTATGAGTAATAGAGGAAGGCAGAATGTAGCAAGTTTTTTGGTTAAGGATCTCAAAGTTAACTGGATGTGGGGTGCCGCATATTTTGAAGAGAAGCTCATTGACTATTGTCCTGCTAACAACTGGGGCAATTGGGCCTATATTGCCGGCGTTGGGAATGATCCAAAAGAATTTAGGTATTTCAATGTACTTAAACAGGCCATGGACTACGATCCTAATGGCGACTATGTGAGGGTATGGATTCCGGAACTTGGAAAAATTCCCGGATCATGTGTGCATCAGCCATGGAACCTCTCTGCCGCAGAACAATCTGACTATCAGTTGATCAACTATCTGAAAGCCCCTCCTTACACACCGGAATTAATGCCTTTAAAAAAATCCTAAGAATAGTTTACAAACAATGTCATTTAAAGCATTTTTAGGCAGTTTTCCTCCATTTTTTTTATTAATTTCACCCGTCGGATTTATGCAAATCCTGATATGCTCTTAATTTCAAATTAGTATATTCTTTTGCGTAATTCCATGCTTAAAATCTTATTTTTGTACTACATAAACTTTGTTTTTAATTGAAACCTGTATCAGTCACTTACACATTCAAATGAACTTAAGTTCATACAATCCCTAAGATGCGGGAATCAACGAACGATTATATACCAATGAATAATTTATCTTATCTAAATAACGCTAATTCTGCTTACATCGATTCGCTATATCAGTTATATAAAGAAGATCCGGCTTCAGTTGACTTTGGCTGGCAGAAATTCTTTGAAGGATTCGACTTTGGCCGCGGTTCTGAGGCAGGGATAGTAAGTGCTGAAACTCCTGATCATTTTTTAAAGGAAATTAAAGTTTTAAATCTTATCAATGGCTACAGATCACGTGGGCATTTATTTACTAAAACCAATCCTGTTCAGGAACGTAGATCCTATTTTCCGGGTAAAGAACTTTCAACCTTTGGTCTAGATAGCGGAGATCTTGAAACAGTTTTTAATGCAGGAGTAGAAGTGGGTATCGGCCCTGCTACATTAAAAGATATTGTTGCTCTTGTAGAACAAACCTATTGCCAGTCTATAGGAGTTGAGTATAAATACTTGAGAAATCCTGAAAAGCTGAAATGGTTTGAGCAGCGCATGGAATCTGAGCGAAATACGCCAAATTTTAGCATTGAAATAAAAAAGGGAATTCTCAAAAAGTTGAATGAGGCTGTCGTTTTTGAGAACTTTCTGGGAACTAAATTCTTAGGACAAAAGCGTTTCTCTCTCGAAGGTGCCGAAACGGTTATTCCGGCTTTAGACTTTGTGATTGGTAAAGGAGCTGAACTTGGAATTAGTGAATTCGTAATAGGCATGGCACATCGCGGACGTTTAAACGTGCTGGCCAACATTATGCAGAAAACCTATAAGGATATTTTTTCTGAATTTGAAGGAAAAGGTTTTGATGCTAACACCCCTTATGGTGGTGATGTAAAGTACCATATGGGTTACTCAACAGATGTTGTTACTGGCTCAGGAAAGAAAGTACACTTAAGTTTATGTCCAAATCCATCGCATCTGGAGACTGTAGATTCGGTTGTGCAGGGAATGGCTCGTTCTAAGATCGATTTTAAATATGGTGGCGATTACAAGCGTATTGCTCCGATTCTGATTCATGGTGACGCATCACTTGCTGGACAAGGCATAACGTATGAGGTGATTCAGATGGCAAAACTCGATGGTTATAGCACAGGTGGAACTATTCATCTTGTGATTAATAACCAGGTAGGTTTTACTACTAATTATAAAGATGCACGATCTTCAACTTATTGCACGGATCTGGCAAAGGTTACCTTATCACCTGTATTCCATGTGAATGGAGATGATGTAGAAGCCATTGTTTATGCCATTAACATGGCAGTTGAATATCGACAAAAATACCACAATGACGTATTTATAGATATTCTCTGTTATCGCCGATACGGTCACAATGAGGCTGATGAACCTAAGTTCACACAGCCACTCTTGTACAAAGCAATAGAAAAGCACCCTAATCCAAGGGAAATATATAATCAGAAATTATTGGATCAGGGAAGTGTGGATGCCAGTCTGGCCAATGAGATGGAAAAAAAATTCCGTGCATTGCTTCAGGATAGACTGAATGAAGCTAAAGAAGATCAAAGCTATTCGGCAGTTCATCAAATATTCGGGGGCTCTTGGAGTGGCTTAGCTTTAGCAAAACCCGGAGACATCTATAACCCTGTTAAAACTGCTGTTCCTGCGAAGCATATTCTTTCCATCGCAAAAGAAATAAGTACTTTACCTGCAGATAAGAAATTTTTCAAGAAAATTGAGAAGCTTTTCGAGGAGCGTAGAAAAATGTCGGAGACTAAAATATTCGACTGGGCAATGGGTGAATTAATTGCCTATGGAACTTTGTTAAGGGATGGGTTTAGAGTGCGTGTGAGTGGTCAAGATGTGGAGCGCGGTACGTTTTCTCACAGGCATGCAGTCATTACACTTGAAGATTCTGCAGAAGAATTTATTCCTTTAGCCACGTTAGATAATGGAGCCGCTAAATTTGAAATTTATAATTCCCACCTATCTGAATATGGGGTTTTAGGCTTCGAATATGGTTATGCTTTGGCAAATCCTATGGCTCTGACCATCTGGGAAGCACAGTTTGGAGATTTTGTAAACGGTGCCCAGATCATAATCGATCAGTTTATAACCAGTGCCGAAACTAAATGGCAGCGTTCAAATGGTCTGGTAATGCTTCTTCCTCATGGATTTGAGGGTCAGGGTCCTGAGCATTCTTCCGCAAGAATTGAACGTTTCCTTGAAGCTTGTGCTGATGAGAATATACAAGTAGTTAACTGTACTACACCTGCTAATTTCTTCCATGTTTTACGTAGACAATTGAAACGGAATTTCCGCAAGCCCTTGGTTGTGTTTACACCAAAAAGCCTGCTTAGGAGTCCGAAATGTGTAAGCAAACTCGAAGAATTTTCAGATGGAGGTTTCAGTGAGCTGATCGATGATGCTCAAGTAAAGGCAACTGATGTAAAGCGTGTACTTTTTTGCAGTGGCAAGATTTATTATGATCTTCTTGAAAAACAACAGACAGATAAAATTAAAGATATTGCCATTGTTCGTCTGGAGCAATTGTATCCTTTACCATATGATCAGATTGAAGCTATCAGAGTTAAATACAAGAACGCAGTTGAGCATGTTTGGGTACAGGAAGAACCTGAAAATATGGGTCCTTGGCCTTATATTTCAAGAAAATTCCGTAAGTCATCCATTGATTTTGACTTGGTATCACGCAATGAAAGCAGCAGTACAGCAACCGGTTATGCCAAACTGCATGCTGTACAACAATTACATATTATTGCCAAAGCATTTGAAGTGAAATCTGCAGGTGCTGAGGTGAAAAAAAAGGCAAATAAAACAGCAAAATATTTGTAGATATTGATTAATTGAATTAAGAAAAACGATTATGAGTTTAGTGATCAAAGTTCCGCCGGTAGGCGAATCTATTTCCGAAGTTACATTATCCCAATGGATAAAAAAGGATGGAGATTATGTTGAAATGGATGAAATCATTGCAGAGTTAGAATCTGATAAAGCAACATTTGAACTTACTGCAGAAAAGGCAGGAACTTTAAAAACTATCGCCAAGGAAGGAGATACCCTTGAGATTGGTGCACCGGTCTGCAGTATTGAGGAAGGCGGAAGTCCGGCGGCCTCAAAACCAGCAGCAGAAGCCGCTCCTAAAATTGCAGTCCAGAGTCCGGCAACGAAAGTTGACGATACCAAAGGAAAAACGTATGCTGCAGGAGCACCATCACCTGCGGCTGCTAAAATTTTAGCCGAAAAAGGAATTGATTCGGCGGTTGTGAATGGAACTGGCGTTGGTGGAAGGCTCACCAAGGAAGATGCACTGAATGCCGCTCCGCTTGCTAAGTCTGAAAGTGCTGCTCCAAAAGCAGCTCCTGCTGCTGTAAAAGCTATTGCAGGTGCTAGAGATGAAAGGCGTGAAAAAATGTCTTCTTTGCGCAAAACCGTTGCAAGGCGATTAGTTGCAGTAAAAAATGAAACAGCAATGCTCACTACTTTTAATGAAGTAGATATGCAGCCAATAATGGAATTGCGAGCCAAGTACAAAGATAAATTCAAAGAGAAGCACGGTGTAGGTTTAGGTTTTATGTCATTCTTTACCAAAGCTGTATGTGAAGCATTGAAAGATTTCCCATCTGTTAATGCCCGCATTGAAGGGGAGGAGATTGTTTACAATAATTTTGCAGATATCTCCATAGCCGTTTCGGCTCCTAAGGGCTTAGTTGTGCCGGTTATCCGTAATGCAGAGTCAATGTCGCTGGCTGAAATAGAAGCAACAGTCGTGGAATTGGCAGTTAAAGCCCGCGACAGTAAATTAACTATTGAAGAGATGAGCGGTGGAACATTCACCATCACCAATGGTGGTGTATTTGGTTCAATGATGTCAACTCCAATCATAAATGCGCCTCAGTCGGCAATACTGGGTATGCATAATATTGTGGAACGTCCGGTTGCATTGAACGGACAAGTGGTTATTAGGCCAATTATGTATGTCGCATTATCTTATGACCACAGGATTATTGACGGACGTGAGTCGGTTGGATTCCTGGTAAGGGTAAAGCAATTGCTGGAAGATCCGGCGAGGCTTTTGTTAGGAGTCTGAGTTAAAGCTTAAAGCAGAAAGCTTAAAGCAGAAAGCTAAAAAGGGTACTTCATATAAAATGTAGTACCCTTTTTTACGTTTAGGGGGTAGTATTGAAGATAGTTATTACAGTCCTTTTGAAATGTTGCCGGAGCCGCTTTTCTTGCTGTTCACTACGGCGTTTCCGCCGTATCTGATATCTCCTGAGCCGCTTGTAAGGGCATCTAGTTGATTATCTACTACGATATAAATGTCTCCTGAACCACTAACTTTTGCACTTGTATTTGACGTTCTCAGGCCGCTACCATTAAAATTTCCTGATCCGGCGATTGTGATTTTCGCATTGGCGGCTTTCCCCTTTGCATAGATTTCACCTGAGCCACTGATTACAGCATTGTAATTTTCGACCTCAAAAGTTGCTGTTATACTTCCTGAGCCACTAATGGTTGTATTAAGCTTTGTTGATTTTACTTTCCCCTTAACCTCAACATTTCCTGAACCGCTAAGTATAATACTGTTGAGTCTTTTTGCCTGAATATAAATGTTGACCTTACCCGTATTGTTCCAGCTACGGGTGTTCAATTGTTTCTTGTTGCGAATCTTTAAAGCGCCATTCTCTACTTTGGTTTCAATTTCATTAATCTCATCGGCATCACCTTCCAATCTCAGACTCTCAGTTGCGCCCATAGTGATGTACACATTATGTTTGCCTGAAACAATAACTCCCGAAAATCCGGTTACCTGACGATCGTCGTCTGATAAGATTTTTATACTGCTTATTGTCGTTGAATTTGGGATCGCTGTCGCGAATTCTGATCCTGCCAAAATAAATACTACCAAGGTGAGAATGTTTCTGACTTGTTTCATCTTAATGATTTTTTGGTTTTTTAATGGGTAAAATATCCCTTGTAAATTTATATGCTCTTTAAGATGAGACGTAGGTTTACCAGTAAAGTTGCATGTGTACTTTATTATTTTAAAATTTTATTAAGAAAATTAATTATCCTTCAATTTTCTTGAGGCGGATGTAGAAATTCAAAGTGTCTGGACTAAACTCAGCATTCAGGGTTAGCTTTTTCCACTCTTTTTCGGGTTTGATCCATTCCATTTTACTACCCCTTTTCATCCTTATGGGCATGTCAAAATTTTCTACGTCTGCCTGCCAGCGGTATGAAACCTGATTCCCAACCTGCTTATATTCAAGTACAGGAATTTGTGCATAACGGAGGTACTGATCGTAAATTTTACTTAGATTTTTTCCGGTAATCTTGTTAATGTAGGACACAACCTCTTCAGTTGTGGTGGTTTTAAGTCCGAATTCCTTGTTCATCCCCCTCAATAATTCCCTCCATTTTTTATCATCATCCAGCAATATTCTGGTCATGTGAATGAGGTTAGCTCCTTTATAATACATATCACCAGAACCCTCGTGATTGACATTATAGATGCCAATTACAGGCTTATTGTTCATAATATTCGACCTGATACCCGCAATATATTTCGCTCCGGCTGCTTTTCCTTCTATACTTTCAACATATAAGGCTTCTGAATACATCGTAAAACCCTCATGGATCCACATATCAGCTATATCCTTAGTTGTAATATTATTGCCAAACCATTCATGTCCGGTTTCATGGATGATGATATAATCCCATTTTAATCCAAGTCCGGTACCCGAAAGATCCCGCCCACGATACCCATTGATATATTTATTTCCATAAGCTACAGCAGTTTGATGCTCCATTCCTAAATAAGGAGTTTCAATCAGTTTATAACCGTCACGGTAAAATGGGTAGGGACCAAACCAGTTCTCAAATACACCGAACATCGGTTTTACATTTTCACCGAACTGCTTTTTAGCTTTGTCTAGATTCTCTCTCAGTACATAGTAGTCAAGTGTTAAATTTCCGTTTTCTCCCTGATAGCTGTCATTAAAATGGACATAATCGGCAACGTTGAGACTTACATTGTAGTTGTTAATTGGATAGGAAACGAACCAGTTATACTGGGTATAATTATCCTCCTTATCCTTAGTAGAAATCAGACGCCCATTGCTTACATTCATCAAGCCTTTCGGGACTGCTATACTAATAAGCATGCTGTCAACCTCATCCGACTGATGGTCTTTGTTAGGCCACCAGGAGCTGGCTCCAAAGCCCTGGCAGGAAACACTGACCCATGGTTTGCCATTTTGGTCAGCAGAAAAGGTGAATCCTCCATCCCATGGTGGATTTCTCGCTATTGATGGATTCCCATGATAGAATACTGTAAATTCTGCCTTGGTTCCTTTTTTTATACGCTCAGGAAAATTAATAAAAACAGCATTGAACTCTCTTTTGAATGGAATTTCTTTGCCCTTATAGTTAACTTTCTCGATATTAAGATTCTCAAACAAGTCGAATTGAAGTTGATTGAGATCCTGAACTGCGGTAAACTTGAATAAATTTGATCCGCTGATTTTCTTTTTTTCAATATCAAGTTTGATATCCAGGTGGTAGTAATTAATGTCATATGAACTTCTTAGCGGACTTAATGCGCCTCTTAAGGTATCCGCTCTGGTGAAGTTATTGTTTTGTCCACGGCAGCTTGTGTGGGACAAAGCCAGGCAGATAAACAATAACATCAGACTCTTTATTTTTAACATATGGCTTGATCTTGAAAATTAAAATTAGAAAAAGAATATCAAATGTAATTATTTCCAATTAATGTGTCAGAATTAGGATTAATAGGATTATAGGATTAATAGGATTATAGGATTAATTAGGATTCATAGGATTGTTAGGATTTTTGATTAGGCTGATTGTAAGGATCAATACTTCTTACTAATTTTCAAAATAGAAGCATTCCTAATCCAAGTAATCCTTCAATCCAAAAATCCTACCATCCTACAATCCTACCAATCCTATTATTTGTTAACTTTGTATTAAATCTTTAAAATATACAAAATGCAATTCGACGTAATAGTAATAGGTAGTGGTCCCGGTGGTTATGTTGCCGCCATTCGTTGTTCTCAACTTGGTTTAAAAACTGCTGTTATTGAAAAGTACAGCACTTACGGGGGCACCTGCTTGAATGTTGGATGTATCCCTTCAAAAGCATTGTTGGATTCGTCAGAACATTACCATAATGCCCTGCATTCATTTAAGGAGCATGGTATCAACCTGAAAGACCTTAAGCCCGATATAAAACAAATGGTCAAGC
>JBIIRT010000012.1:0-40395 GCA_044341405.1 Daejeonella sp. | reverse complement strand
TATAATATTTTCGCATTTCCGATTATGGTGGTATTGCTATTTATATTACCACGTATGACCGACTCACTACATCCCGGTAATGGCGGCAACCCAGGGTTTAATACCAAAGATATGGCGCCTGAATTGCGTCCAGTATTTTATCCTGCTGTGTTGGGTTGGATACTGATCAGTGTCTGGATTACTACCATCAGGTATAGGATGAGGAAAGTGGAAAACAAGCAGAACTTGATTAATTGACAGTTGACTCCCGATAGCCATCGGGATGACAATTTGAAAACTGATTTGTTGTTTAGTAGAATTTACTAGCAACTAACCAACTAAGAACCAACAATAACAACCGACAACAAAATGATGAAAAAAATTATCCTCACCCTAGCCTTAACCTTATCCTATACCCTAAATCTTTTGGCGCAAAACTCCAATGGTGTGGAGATGGCTGATGCCCTGAGAAGCTCAGGAAAGATTTATGTTGTTGTATCAGTTATTTCTGTGGTATTCATTGGAATCGCTATTTATCTTTTTTCAATTGATAGCCGATTAAAAAAAATTGAAAAGCAAAATGCTAAATAATCCCTTTTTATTTCTTTAAATAGAGTTTCTGCTCATTTGTTGAAATTTACTTCATATACTAAGTAATTAACATTTTTAGTAACGAGTTTTTTCTATCAACTTTGTAGTATAACCAATTATTTAAATTAAAATCTTTTCTTATGGCTAAGTCTATAGACGCAGCGCACTCAGAAACTTCGTTTTTTGGTGACGTCTGCCAGTTTTTTGATCATGCAGCACAATTTACATCTCACCCGGAAGGATTGCTTGACCAGATCAGGTCTTGCAATAGTGTTTATCGCTTCCGTTTTCCTATCCGTCGTGAGAATGGTTTTGAAGTAATTGATGCATGGAGAGTAGAGCATTCCCATCATAAATCACCTACCAAAGGCGGTATTCGTTATAGTGAAATGGTAAATGAGGATGAGGTTATGGCACTTGCAGCACTAATGACTTATAAGTGTGCAATTGTTAATGTTCCTTTCGGCGGTGCAAAGGGAGGAATCAAGATTAGAACGAAAGATTATTCTATCGCTGAACTTGAAACTATTACCCGTCGATATACTGTTGAATTAATTAAAAAGAATTTTATCGGTCCGGGTATTGATGTTCCTGCACCTGATTACGGTTCTGGTGAGCGTGAAATGAGCTGGATTGCAGACACCTATCAAACCATGAACCCTGGTCAGTTAGATGCATTGGGTTGCGTTACCGGAAAACCAATAGCCTTGCATGGCATTGCTGGTCGCAGAGAAGCCACTGGCCGCGGGGTTGCTATTGCCGTGCGGGAATGTGTTGATATCACTGAAGACATGAATAAACTCGGACTGAGTACTGGTTTGTCGGGTAAGCGGGTAATTGTTCAGGGACTGGGTAATGTAGGTTATCATACCATCAAATATCTTATTGAATTTGGTGCTACAGTAGTTGGCATCTGTGAGTATGAAGGAGCTATCTACAATTCTAACGGACTTAATCTGGATGAGGTATTCAATCATCGGAAAACCACCGGATCTATTCTTGGTTTTGTCGGTTCAGTTAAAGAATTCAAAAATTCTGCCGAAGGACTTGAACAGGAATGCGATATTTTGGTTCCCGCTGCCTTAGAAAACCAAATCACAATGGCTAATGTAGCTAATATCAAAGCAAAAATTATTGCTGAAGCTGCCAATGGTCCTACTACCCCTGATGCAGCTGATTTCCTCATAAAAAAAGGTTGCATTTTAATTCCTGATATGTATTGCAATGCTGGTGGTGTTACGGTTTCTTATTTTGAATGGCTTAAAAACCTTTCGCACGTGGCATTTGGCCGTATGGATAAGCGATATGAAGAAAACGCCAACCAGAACCTGGTTAATATGGTTGAAAAGATTACTGGCATTTCCCTTGATTCAGCTCAAAAGAGTATAATCGTTAAAGGAGCCACAGAGCTTGAATTAGTTAATTCCGGACTTGAAGATACGATGATCCGATCTTATCATGAGATTCGTGATATACAAATGGCCAATTCTAAAATTGACGGATTGAGAACCGCAGCATTTGTTGGTGCCATTGATAAAGTTGCCATTAGCTATATGAATATGGGTATCTGGCCATGATCCAATCAGCTTAAAATTCAAAGGGAGATCATCTGGTTTCCCTTTTTTATTTAGAATGATTCTAATGTAGAAACATTCTTGTTATATTAACTTCTAAAGTGAACTAATTAGTATTTTTGTTGTTGCATTTGGTAGGATTATTTAAAAGCAGATTTATGAAGAAGAGTTCCATTGCCGGTATAGTTATCATTGCATTAGCAATTGGTATAATTATTAGCACCTACGCCGATTCAAGCACTTATGGCTCATTTGCAGATGCCACAGAGAGTAGTTCTGAGTTACATGTTGTTGGACAACTGAATAAGGAAAAAGAGCTTTTTTATAAGCCACAATTGGATGCCAATTACTTTGCATTCTACATGAAGGATAATGAAGGGAAAGAGTGCAAAGTGGTCTTTAATGGCTCAAAACCACAGGATTTTGAACGTTCAGAACAGATTGTACTAACAGGAAAAATGATTGGCAAAGAATTTCATGCTTCAAAGATTTTAATGAAGTGCCCTTCAAAATATACCACAGATGAGGTAGAGGTTACAGAAGTAACTGCCACCTCAGCAAAAATTTAAATCTTAATGGAAATACAATACATTGGCGAAAACCTTCTTCCCGGGAAGTTAGGACAGTTCTTTATCATACTTTCGTTTTGTACAGCTCTTCTGGCAACTCTTGCCTATTATTTTGCGACCAGCACTGCACTCTCAAAAGACCAGTCTGTTCAGGCAAGTTCTGATGGCTGGAAACGCATCGCAAGAATTGCATTTCGTTTAAATACATTGGCCGTTATCGGAATAGGCTCCTGCCTGTATTATATCATCTATAATCACTTGTTCGAGTATCATTACGCCTGGGCTCACTCCTCAAAGATCCTTCCAGTTTACTACATTATTTCATCCTTTTGGGAAGGTCAAGAAGGTAGTTTCTGGCTTTGGATGTTCTGGCAGGCATTTTTAGGAACAATCATTCTTTCAAAAGGTAAGCGCTGGGAAAATTCAGTAATGACCACAATCATGCTTTCTCAGGCATTTATCGCATCAATGTTGGTGGGGGTTGAGGTTTTCGGACTAAGAATTGGAAGCTCACCATTTATTTTATTGAGGGATGCGGTTCCAGGTCCAATTTTTGCTCGTGGTGATTATCTGAACATGATCACAGATGGAAACGGTTTAAATCCACTGCTGCAAAACTATTGGATGGTTATACATCCACCTACTTTGTTCCTTGGTTTTGCTTCCATGATTGTCCCTTTTGCCTATGCAATTGGCGGTCTTTGGGAGAAAAAATATTCTGAATGGATTGCACCTGCACTACCATGGACTCTGTTTGCGGTGATGATTCTGGGTACAGGTATTATAATGGGTTCATTCTGGGCCTATGAAGCACTGAATTTTGGAGGCTTCTGGGCTTGGGATCCGGTAGAGAACGCCTCCATCATTCCATGGATGACTTTAATTGCTGCCGTTCACGTATTGATTGCATATAGAAATTCCGGACATTCTTATTTTACAGCTACATTCCTTGTTCTGATTAGTTTTGTGCTGGTACTTTATGCTTCATTTCTTACCAGGAGTGGTATTCTGGGAGAGACCTCAGTACATGCATTTACCGATTTAGGTATGTTCTGGCATTTAGTTCTTTATGTAGTCGCATTCCTTTTCATAGCAATTTTCTTTCTTGTTATTCGTTGGAAAGAGCTTCCAATAACCAAAAAGGATGAAGAAACGTATTCGCGTGAGTTCTGGCTTTTTATAGGGGCTTTGGTTTTGTCAATCGCATGCGTTCAAATACTTGCTACCACCTCAGTACCAGTATTCAATGCCATTTTTGGAACAGAGATCGCTCCACCGCCTGATGTTATTGCGCATTACAACAAATGGCAGGTTCCTTTTGCCGTAGTGATAGCATTCATTTCAGCATTTTCGCAATACCTAAAATATAAGAAGACTGATCCAAAGAAATTTTTTGTGAGTATTTCAATTTCACTTCTTGTTTCAGTATTCATTACCGCCGCCGCAGTTTATGTGATGAACATATACACCAACGTGATGTACATCATTCTGACCTTTGCCTCCGTGTTTTCAATATTGGCAAATGCCAAAATTCTGAGTGAGGCATTTAAGGGAAAGTGGAGACTTGCTGGTTCTGCAGTAGCACACATTGGTTTCGCTTTATTGCTTGTAGGAGCACTGGTTGCTGCTGCAACGAATAAAATTATTTCAATCAATAATACCGGAATTGGTTTTGGTGATGAGTTCGCAAAGAGTAACAATCCGCGTGAAAATATTATGCTCTATAAGGATGAACCTACCAAGATGGATCGATATACTGTTACGTATATGGGTGACTCTACCAAGGGTGTCAATACTTATTACAGAATTAATTACAAAGTTATTGATGAGAGTAGTGGTGACGTTAAAGAAAACTTTACACTCTATCCTAATGCACAGCAAAATGCCAAGATGAGGCAAATTATTGCTTCTCCTGACACCCGTCACTATCTTTTTCATGATGTTTACACCCATGTAAGCAGCGTTCCTCTTAAAGAGGACGACCATGAAGATCATGAAGGTCACTCTGAGGATGAGAAGTATGAGAAGCCCGTTACCTATGAAGTGAATGTTGGCGACACGGTACGTTTCAGAGAAGGTTATATTTTGGTTAAGGGTATTAATCGTGATGCAAAGATTCAGAATATTCCTGTTGGTGAACGGGATATCGCTATAGGCTTACAATTGGATGTAGTTTCTTCCGGGCAGGTGATACCTTCGGAACCAATTTACTTATTGAAGGATGGATCCAAATTTGATTTTGGAAAAACGGTAGATGAAAAGGGTTTAAAATTACGCTTCTCAAATGTTTATCCTGATAAAGACAAGCTTGAACTCATGGTTTACCAAAAACCCAAAGCTGAGAAGGATTGGGTAGTTTTAAAGGCAATAGAATTTCCATATATAAATTTATTTTGGGGTGGTACAATCATCATGGTAATTGGGTTCTTACTGTCTATTTTTAGAAGGAATAAGGAAATCAAGCAAGCCTGATGAAAATAGTCATATTAGGCAGTGGTAACATAGCCACACATTTAGGTCGTGCATTTAAAATGGCCGGCCAAACTATTTCGCAAGTTTGGAGCCGTGATATTGCCAAGGCCAATGCTTTGGCAGATACTTTGGCTGCAGAGGCTATCGACAATATGTTTGATCTTGATCGCACAGCAGACTTGTTTATTATTGCTGTTAACGATGAAGCCATCAGGAAAATTGCTCTTGAATTGAAGCTCGGCGATCAACTTCTTTTACACACTTCAGGTTCAACCGGACTATCAGCTCTTGAAGGTGCATCCACAAAAATTGGAGTTTTTTATCCGCTTCAGACTTTTTCGAAAATCAAATCAGTTGATCTTCGGCAGGTCCCCATCATTATTGAAGCAAATGTGGCCGAGGTTCTGGCAATTATTCGGGGAATTGCCGATCGATTGTCAGAGAAGGTAATTGAATTAAACTCAGAGCAACGTAAGACACTGCATTTAGGAGCAGTTTTTGCCTGTAATTTTACCAATCATCTTTTAGCTCTTGCTCAAGAGTTATTAGAAGAAAAGGGATTAGATTACGAACTTTTGAAACCTTTGATTCAAGAAACGCTCAGCAAAATCGAAATGAATGATCCTGCTTCTGTTCAAACCGGACCTGCTATCAGGAAAGATCAGGCTACTATTCTGTCTCATCTAGATCTCTTGAAACATAATCCTGATTTATCAGAACTTTATACAAAACTTAGTCAAAGCATAGTCAATTTGCACGAGCGCTCTGAGGGCTGAATATAAAATGCTATTTTTGTACCAATGAACATTTTTAAATTAAAAATCAATTTTCAAGAGGCTTCAAAGTCAGTAGTTGAGCTTCCGATAGCAGAGGGAGAATCAGTTCTTGATGTTTGCCTTGATAATGGTATTGAGTTACAACATAATTGTGGTGGAGTTTGTGGTTGCAGTACCTGTCAGGTTTACGTAAACTTTGGTATGGATAATATTCAGGAGATATCTGAAAAAGAGGAAGATTTTATCGATCGTGCTATCAACCCAAGGATCAACTCACGTTTAGGTTGCCAATGTGTTTTAATAAATGGCGATATTGAAGTTACTCTTCCCGACCAACATCAGTTTTTAGGACATTAATAAAATTATATAAGAGCAATGGCGAAAGAAAGTTTTGAATTACCAATTTATTGGAATGATTATGAAGATATAGCTATGGGTCTCTATGAGAAATTTGGTGACGATTTTGGCGAGTCTCAAATCTATAGAATACGATTTACCGAACTTCTCGACTGGATTTTAAGCCTTCCTGGTTTCGCTGGTACCCGCGAGCAGTCTAACGAAGGTCATTTGGAGCAAATTCAGACAGCCTGGGTTTACGAGTGGCGCGATAATCAATAGGGGACCGATGTCAGAAGTCTGATGTCTGATGTCAGATGTCAGATATCAGACCTCAGACCTCAGACCTCAGACCTCAGTCCTCAACCTAAAATCTCAATCCATGTTCTTAGAAAAACTAAAGCATATTAAAGCATTTGTTCTTGATGTTGATGGTGTGATGACCAATGGTTCACTATTGGTTACTGAATCCGGAGAATTTTTGAGGCAGTTTAATATTAAAGATGGTTATGCCCTTCAATTGGCAGTGAAGCGAGGATTTAAAATAGCCGTTGTTTCGGGTGCAAGGTCTAAAGGAGTAGAGCATCGCTTGAAAGGTCTGGGTATTACTGATATTTATCTTGGATTAGACTCAAAAACAGCTGCTTATAACGAATTTATTCAAAAGTATTTATTGTTGCCAGAGCAGGTCCTTTTCATGGGTGATGATATTCCTGATTTAGAACTGATGAAGATGGCAGGTCTTCCAACATGTCCGGCCGATGCTGTTGAAGAGATTAAAGCCCTGGCTCATTATATATCACCCAAAAATGGCGGGGACTCTTGCGTCAGGGAAATTATCGAAAAAGTATTAAAGATCCAGAATCAGTGGACAGGTGAAAATACTTTTTCTGCCACTGATGGCAGTAAAATCTAATTTTTTTCTAAGTATAAAATCTTTTGCCAGGTAATTTATCAATAAGGTAAAACCATAAAATATGAAAAGATTAATAATTGCCTTGGGGTTGGTTCTTAGTTTCTCAACATACGCAAATGCACAGGGCGCCATGCAAATGGGTACACCTGAAGAAAGAGCCGATCGTCAAATTACTCAATTAGCAACTTTAAAGCTTTCAGCCGAGCAAAAGTCAAAATTAAAAGAAGTCTTTATCTGGTCGGCAAAGCGTACTGACAGTGTAAGAACAACTTTAACTGATGGAGGTGACTTTCAAGCCTTACGTACTAAAATAGTACCCCTGCAGACGGAAACTACAACTAAAATAAATGCATTACTAAACGATGAACAAAAGAAAGCTTATGAAGCCATTCTTGAAGAGCGTCGTGCCCGAATGCAAAATAACTAATAAACCTATTTTGATTGAGTTTAGGATATATCAGGTATTAACTGTGTTGTCTTATGTTTTTAAACCCGATTATAGCGGATACCGGCCTGTGCTCAAGGCCTGTGGCGTATGAGCGAAAAGCGGGAATACCTTTGAAAGGAGCACAATAGCATATTTCCAAATAATTAAATAATAATCCATCCAAAGAAGCACTTTAATTGTATTTAAAGCGGCCACCTAATTTCTTATTTTTGGCAAAATCTATTGATATGATCAAACAATTTCCACCAATTATTCTTGCATCTAAATCGCCACGCAGACAGGAGTTGCTAAAACTTATGGGATTTGATTTTCAGGTGGTTCTAAGAGAAGTTGACGAAAGTTATCCTCCTGAGCTATCGCCATCTGAAATTGCGGTTTTTATCTCAGAAAAAAAGGCAAGAGCCTTCGATCTACTGATTGAAAACGAGGTCGTGATTACGGCAGACACGATTGTCTCGCTTGATGGCACAATTCTTGGCAAACCCGAAAATGAAGATCATGCCTTTGAAATCCTTTCTGCATTATCCGGCAAGAAACATGATGTAATTACAGGTGTAAGTCTGCTGAAGAATCATAGTATTTCTAGTTTCTACGAACTTACAGAAGTGTTTTTTAAGGAGATCAGTGCCGAACAGATTCGATATTACATTGATACCTGTCAGCCAATGGATAAAGCGGGTGCATATGGAATTCAGGAATGGATTGGATTAGTGGCAGTTGAAAGGATCAATGGCTCATACAGTAATGTTGTGGGTCTGCCCACGCATCGCCTATACACCGAACTCTGTAATTTAACGTGAGTTCGATATAAAATCTTGCTTGGCAAAGTTTAGACTGATTTTTTCTCTCCTTTTAGAAAGCAGGGTCTGTTTCTCTTCCCCCGTGTTCTGCCCTATTTTTTGCGGGAAATTTAATTTTATCATCAGATTCAGTAATGCAAAAAAGATAGAATACGGGTTTGTTTAATAGGACCTATGGTTCTATTAATGGAAGCCAGTCCCGATGAAAAGTAGCTCCGGGTAAAATAAACCTTGCCGAAGGAGTTCCAGCTTCCGCTGGAATGACAACAATTTTGGAAATTAGGAGGTTCCAGCTGTCGCTAGAATGACTACGATTTCTTGCCGGAAATACTCCGCAGGAAAGGGCTGAACTAAGCTATGAAACACAGGTGTTGGTTTCAAAAATCAAATAATACAAACTAGAGCATCATGAGATCAATTTAAATGGTATTTTTAATCTTCCTTAAATCGAAATCAGGTTAATTTATCTGAATAACTACAAGGTTCTGTATTTCAGGTATTCAAATAACAGGCCTTCTTTCAATGAATAAGTAGATAATTTAAGCGATTTAATGGCAAGTTGATTCAGTATAAACTTGGTGATAAGGGTAGCCATTACGATCATATCTGTCCTTACCGGAATAATGGCATTATTTTTACTGCGCTCTGCATGTGAACTGATCAGAATGTTTTCCGAAATACATGCGAAATCCTTCAGTTCAATAGTTTTTTCAGGATTTTCAAAGCTAACCTCAAATTTTGAATCAATAAGTGCTGCAAAGCTTTCAAATGCTCCCGATGAACCGATGAGTAGTTCTGGCTTATGGATATTTGATTGGATTTTAAGTTCAGAAAGTGTGCTTTCCAGATATAAATTCAGTTTATTTATATCCGCTTCAGAAATAGGATCTGAATTATGAAACTGTTCCATGAGCCTTGCTGCCCCAATATCATAACTCCTTTTCCAAAAGATTTCTTTCTGATTACAGATAATAAATTCAACGCTTCCACCACCAATATCAATGATCAGATATTTTTCATCAAAACAATTAATAGCCGAACTGACACCAAGATAAATCAATTCTGCTTCTCGGTCGCCGGTAATTATTTCAGGGTTAATTCCTATTTCTGATTTAATTTTCTCTAAAAACTCCGACCCGTTGATGGAAGTCCGGAGCGCTGATGTAGCTACAGCCCTCACCGTTTTAACCTGATGAAGGTCTATTGATTTTTTGAATTCTCTCAATGCTGTAAGTCCGCGATCAAAAGCCGCCTCACTGATATAGCCCCCTTGGATTCCCCCCTCAGCTAATTTTACTGCTATGCTTTCATTATAAACGAGCACAGGCTTATTTTTAATGATGTTTGCAATCAATAACTGAAAAGTATTGGTGCCCAGATCAAGTATTGCAACGGAATTCATTTTTTTTGAATAATATTTATGGATGTACTATGCCTTTAGCCTTAAGCCTTCATTGTTTTGCAGCCACCCGAAGGGTAGAAATTTTACCACAAAGCTTGATTTGAAACACGGACCCCCGCCTTTTAGGCAGGTGCTTTTTATAGCCAGTGCTTTGTGATTTCGTTATTGTTTTGTCTGGAATGATTTAATCACAAAATAAATCGTAGGGATAAAAATTAGCCCTAATGTCAAAGGCAAAAACCAAATTCCAATTCCTTTCGCTTCTTCATTTCCATTTTGAATTGTCTTGAAAGCAATTAATCCAAAAATAACAACTATAATAAGTTTCAAATATCTAATCATTCTTGTTGCATTTGTGTATTGTCTTAATGCGTTATGTTGCGTTATGTTGGTCGGATAATTAAAAATGTGAGGAAACTTACTGAGAAATGTAAGTCCGACGAATAGAACTGTTGCTATTAGTGGCAAAGTCAAAATAGTAGCTTTTCCGCCAAAACCATCCGCTTGTCCTGCTCCGTTATAATGTGTTGGAATAGTTTCAGGTAAGTTTGCATAGTTTATAACGGTGAAACCCCAAACAGAAATAATCAAAAGCCAACCAATAATTTCAAATGCCTTGTCGACTGTGGTAAGCTCTAGTTTTATTCTGGGTCTTTCTTCCATTATTATAAATTTCTTCGTAGTCATTTTTTAACATGGGCTATAACTTTTAGCTTTTAAATTTTCAGCTTCAGCTTTTATCTTTCACCTTTCAGCTTACTCCTTATACATAAACCATTTCCCCAACTCAGCAAAACTCACTTTTTTACCATACATCAAAATACCCACACGATAGATTCGGGATGCTAGCCAGGTTGTGAAAATAAACCCAGCTATGAGTAGGATGATTGATAAAGCTAATTCCCAATTCGGAACCCCAAAGGGTAATCTAACCATCATTGCAATTGGTGATGTGAAGGGTATGATGCTTAACCAGAAGGACAGACTACTATCTGGGTTGTTGACAATGAAACTGAATGACATGATATAGGTAAATAGCAGCGGCAGTGTTATGGGCAGCATGAATTGCTGAGTTTCAGTATCACTTTCAACTGCAGATCCTACAGCGGCAAAAAGGGCACTGTAAAGCATATATCCACCAAGAAAGAATATGATAAATATTGGAAGTATGTAAGTCCAGTCAACCGTTTGGATCGCCTTTATGATATCCATTCCTGGGCCATCGATACTTACTGCTGCAGCTTGTTTATTCATAGGTACTTCAGATTTAATCTGATCCATTTTACCTTTAAACATAATCTGGCTTGCAACAGTCATTAGGCCTAATGAAAGGGTAATCCAAAGTAGGAATTGTGTCAAACCCACCAGTCCGATTCCAACAATCTTTCCCATCATTAGTTGAAATGGTTTAACTGATGAAATAACAACTTCCACAATTCTGCTGGTTTTTTCTTCTATAATCCCCCGCATAACCTGAATTCCATAGATAAAAAGTGACATATATATCAATATGGCTGCAGCAAACCCAACTGCCATAGCAGCGCCTGAGCTACTATCTTTTTCACCTTCAAGAGTTAATTCCTTTGATACAACAGATAATTTTGGTTTTATCTTATCTAGTGTTAGCACATCAATACCTGCATCAGCGAGCATTTTTGTCCGCATTTGGTCGTTTAATTGGCTTTCAATGGTACTAATTACAGATATACCTGCCTTTTTCTGGGAGAACATTTCAATAGTCCCTCCGTTTGAAATGTTCCCGGGAATATAGAGCACGAATGCATCTTCATTTTGGATAACTTTCTGTTTAGCTTCTACCAGGCTCAGTTCTGATTTACGAAATGTTGCCGATTTTTTATTTTCCAGACCTTTATTGAATATCCCGCTTTCGTCAATTATTTCCACTGCCGGTATATTGTCGCCACCTTGTATCGATAGTGCAAAAATAAGAGCGTACATCCCAATGATTAACATGGGGACCAGAAATGTCATGACCAGAAACGATTTCTTTTTTACCCTGCTAAAATATTCTCTTTTTATAATTAGTATGATCTTGTTCATTTTTCGGAATTAGTTTTTTACGTTTTGAATGAAAATGTCATTCATGCTGGGTACTATTTCAGTTAACTCAGTGACCTGAACTTTTGGTATTAAAAAATTCAAAACATCATTCGAAGAAAATCCCGGATTGATTTGAATGGTCAGATGCGAGCCTTTTTCATCTTTCTTCTCCTCATTGATTGTGAACAACGAAGATTCAACAGAATCCAAAACGCCTGAATATGCTATCTTATAAGTATTGTTTCTGTAAAGATCCTTTATATCCTTCACCTTACCGTCGAGAATTTTCTTTGATTTATGGATAAGAGCAATACTGTCGCACAATTGTTCAACAGATTCCATTCGGTGAGTTGAGAAGATAATGGTAGCGCCTTTTTGGTTTAATTCCAGAATTTCATTGGTTATTAACTGGGCATTGACAGGGTCAAATCCCGAGAATGGTTCATCTAGAATAATCAATTCAGGATTGTGAACAACGGTAGCAATAAATTGTACTTTCTGCTGCATACCCTTACTTAAATCTTCAACCTTTTTGTTCCACCAGCTTTGGATACCCATTTTCTCAAACCAATACCTAATCCTGCTTGTGGCATCTGCTTTTGATAAACCTTTCAATTGCGCCAGATACAACATTTGTTCACCAATTTCCATTTTTTTATATAATCCCCTTTCTTCAGGCAGATATCCAATTTTTGAAATATGGGAAGGATTTAATTTTTCGCCATTTAATAATATTTCACCTTGATCAGGCGCAGTAATCTGATTGATTATTCGAATGAGAGAGGTTTTTCCTGCACCGTTCGGACCCAGAAGTCCGAAAACTGAACCCTTTTCAATTTCAATCGAGACATCGTCTAATGCCCGGTGTTTAGCATATTGTTTTATTATATTTCTGATGCTTAGCATATTATCGGATTATTCTTTTTTAGATATTATTCAGCAGATTTTGTTACATATTTTCGTCCTTGCCTATTATTCAAAAACGGCTAATGATTTAAAAAAATCAGGGTAGATCGACCGAATTTTGTTTAGATACTAATTTAATTAAAGTTTGTGGTTAAGCATTTTTCATTGGTATCTATGTCGCTACTATGTTATTTTTTGTTTCATATTCTGGTTATTATGGCCAAAAATATACATGTGCGCTATTTTTTATTTTGGAATTTATATCTTTAAAACAAAGACATTCAATGATACCGTTTAGTTCAAAAAAAATCTTTGTTTTAATCGCCCTGCTGTTTGTGGTAGGTGCATTATATAAGCTGGCTCTTTCTAACCAGAAAGTGGATTACAATACTCATGTAAAGCCTATTATCAATAAAAAATGTATCTCTTGTCATGGTGGAGTCAAGCAGGAAGCCGGATTTAGTCTCCTCTTTCAGGAAGAAGCATTAGGACTTACTGAATCAGGAAAACCTGCAATTATTCCGGGTGATCCCGAAGGTAGTGAATTAATTAAAAGAATTACTCATAAGGATCCAGCAGAAAGGATGCCTTATAAACATGAACCACTTTCTGAAGAAGAAATTGAAGTTTTCAGACAATGGATTAAAGAAGGTGCAAAATGGGGAGAGCATTGGGCTTATGTATCCGTGAAAAAACAGGACATTCCAGCTATAAATAATAAATGGGTTAGAAATGATATTGATAGATTTATTTATGAAAAACTGGAGGAACAGAAGTTAGATCCCTCTCCAGAAGCTGATAAGGCAACTCTCTTGAGAAGACTTAGTCTTGATCTTATCGGTCTACCAGCGTCATCTGCAACTTCAAAGAAATTCCTTCAGGACAATTCCGATAAGGCTTACGAGAATCTTGTAGACGATTTATTGTCTTCTCCCCGTTATGGTGAGCGATGGACTTCTCTTTGGCTTGACCTTGCCCGCTATGCAGATACCAGAGGATATGAGGCCGACCGAGGTAGAATTATCTGGAAATACCGCGACTGGTTGATCAAAGCATATAATTCAGATAAGCCATACAATGATTTTTTGATTGAGCAACTTGCCGGCGATCTGTTGCCAAATCCTGATGATGCAAAATATATTGCAACAGCTTTTCACAGGAACACTATGACTAATGATGAAGGTGGAACTGATAATGAAGAGTTTAGAACTTCTGCTGTGATGGACCGGGTAAATACAACTTGGAGTGCTACCATGGGAACTTCATTTAACTGTGTACAATGTCACAGTCATCCTTACGATCCGTTTAAAAGTGATGAATATTATAAGTTTCTAGCCTTTTTTAACAATACAAGGGATGAAGATACTAATGCAGATTATCCTTTATTACGCCAGTATAATTCTCAGGATAGTTTAAAGTTGGTAAAGTTGATTGGATGGTTAAAAAGTAATACCTCAGAAAACCAAGCGAAAAAATACTTTAACTTTCTTAAAACCTGGCAGCCAACAATTAATTCGCTGCAATGTGATCAGTTTGCCAATGCCGCATTGATTAGCAGCTGGTTTGCCGGACTGCGAAATAACGGTACCTGTCGGTTGAAGGATGTTGTTTTGGAAAATAAGACACAGCTGATGTTTCGTTATAAAACGAATTTTGATGGGGGCAAATGGTCTATTTATCTGGATGCGTTGAATGGGAAACTATTAAAGACTATTCCGCTTGCAAATACAAAAGGTGAATGGAAAATTGTAATGCTGCCAATACCCGCTGAAAAAGGGAAGCATAACCTGTTTTTTAAATATTTCAGTCCGGCAATCAAAAACCCCGACGATACCGGTGTACTCTTTGAGTGGTTTCAGTTTGATGACCCTTTCCCCGGTAAAGGAAAGCCGGGTTATGAACTTGCTTTAAATAGTTTTAACCAGCTGATGCAAGCCAGGGTAGATGAAACACCCATCATGATCGAAAATAATCACGAACAATACAGAACTACCCAGATTTTTGAACGTGGAAATTGGATGGTTAAAGGAAACAAAGTTCAACCTGGTGTTCCTGACATAATGAACCCAATGCCTGCAAATGTTCCTAAGAACAGATTAGGAATGGCCTTGTGGTTAACTGATAAGAAAAATCCACTAGTAGCCAGGACCATGGTAAACAGATTGTGGGAGCAGTTGTTCGGATTCGGGATAGCCGAAACTCTTGAAGACCTAGGTTCTCAAGGAATTGCGCCAACTCACAAGGAATTATTAGATCATTTGTCCTGGAAATTCATGAATAAGCATAATTGGAGTATGAAAAGTCTTTTAAAAGAGATAGTCATGTCTGCAGCTTATAGACAGAACTCTTTTGTGACTGAGGAAAAATTAAAGATTGACCCCAATAATAAGTTTTATTCAAGAGCCTCCAGAATAAGACTATCAGCAGAGCAGCTCAGAGATCAAGGTTTGGAAGTGAGTAAGGTATTGAGTAATAAAATGTATGGACCGAGTGTAATGCCTTTTCAGCCGGAAGGAATTTGGAAATCACCATATAACGGAGACAAATGGATAATGAGTCAGGGGGAGGATCAGTACAGAAGGGCAGTTTATACTTATCTCAAGCGTACAGCTCCTTATCCTTCTATGATGACCTTCGATGGAAGTGCCCGTGAATCATGCCTGCCCCGTAGAATAAGAACTAACACTCCGCTGCAGGCCTTAACCTCACTAAATGACTCTACAACATTGGTAATTTCCAGGAGTCTGGCACTGCGAATGAAAGAGTTAGGAGGGAAGGAAACAAAAGCCCAAATCAGTAAGGCTTATGAAGCCATGATGTTTAAACCGATTTCGGAGAAAAAATTAAAGGCATTATCCGATCTGTATTTTGAAGCCTTAAAGAAATATAAGAAGGATAAAACAGCCATGACTGAATTAATGGGTTCAAAAGATAAACCTACAGATCCTGAAACAGCATCATTGGTAATTGTTGCCGGTGCCATGTTAAATATGGATGAATGGCTCAATAAGAATTAAATAGGTTTTAGTACTTGTAATACTATTTTATATGAAGAGAGATGCTCTGGTACAAAAATTAAAAATGGAGGCTCAACGTGCAGCTTTGCAATTACATACTCGTCGTCATTTTTTAAAGGAAGGAGCCATGGGTTTTGGTGCACTCGCTTTGGGCTCATTACTTGGAAGTTGTGGTTTTGGTGGATCTTCTGCTCCAAATGCAATGTTAGATGCTTCCAATCCACTTGCTCCAAAGCCTCCAATGTTTCCCGGGAAAGCTAAATCAGTTATTTATTTACATATGGCCGGAGCACCTTCTCAGCTCGAGATGTTCAGCTATAAGCCAGAATTAGCAAAACTTGACGGACAGGATTGTCCACAATCTTTACTTGAAGGCAAAAAGTTTGCATTTATAAGAGGAGTACCCAAAATGCTCGGTCCGCAGGCTAATTTTAAACAACACGGGAAAAGTGGTTTATGGCTTTCAGATAATTTACCCCACCTCGCTACTGTTGCAGATGAGATAGCCATGTTAAACGCTGTTACAACCGACCAGTTTAACCATGCACCTGCTCAATTACTGATGCATACAGGATCAGCACGACTTGGAAGGCCTAGTGTTGGCGCCTGGGTAACCTATGGAATGGGATCAGAAAATAAGAACTTACCTGGTTTTGTTGTATTAACTTCCGGGGGCAATAATCCGGATGCCGGTAAAAGTGTTTGGGGAAGTGGTTTTCTGCCAAGTGTTTATCAGGGCGTGCAATGTAGGGGCGAAGGTGATCCGGTTTTATTTATTAAAGATCCTGCAGGAATGGATAGAGATCTTCGCAAAGCATCTATTGATGCCATCAATAAAATAAATCAGGAACAATACGAAGAATATAAAGATCCCGAAATTTTGTCGCGTATAGCCCAATATGAAATGGCTTACAAAATGCAGATTTCAGTACCTGAAGTAATGAATATAAATGATGAACCAGCATACATACATGAGATGTACGGTACTGAACCAGGTAAAACAAGTTTTGCAAATAATGTATTGCTTGCCAGAAAGCTGGTTGAAAAAGGTGTTCGTTTTGTCCAGTTATTTGATTGGGGTTGGGATACGCATGGAAATTCTGCCAGTGGATCAGTCGATATCGGACTTGTCAATAAATGCCGAAATGTAGATAAGCCCATTACTGCATTGATTCTTGATCTGAAACAAAGAGGTTTACTTGATGAAACCCTGATAGTTTGGGGAGCTGAATTTGGAAGAACCCCGATGCAGGAGAATAGAGAAGGGAAAGATATGCCTTTTAAGGGTAGAGATCATCATGCGGGAGCATTCAATATGTGGATGGCAGGAGGGGGTATCAAAGGTGGTACCACATACGGAGAAACAGACGAAATTGGATACGATATTGTGAATGGTAAAACAGAAGCATTTGATATCCAGGCTACTATACTCAATCAATTGGGCTTCGATCATGAAAAGTTCACTTATGAATCACAAGGAAGGCCTTTCCGCTTAACGGATGTTGGCGGAAAAGTTATTAACGATATTATAGCTTAAATTGAATTTGAGGCAAATTATATGAAACAAGACCGAAGAAAGTTTATCAAAACATCTGCTGTTGGTTCAGCAGGATTATTATTATCCTCATTAGAGTCTCTCGCCTTACCCGAAATGACTGCTTCAACTTCAAATAAGAATTATGAACTGAAGATTCTGGCAACTATGTGGGGTTATCAGGGTACGATAGATTCTTTTTGTGCAAAGGTCAAAAAGGAAGGGTATGACGGAATAGAATTGTGGTGGCCAACAGATAATAAAAAGTCTCAGGATGAAATATTTGCCGCTCTGAAGAAGCATGATCTTGAAATTGGCTTCCTCTGCGGGGGATCTCAGTCTGACCCGCAAACGCACCTTGAGTTCTACAAAAGAATGATCGATGCGGCAGCGAAACAAAATATCCAGAGACCATTGTACATTAACAATCACTCTGGAAGGGACTATTTTAGTTTCGATGATAATAAGAAATTCATTGAGCACACTCAGGCATTGGCAAAGGAAACCGGCCTTTTAATTTGCCATGAGACACATCGTGGCCGAATGTTGTTTGCTGCGCATATTACCAGAAATTTCCTCGAGAAATATCCTGATATGAAGCTGACTTTAGATATTTCACATTGGTGCAATGTGCATGAGAGCTTACTTGCTGATCAGAAAGAAACCATTGATCTGGCCTTGGCACGAACTGAACATATTCATGCTAGAATCGGCCATCCTGAAGGCCCTCAAGTTAATGATCCCCGTGCACCCGAATGGGAATTAACTGTGAAGCAACATTTCGAGTGGTGGGATAAAGTAGTGGAGAGGAAAAAAATGAAGGGTGAACCTGTTACCTTTTTAACAGAATTTGGTCCACCTGATTATATGCCTACTTATCCATTTACCAGACAAGCTTTGTCTGATCAGTGGGCTGTCAATGTGCACATGATGCATTTGCTTAGAAAACGATATTCCTGATTTCATCTTGCCTGAATGAGCACATTAGCTATTTTATTGTTTAGTCTTACTGAATTGGCAGGGAGCTTCCATCCACTTTTTGTACACCTTCCAATCGGGATATTACTCCTTGCAGCTTTATTTCAATTATTGTCCCAAAAGGAAAAATATCAGTCGCTGAGTTCAGCTGTTGATATTTCTTTATTCTTGGGGATGTGCAGTGCAATTGCCTCCTGCATTAGTGGATATCTACTTTCAGGTTCTGGTGATTATGATGAAAATCTTATTTTTAATCATCAATGGTCAGGAATTGCCCTCGCGATAATTTCAATATTGACATGGTATTTGAACAGGCAGGGCAGGCCAATTACTTGGATTACTATTCTAATGGTATTATTGATTGTGCTCACCGGACACTTGGGTGGTTCCATAACACATGGCTCTGATTATCTGACCCGTGCATTTGCTGCTGAGGAAACAGAACAAAGTCAAGAGAAAAGAAAGCCAATTCCAAATGTTCAGCAGGCTCTTGCTTATCAGGATGTTATTAAGCCAATTCTTGTTTCCAAATGTTATAAATGTCACGGACCAAATAAGCAGAAGGGAAAGCTTAGATTGGATATGCCTGATTTTATTTTAAAAGGAGGAAAGGGGGGCAAAGCAATCATTGCCGGAAATACTGATGAAAGCGAATTGATCAAACGAATCTTATTGTCAAAAGATAGTGATGATCATATGCCACCTATCGAACAACCACAGCTTACAAAAACTGAACTGGATCTGATTCATTGGTGGGTTAGTAGCGGAGCTGATTTTGACAAAAAAGTGGCCGACCTTGTCCAGTCCGAAAAGATTAAACCGGTTCTTTTATCACTGCAGTCGGAAGAAAAACTTGAAAAGGAATTGGTATCTGATATTCCTGAAAAAGAGGTAGAGCAGGCAGATACAAAAGTTGTTCAGGAGCTGCTCGCTCGCGGAGTTGCGGTAATACCTGTTGCTTTAAATAGTAACTACCTTTCTATCAATTTCGTGGCTTTAGATACGATCACTGATAGTGATCTGCAATTATTACAATCATTAAGTAAGCAGATAATTTGGTTAAAAATTGGGGATACTAATCTGGATAATGATAAGCTTAAATCCCTTTTGAAATTATCCTCACTTTCCCGACTGTCAATTGAAAGAACTGCGGTAAACGATGCAGGTATTGCAATGCTGACAAGTTTACCAAATCTAACGTATCTAAACCTTGTTGGAACAACTGTGACTGTAAATGGGCTGATGCAGTTAAAATCATTAAAAGAACTCAGGCAAATTTTTCTTTATCAAACTTCGATTTCTGGTCAAGAATTCAGTCAGCTTAATAAAATTTTCCCCAAAGCCGTTATTGATACCGGGGGATATAAACTAAAATATCTTGAAAGCGATACAGTGGAGCTAAAATCAGCTAGAGTTAAGTTATAGTTTTTTGAAGCTTAACGAGAATTTAACACTCATCTTAATATTAAGCTGCATCTTTAATTGAAGTTTTTTATATTAAATAAATATACAGGTTATGGAAAAAAGTATAACCAGACAGACCCGTAGGAATTTTATTCAGCAGATTTCAATTGCCTCTGCTTTGTTGCTAAGTGGTAGAATTACTGATCTTTCTGCAGCGGAAGTTTATGACTTAAAAGCAAAAGTTAAACTTAGATTCGTACTTGCTTCCGACTTTCATTATGGGCAGCCCAACACGGCATTCGACGAGATGACGGATAAAGTAATCAATCAGATTAATTTATTCAACAAGAGTAATCGTATTGATTTTTGTGTGCTCAATGGTGACATTATTCATAATGAAGAGAATCTTTTACCACTAGTCAAGAAAAAAACTGATAACCTGCAGGTGCCTTATTATGTTGTTCGGGGAAATCATGATATGGTGACTGATGAATTATGGAATGAGGTATGGAAAATGCCTTTGAATCATAGTTTTGAAGCTAAAGGTTCGGCATTTATACTTGCAGATACTTCGAATATACAGGGCACTTATGTTTCTCCTGATCTGCAATGGTTAAAAGAGAAGCTTGAACAATACAAAAGCAAAAAGAATGTATTTCTAGTTCTGCATATTCCGCAGGCTAAATGGACTGAGCATGCGATTGACACCCCTGATTTTTTTGAATTAATCCATAAATATCCAAATGTCAGAGCAGGATTTCATGGTCATGTACATGATCAGGATGGGGTGTTCATGGCGAGAAATGTCCCTTTCTTATTTGATTCACATGTTGGAGGAAGTTGGGGTACACCCTACAGAGGATTTAGAGTAGTGGAGTTATTGAATGATGGTACTTTGGTTACCTACATGATGAACCCAATAGAAAAACTAACAGAGCTCAAATATATGGCATAAATTAATTCACCTGGGGTCAACGGCCTCAGATGGATAATATAGCTGTACTGAGCTGCTCGTTCCAATGCAATACAACACCAGGTTAAATAAACCTTGCCGAAGGAGTTAGCTTCCGGTTATTCGTAATTTGATTTACAACGGGATTTCTCGCCGGAACTACACCGTAGGAAAGGACTGAACTAAGCTATAAAACACAGGTGATGCTTTTCAAAATAAAAATTTTAGCGTTTTAAAGCCTTAACTGATTAGTTTTAACTGTATTATTTGAACCTGTCCTCAATATTGAAACTCTGGTTATAAAGTAAGTTTAACACCAGCAAAGAAATTTCGCATTGCCGCAGCATTGAAGAATCTACCTCCAAATGCATTAATATCATTTCCAAGGCTATAGGTTTCATTCAAGAGGTTGTCAATACCTACATAAAATTCAAGAACTGGTTTTCCAGGTTTTGAACCTCTCCAGCCTGCCTTAAAATGTACAAGGTCAAAACTTTTAGCATACACACTATTTGCATCATTTAAAGGAATTTTTGAGGTATAATTGTGTTGAACGAATAGGAAAAAGTTCTTTTGAAACCTAAAATCCAATCCGCTAACTACCACACTTCTAGGAGTACCTGTTAAGCGGTTTCCTGAAAAGTTAGTGCGGCCATTTTGGTAATCCCTGAAAAAATATCTGCTTAGAGTAAAGCTGTTTTGAATTTGAAGTCCGCTTAAAAATCCTTTTGAGCCCGGCTCAATAAGCCAATAACTGGCTTGCGTTTCTATACCGGTTTGTCTGGTTCCTCCGGCATTTAAATAAAATTCGGTGTCATCTGCGTTTACACGACGAACAATTGCATTTTGAAGACGGTATTGAAAAATAGAGGCATCCATCCAAAGACGATCATTGTTATTTCGTAAACGGAATCCAGCTTCATAGTTCCATCCGGTTTCAGATTCTAGCGTGTTATTGATCTTATTATCAGAAGCCCTGACTTCAGCAATTGTAGGAGGAGAATAACCTCTGCTAATGGAAGAACGTAGTGCAAGAAGATCTGAGATTTGGTACGACAGCGCGAATCGGGGCATAAGTTCAGGATCGAAATTACGTTCAAAGGTTGAAGTATTTGAACTGAAATCTTTAGAAAACTGATATTTGTAATAGTTCAAACTGGCGGCAACTTCTGCGGTAAGTTTTTCTCCGATATTTGCTGAAAATCGCGTAAAGTAGAAAAATTGACGTGAAAGGATATCGTCCTGAGCCTGCAAGGTACCACGGACTCCTCTGAGATTATTGTAATTGGCAATATCAGCGCTTGTACTCTGCAATTCAAGTCCGGCATTCCATTTCCAGTCTACCGCATTTTCTTTATTACCTGACAATTCCAGATAAGTTCTGATTCCACCTGTATATTCATCACGAATCTCATAGTTGGTAATGAAGGGGTTCATATAATCCGTCTTAGAACCATAAACCGCAAAAACATGCCTTAAGTTACCTGCAATCTTTGTATCGTTAACAACACCTCCATATAATGTTTCATTTTCAATTCGTGCTTTTTGTGCAACAGGGCCGGCTACAGTGGCAGTTGACGGTCTGGCAGCCTGTGGATTTAAAGTATATTGAGCCAAAGTCAAACCGCCTGGTGTATTATATTTCAGGTCGGAGTAAAAGGCAATTATTCGTAGTTGGCTTTCTTTAGCATAATTCACTCGGTACATGAGCTGTGCATAATGGCGGCTCATGGCACTATGTTCCCGGTAACCATCCGATCTCTGATATGAATGGTTAATGTTCAGATATTGATTTTTGAACTTTTTTTGAACGGCTAACTTTTCATGAAACAATCCATAAGAACCGCTACTTATACCTGCCGAAGCCCAGGTACTGTCGGCATTTTTGTCGATAGGGTTAATCAGTACAACTCCACCGGAGTTTGCCCCAAACAGACTGCCATCCGGTCCTTTCAGAACCTCAATATTATTTATACTGTTTACATCTATTAAGTTCAAATAGGTATTTCCTCCAGCATCTGTTAATGGTAATTCATCCAGATACATCTTTACATTCCTAACTCCAAAAGGTGATCTGAGCGAGCTTCCCCGAATAGAAAGACGGTAACTTCCGGGAGATCTTTCTTCCATCCTGATTCCAGGTACAGCATTAAGCGCAGGTAACATGGTGATTCCGGGTTGATCTCTCAATTGTTTATTACTAATCAAACTTACAGAAGAAGGAACTTTTAATATTGGTTGTTCAGATAGGTATGCTCTGATAACGATTTCTTTAACTTTCTGAACCGAATCTACTTTACCCTGAGCAAAGCCATCACTCACTATTAAAGAGAGTAATAAACATAATTTGATTCTAATGCTGTTAAAGTTTCTGTTAATTTCCATTTATTATTTTTAGCTAGTTCTTAGTTTTTTAGCCGCGTCTAATTTATTAAAACTTCCATTCGCTTTTTCTGACAAAACCCTGTATGTCCATAATATGGATGTAAAATTTTTGAGTGAATTGACACACTTTTTTGAATCCTTGTTCAATGAAAAAACCATCCAGGTTTTGGATGGTTTTAACAGACAATATATTTATAAGACGATGTTGTTTTTTTATTCGAAATATTCTTTCATTTTATCGAAAAAACTCTTTTCGTTTTTACCTGGCTGGGGTTTAAAGTTTGGAGACTCTCTAAGCCGATCAAGTATTTCATGCTCATCTTTAGATAATGCTTTCGGGGTCCAGATGTTGACATAAATCAGCTGATCGCCTTTATGATATGAGTTTACTTCTGGTATACCTTTTCCTTTAAGACGGAGTATTTTACCACCCTGAGTACCTGGTTCAATCTTAATTTTTGCTTTACCATCAATGGTTGGGACTTCAACGCTTGCTCCGATAGTAGCATCAATAAAGCTGATGTGAAGGTCATAAATAACATTATTTCCCTCCCGTTTTAATGAATCATGAGGTGTTTCTTCAATTAATATAATCAGATCTCCAGGAACACCTCCCCTTGGGGCCGCATTTCCTTTACCACTCATTGACAACTGCATTCCTTCACTTACTCCTGCCGGAATATTGATGCTAATAGTTTCTTCACCTCTGCTAAGCCCATCACCATTGCAAACTGTACATTTTGAGGTAATTTGTGTTCCTTCTCCATTACAGGTAGGGCAGGTGCTTGTTGTTTGCATTTGGCCTAAAATGGTATTGGTAACCCTTCTTACTGCTCCGCTTCCATTACATGTACTGCAGGTATTAAATGAGGATTTATCTTTCGCGCCACTGCCATCACACGTATCGCAAACAATTTGTTTGTTAACTTTTACTTTTTTCTCAACGCCTTTAGCTATCTCTTCAAGACTTAATTTAACCTTAATTCTAAGGTTGCTCCCTCTGGAAGCACGACGCCCGCCTCTGGTCTGTTGCTGTCCGCCAAAAAAACTATCAAACGGACTGCCACCAGCGCCACCGCCACCAAAGATGTCTCCAAACTGACTGAAGATGTCTTCCATATTCATGTGACCACCACCGTATCCGCCACTATTCGGACTGGATGCTCCTCCTGCATGACCAAATTGGTCATATCTTTTTTTCTTTTCAGGGTTGCTCAATACCTCGTAAGCCTCGGCCGCTTCCTTGAAATTCTCTTCTGAAGCTTTATCTCCTGGATTTTTATCCGGATGATATTTAATTGCCATTTTCCGATAAGCTTTTTTTATCTCTTCGGCGCTTGAACTGCGTGTGACACCAAGAATGTCGTAATAATCTCTTTTAGCCATTTTTATAAATCAACAATATGCATATTGTTTAATTGCCCAGGTAATTCTGATTTTAATATACTTACTTGCATATTATTTATGCACCAATAATAACTTTTGCAAAGCGAATCACTTTATCATTAAGCAAATAACCTTTTTCTAATTCATCTAGTATCTTACCCTTTAAATCTGAAGAGGGTGCAGGAATACTGGTTATACCCTCATGAAGATCTGCATCAAACTCTTTACCTATTGATTCCATTTCTTTCAAGCCTTTTTGGGTAAGAATACTTTTTAATTTATGTTGAACAAGCGTAACTCCTTCTTTTACTGACAGTATATCTGTTGCAGTTTCTATCGATTTTTGAGCTCTTTCAAAATCGTCAAGTACAGTTAAAAGGTCTGATATGACATCTTTTCCTGCTATCTGCAATAATTCTAATCGCTCTTTACTGGTACGGCGCTTAAAATTGTCAAATTCTGCATATAAACGGAGGTATTTATTATTCCATTCTGTCGCTTCTGCCTTTAATTTATCTTCTGCCGAAATTTGGGATTCTGCATTTTCTGAAGATAAATTTTCTGATTCTTCTTCTAAATTGCCTGAAACTTCATTTTTATTGATCTCGTTTTCATCAAGCATGTCGTTTTGCTCAGTATTTTCAGGAGTTTGATTCACTTCCATTTTGTTCTTCTTCTTTTTATTCAACATTTCTGAAAAATTCATATTGATTCATGGCAATTTTTTTGCCAAAGATAAAATCAGTCAAGCTGTCAGTGTTTTTGGAAATAAAGGAAAAAAGAGCAAGTATCAAAGACTGTTTAAAGTCAATATAAATTATGATTTAATAGAGCATAGTAAATAATTTGGAATTAATAGGCTAATAATCTTAGTCCTATATTTTCACATCTTCATGAACCAGGCCTGCTTCACATTTAATTATTCTGGAAGGGAAGGTTCTAATAATATGATAATCGTGAGAAGCCATTAATACAGCGGTTCCCGACTGACTGATCTGCTTCAGTAGCGTAACAATTTCTTCAGATGTTTCAGGGTCAAGATTTCCTGTTGGTTCATCAGCAAGTATCAATTCAGGATCATTCAATAGTGCTCTGGCAATTACAACACGTTGCTGCTCTCCTCCTGATAATTCATGCGGCATCTTTTTAATTTTTGAGCGTAAGCCTACCTTCTCCAAAACGTCGAGCAACCGTTCCGAAATTAATTTTTGATCCTTCCATCCGGTGGCTTTCATTACGAATTCCAGATTTTGTTCAATGCTGCGATCGGTCAGTAACTGAAAATCCTGGAACACAATTCCAAGCTTACGACGAAGAAAAGGGATTTCTTTTTCTGTTAGGTTCTTAAGGTCAAAACCTGCAACAAGTCCATTTCCATTTGAAATATGCAGATCTCCATAAATAATTTTTAATAAACTACTTTTACCAGAACCGGTTTGTCCGATCAAAAAAACAAACTCACCCGGATTGATATGTAGATTCACATTACTCAGTACCAGATGCTTCTGCTGGTAAACATCTATACCTTCTAATTTTATAACGGAGTTTCCGATCATAATTCTAATTTTAAAATTTGCCCGAAAGGGAGGTCTTTAATTTTATTCATGATGTAATCTGCCTTCTCTGAAAGTCCAACTTTTTCTAATGCTTTTTCGGGCCGATCTACACGAAAATACGCCAGAAGTGTGAATTTCTCATCACGTAATTGAACATAATCCGGGATTTTAGCTCCCCCTTTTACTTTAATCACATACATTGGTACCAAAGTTAATTAAATAGTATTTAGTAGTTAGTATTTAGTAGTTAGATTTATGGGATATTCATTAGGAATTAGGGACCTTTAATTTGACGAAAGTCAACAGAATTTAGCCAGGAACCAAGAATCAAGACTGAATTCAGCTTTATTTGGTATTGCTTAGCAAGCAGAGATAAAGTACTAACTATAGCGGCACCCTCATATCAGACCTCATACCTCATACCTCAGACATCATACCTCATACCTCAGACCTCATACCGCAGGTAACAAACAACTATTCCAGCTCTCTCAAAAACTTCATCGTATCCACACCATCTGCATAATCAAAAAGGCCCGGGCACTGGCTTTGACCAAATGGTACTGTGCTAAGTGGTAATTTAGAGTTTGAAACGATGCACTGGATCAGATCTTCATTTTTTATGAGTTCAGATCCAAGCTGTTCGATATTATGGTATTCTTCATAATATAGGACTGCCAGCGGGGAGACAAAACGTGAATCTTCTTTCAATAAAATAAACCCGTTATCAAGATGTTTGTCCAGATTTACCAAAAAGATCGACTTGTTGTAATCGTAGTTATTATTGTATTTATGATGGTCAGCTACCGATTTAAATTCCTCGATCGACTCAAAAAATTCTTCAAAGACATAGTCTTTAGGGACGTATAATTTTGAAACATTCCTGCAGCCGAGACCGAAATAATCAAAAATATCATGCCCAAGTGCTTTAAGATCTTCCCTGCTCTCCTGACCGTTTAGTACAGCAACACTGTTTCTGTTTTTTCGGATGATATGTGGCACCTTACTGAAATAATAATCAAAATATCTTGAAGTGTTGTTGCTCCCGGTTGCAATTACCGCATCAAAATCTTTCAGTCTATCAATAAAACTGATCTGACGCTCAAAAGCTGGCTCAATTTCAATTAGTTTTTCCAGTATGTAGGGTATAAATTTCTGATCCTGGGAAGATAATTTGATCAGCGCTTTATGCCCGGAAGCCAGGACGCAAAGAATATCATGGAATCCAACTATAGGAATATTGCCGGCCAGAATTAAACCAATGGAGTGCATTTTTATTTCTGGATTTCCTGATTCATTTTCCAACCATTTTTCAAGATCCCTTTTGTTCAACATCACAGCAATGGCATGAACGGCCATTTGAGCACTTTGAGGGGTGAACCAGGCATTATATTGGTGTGCAGCGCTAATCAGTGCACTTAATTGCTCATTTGGCTGTGCCAAGATATGGCTTAAAGCCTCAAAAGCTATGATTCGTTGATTGCTTGTCAAAATCTTACTCATTAAAATTTTTACTTCAAATAATGTTATATTTGTGCCAGACTATAATAGGAGACCATTCTCTATTGAAGTGCAAAAATAGTTTAACAAATAGACTTTTAGATAAAATGGCAATTAAAATCACCGATGAGTGTATTAACTGCGGGGCTTGTGAGCCCGAATGTCCCAATAATGCAATTTATGATGCCGGTGCTGCATGGAGATTTTCCGATGGTACAGGATTAAAAGGACTTATTGATTTTGGAGATGGTTCAACACTCAATGCTGAAGAAGTACAGGCTGCTATTTCAGATGAGGTATATTATATCGTTTCTGACAAATGCACAGAATGTGTAGGTTTTCATGATGAGCCTCAGTGCGCTGCTGTTTGTCCGGTAGACTGTTGTGTTGATGATGAAGATGTTCGTGAAAGCCGTGAAGAGCTGCTGGCTAAGAAATCATGGTTGCACCTTGAATAAACATCTCGAAATAGTAGCTTCTTGATATTCTGAATGCCTTTTTTTAAGTTTTTTTACTACTTCTCTGGATTAGGAATGATCAATACTGGACATTTTGACTTTCGGGCAACACCCTCAGAAACGCTTCCAGAAATAAAATGATCAAACCCTGTTCTGCCATGGGTTCCCAATATTATGAGGTCAGCATTGCACTCTTCAGCAACTGCAAGTATCTCATCCTGAGCTCTGCCAATTCGGGTATAGGTTGATATTTCTACTTTCTTGCCATGCTGCTCAATTAATCTTTTGAAAAGATTTTTACTCGCTTCTTCCTGAATGTTCATTAACTCAGAAATCATTGCAGGCGACTCGTTAAGTAAGGGGTCAGCTGTGTAAGATGATGCAATTGGAATTTCATCCGCATGTACCAATATGATTTTTGAACCGAGATTATGTGCAAGCAATACACCGTAATTTACTGCCAAATCAGAATAAGGGCTGTCTTCAACCGCTATAAGTATTCTGTTAATGTTTTCAGGACTTATCATAATTCTTTTACGGTTAAATTAAAGTGATTTTGATATTAAGGCTTCAATTATCCCTCAATTTAGTGTAAAATTGGTTTATTTGCAATATGAATAAACAGTTTGGTGTCTGTAACCTTGCGCTTGTCCCGCTCCGGACTAATCCTTCTGATAAGAGCGAGATGTGTTCCCAATTATTATTTGGCGATAGCTTTGTTATTCTTGAGGTTGGTGAGAAATGGACAAGGGTTCTGACAAGCTATGATGACTATGAAGGCTGGATAGATAACAAACAATACGTGCTGATTAGTGATGCAGCACACACTGGCTTATCAAACTTGAACGCAATACTTGGCTTATCTGCCATTCATGCTGTGTCGAAAACCGATACTTCAGAAGTGTTGCGTCTGCTGGCTGGCACCATTATTCCCCAAATTGTAGATAATTATTTCTATCTGGGAGAAACCCGGTATAAACTTGAAGGGCAAGTTCATCATCCGAATATTAACGAATTCAGATCTTCAGTTGCGGATGCGGCCATGTTTTTTATGAATGCACCTTATTTATGGGGAGGACGTTCAATATTTGGTATTGATTGCTCTGGCTTTACGCAGATGGTCTTTCGGCAATTTGGAATCCGTATAAAGCGGGACGCTTGGCAGCAGGCTGAGCAAGGTGAATTAGTAGGATTTATTCAGGAAGCTAGGGTAGGGGATCTCGCTTTTTTTGATAATGAAGAAGGCCGTATCACTCACGTTGGAATCATGCTCGACAATAATCGTATTATTCATGCGTCAGGAAAGGTTAGAATTGACGCTATTGATCCACAGGGTATTTTCAATAAGGAGCTGAATAAGTATACGCACAAATTGAGGATTGTAAAGAGATTTAATTAGTTGACAGTTGACAGTTGACAGTTGACAAAAAAAGATTACTTAATTAAGATATTTTATAAGCAAATACTCGAAGCTTAGTACAATTTCTCAGGTAACAGGCAACTGATAACAGATAACTTATTCCTCAAATTCCACTCTCCAAATCTTCATCAACTTATCATCGCTAACTGAAATAAGATGATTATCAATGGGTTCCCAGATTATTTTGTTTATGGAAAGGCGATGGGAATCATATCCTTTTTCAATGCTGATGGTTTTCTTTAAACTATAAGTTTCGATATCCCATATTTTGATGCTTTTATCCCGGCTTGCCGTTGCAAGGTATGGAAGATCAGGGTGGAAAGCGATACTGTAAATCGAAAATAAATGTGCCGGAATACTTTGGATCAATGAATAATCGGAAGTGCTCCAAATTTTCAATTGAGCATCCCTACTCCCTGTTAAAAGATGTTTTCCATCCGGAGAATACTGTACTGAACTAGCCGGCATGGTATGTTCATTGATAATATGAATCAGGCTATAATCTTCGAGATTATAGATTCTAACCGTATTGTCTTTACAACCAAAAGCAACAGTTTTTTCATCCGGACTGATTGCAATTACCCTTACCGTTGCTTGAGAAACCTTGAATGAAAATACTAATTTCAGACTTTTTAGATCCCAAATACTAACTGTTCCATCTTCAGATGATATCACCAGTTCATTTTTTGAAACTACAGATTTGATATCAAAAACCGGAAGTTTATGATGATCCAATACGGCTACAACCTTTTGTTCCTCAAAATTGAAAACATCTACCTGTCCGCTACGCTCTGCTGCCAAAAGTATAGGTTCAGAAATTGGGCAATGGAGACTGTAAACTGATGTTTTTACCGGGAAAAGCACCTTGATAAAGCCTGGTTTTTTTACATGCCATTCTACAACCCCTTTGTCATTACCGCCAGTAAATACTATCCCGGCTTTTTGAGAATTCTCAACGGTAAAAATGGGGTTTTGATGCCCTGATAAGGTAGCTATATTTCGAATATTAATCATATTTTGAGGTTGATCAAAACCTATTTTCCTGAATGTCTTCCCTCCAAATTTTGGGCAATTTTTTCAAGACTGACATTCTTTTCTTTCAACAATACCAAAAGGTGAAATATCAGGTCAGAGGCCTCATTGATTAAGTCATTCTCTGTTTCATTGAGTGCAGCAATAACAGTTTCAACACCCTCCTCACCAACCTTTTGTGCAATCTTATTCAATCCTTTATTTCGAAGCTTATTGACATAAGATTCTTCCACGGGATTTGCATATCGATCGCCAATGATTTTCTCAAGTTCAAAAATGAAATTCTGGTTAAATGCAGTATCAAAACAGCTTCTGTTGCCTTTGTGACAAGTAGGGCCAATTGGATTTACTTTAACTAACAAAGTGTCATTATCACAATCCTCACTGATGGATAATACATTGAGATAATTCCCGCTCTCCTCACCTTTTGTCCATAATCGGTTTTTCGATCTTGAAAAAAATGTAACCCTCTTTTCAGTGACTGTTTTCTGGTATGCTTCTGCATTCATGTAGCCAAGCATTAACACTTCTAGTGTTTGCTCATCCTGAATGATTGCAGGTACCAGGCCATCTCCTTTATTGAAATCAATTGTCATGTTCTCCGGACTTATAATCTAACTTCTATGTTATTGTTCTGAAGCACTTTTTTCAAGTCAGGAATCAGAATTTCACCGTAATGAAAAACTGAAGCTGCAAGTGCTGCATCTGCATTACTTATTTTAAATACATCCACAAAATCCTGAATATTTCCTGCACCGCCGGAAGCAATCAGGGGAATGTTTAACGTATTATTTATTTTCTTCAGCAAGCTATTATCAAAACCTGCTTTTGTGCCATCATGATCCATAGAAGTTAGAAGGATTTCTCCTGCACCCCTGCTCTCGGCTTCCTTAATCCAGTCTTCGGTCTCAATTTCTGTTGCAATTCTGCCTCCATTCAAGTGGACATAATTTTTGCCATTTATAAATTTTGTATCGATGGCCACTACAACGAACTGCTTCCCAAATGCCATTGCAAGTTCATCAATAAATGCCGGGTTCCTGACTACTGCAGAATTAACAGAAATCTTGTCAGCTCCTGAGTTGAGAAGTACGTCGGCATCAGATATCTCATTTATTCCCCCGCCAATTGTAAACGGAATGTTTACCTGCCTGGCAACAGCTTGAACAAGTTCTACAATTGTTTTTCTTCGCTCATGAGTTGCTGTAATGTCAAGAAATACAAGTTCATCAGCCCCTTGTCTGGAATACTGATAAGCTAATTCAACTGGATCTCCCGCATCTCTTAAAGAAACAAAATTGACGCCTTTAACGGTTCGTCCATCTTTTACATCCAAGCAGGGTATAATTCGTTTTGCCAGGTCATTGCCTGCTGTAATCGCGTCAGTTTGTAGGATTGAGGATTTCAAAACTTAGATAAATGAATTGCCCATTTATGGGTGTTTGTTTGTAAAAAGAAATTAATAGCTTACCTATTATAGGCAAATTTTTAATTCTTGAAACTGAAAAATTTTAGAAACTAATTAATGCTTTAAGATTCCAGTCTTTAATTTCTTCTGTTGAAATTCGTCCTTCATAGATTGCTTTACCAACAACACATGATTCAACTTTAATTTTTTGCAGATCTTCAATATCCTTCATTGAACTTATTCCACCTGAAGCAATTAATTTTATAAAAGGAGAGTGTTCAAGCAACTTTTTATATAAACTTACTCCAGCACCGCCCAGTTTACCATCCTTATCGATATCTGTACATAGAAACCTAAAAAATCCAAGATTCAGACATTTATCAACATAATCCAACAGTTTAATGGGAGAACTTTCCATCCATCCTGAATATTTGATTACTTCATCAAGTACATCAATGGCCACCACAACCTGATCCTGACATTTCTCTTTACCACATACTTCCTGACTTAACTCCTGAAGGAAATTTACATTTGTGATTGCCTGAGTTCCAACTATAACCCTATGGACTCCGGCATCGATCAGTTCTTTCACTTTTTCAATACTTCTGATACCACCACCATACTGTATTTTTATATTCGTCTTGTGGATAATATCAAACAGATATTTTTGATTACTAAAATCACCCTTAGCACCGTTTAGGTCTATGATATGGATAAACTCAGTACCGTTAGAAGTGTATTTTTCAATCATCCCCTCCAGGGTCACATCATAAAATGTTGCCTGATCATAGTCGCCTTCACGTAAACGGACAACCTTTCCGTTTAAAATATCAATAGCTGGAATTATATACATGAGCTTAAGCTAAGTGTGCAAAATTTTTTAACAATTGTTCACCGGCTATCCCGGATTTTTCTGGATGAAACTGAACGCCATAAAAGTTATCTTTCTGTATAACCGCAGAGAATTTTATTCCGTATTCTGCTAAGGCAGTCGTAAAAATAGAATTAAATTCTATAAAATAAGAGTGAACGAAATAAAAATGAGTTCCCGGTATGATATTACTGAACAAAGGATTATCAGCAGACTGAAATACTTTATTCCATCCTGTATGTGGTACTTTAATAGTTAGTTTCTTGCTAAATAGCCTTGTTTTAAGTGGAATTATACCTGTCAGACTGGAGTCACCTTCCTCGGAATGGATGGTCAATAACTGCATTCCTACGCAAATTCCAAGCACTGGTTTCTTTAGAGCTATTATGGACGGCACTAGTCCGGTGTCTTCCAGCTTTTGCATGGCCGAACCTGCATGGCCTACACCTGGAATGATATAGCGGTCGTATTTCTCGAAGTCTTCCGCTTTTTTGATCATCCCATAGCTTAAGTCAAGACGATCAAGAGCAGCAGTTAACGAAAAAATATTCCCGGCACCATAATAAACTATACCAATCATAATACTCCTTTAGTACTTGGCAATTCTGTTCCTGTAATTTGAATGGCTTGTTTTATGCATTTAGCCAGAGCCTTAAAGCTTGCTTCTATCATGTGATGGGTATTACTTCCATCTATAATTTTCAGGTTTAAATTCATTCCAGCATGTTCCGAAAACGATTTCATCCAATGTTCAAACATTTCTGTCGGGAAATCACCTACATACTCACGATCAAATTTACCTTCATAAATAAAATAAGCCCGATCCGAAAAATCAATAGCGCATTGAACCAGTGCCTCGTCCATAGGCAAAACAAATCCATAACGCTCAATTCCGCGCTTATCACCCAATGCCTGTTTAAAAGCTTTTCCCAATGCAATTGCACTGTCTTCAATTGTATGATGCTCATCAATTTCAAGGTCGCCCTGAACCCTCATACTCAAATCAACACCTGAATGCTTTGCCAATTGATCAAGCATATGATCATAAAATTTTAATCCGGTATCTATCTTATGTTCGCCGTTTCCATCCAGATTCAAACTCAGACTGATTTTCGTCTCTTTGGTATTGCGTTCAAGTTCAACTAATCTGTCTTTTTTGGCACTAAGAAATTTACTGATTTCCTTCCAGTTATTACTGCAAAGAGCTGTATTATCCAAATTTTGGTTTGAAAAAAAGATAGCCTTGCATCCAAGATTTGATGCAAGCTGAACATCAGTTTCACGGTCGCCTATGGTATAAGAATTATGAAGATCAATGAGGTTGGAAACCAGATAATTAGTTAATAATCCGGTATTTGGCTTACGATTCGGACTATTATCCTCCGGAAAGGAATCATCAATGAATAGTTCAGCAAATTTTATCCCTTCATTTTCCAGAACCTTCAGCATTTTCTGATGTGGTTTTTGGAAATCCTCTTCAGGGAAACTGCTTGTGCCTCTTCCATCCTGATTGCTAACCATAACTAATTCGTACCCATAATCTTGAAGCATTTTCAATGATGAAATTGCATAAGGAATGAACTCCAATTTTTCAAGACTATCTACCTGCATATCGACAGGCGGCTCGACAATTATAGTTCCATCGCGATCAATAAATAATACTTTTTTCATATTTCAATAGGATCCTGAAAGGTCTTTAAAGCATTTAATAATTCTACATTCTCTTTGGGAGTACCAATAGTGATTCGTAAACAACCATCGCATAGTTCAACTTTAGAACGATCGCGAACAATAATGCCCAAACTGACTAAATAACTGTAAATAGCTTTTGGATTTGTAGTTTTTACCAAAATAAAATTGGCATCAGAGGGATATATTTTTTTTACCAATGCACATTGAGACAGTTCTTCTATTAATTTATTGCGTTCTGCCACAGTTTCTTTGATCCAGTTATTGACCTGATCTACATTCTGTAATGCTTCAAGAGCCAGCTCCTGTGATGCTTCATTAATATTATACGGTGGCTTCACCTTGTTGAAAACTTCTATTAATTCTTCACTTGCAAATGCCATTCCAACCCTCAATCCGGCAAGACCCCAAGCTTTTGATAGGGTTTGAAGTATAACCAGATTCGAATATTCAGTTAGTTCCTGAATAAAAGTTTTTTGTCTGCTATAATTGATATACGCTTCATCAATAACTACCAACCCATTAAAGTTGGCAATTATGGTTTCAATATCCTGCCGGTCAATTGAGTTTCCGGTGGGATTATTTGGAGAGCAGATAAAAATAATTTTTGTATGATCATCAATAGCTTCTGCTATAGCCTCCATATTCAGCTGATAATCAGATTTAAGTGGTATTTTACGAACCTCAACATCATTGATATTTGCTGAAACTTCATACATTCCATAGGTAGGGGGTAGTGTTATCACATTGTCTACTCCGGGATTACAGAACGCTCTAAATAGAATATCAATTGCTTCATCACTTCCGTTACCTAAGAAAATATTCTTAACCGGTACACCCTTTATTTCAGATAGGCGTTTTTTTACTTTCAATTGAAGCGGATCAGGATAACGGTTGTAACTGCGGTCTAAAGGAGAACCAAAGCTATTTTCATTTGCATCCAAAAAAATGGAAGCTTCACCCTTGAACTCATCCCTTGCAGATGAGTAAGGCACAAGATCCTTTATGTTTTTACGAAGTATATTATTTATGTTAAACATCGTATTTCTTTTATTAATGCCCGGATTATTTATTCCCGGCTGTCTTTTAAACGTACAGACACAGCATTCTTATGTGCTTGTAAGCCCTCGAGCGATGCCAGAATCTCTACTGACGGCCCTAGGTTCCGTATGCCCTCCTTACTGATGTGCTGGAAGGTAATTTTTTTCACAAATGAATCTACTGAAACTCCTGAATATGCTTTTGCATATGAACTGGTAGGCAAGGTATGGTTTGTCCCTGAAGCATAATCTCCCGCACTTTCAGGAGTAAGATGCCCAAGGAATACCGAACCTGCATTAATTATATCATCACTGATACTTTCCCACAGATCTGTTGCCAGAATCAGGTGCTCAGGTGCATAGCTATTGCTGAATCTCATTGCTTCTTTGAGATCAGAACAGAGAACAGCATAAGAATTGGCAATAGCTTTTGCAGCTATATCAGCTCTTGGCAGTAAGGCAAGCTGTTTTTTAAGTTCAATCTGGGTATATTCAATGATTTTCTCAGAAGTGCAAACCAGCACTGCCTGACTATCGATCCCATGTTCTGCCTGTGCCAAAAGATCAGCTGCTATATATTCTGCATTTGCGGTGTCATCGGCTATGACCAAAACTTCAGAGGGACCTGCCGGCATGTCTATTGCTGTGTGACTGTCAGATTGAATAATTGTTTTTGCCTTGGTTACATACTGATTGCCAGGACCAAAAATCTTGTCAACTTTCAGGATACTTTCTGTCCCGTAAGCCATAGCAGCAACTGCCTGGGCGCCACCGGCAAGATAAATTCGGTCAATTTGTAGCATTTCGGCACAATAAGCAAGGTAAGCATTAACCTTTCCATCTTTCTGTGGCGGCGAACAAACAATAATTTCTTTGCATCCGGCAATTCTTGCAGGTATACCCAACATCAGAAAGGTGCTTGGCAAAACCGCTGTTCCTCCTGGTATGTAAAGTCCAACTTTCTCAATTGCTCTTAACTCCCGCCAGCAGATAACACCTTTAGATGTTTCAGTCTTATCTTCCTTTTGGAGCTGATTTGCATGAAATTTCCATATGTTGTCATAAGCGAGTTTAAGAGCCTTTTTTGCCTCTTCGGATGCGCCTGAAGCGATCGTTTTAATTTCTTCTTTTTCTAAAAAGAGTTTATCGAGGGTAATTCCATCAAACTTTTTGGCAAAGCTTTTAAGGGCATTGTCGCCATTAAGCTTAACCTCATCTATAATTTCTGTAACTGCTGTTCGAATGTTATTACTAGAATCTATGTTGCGTTTACAAAGTTCATTAACAGCTTTATTGTCAAGATTCTTTAAATTATAGACGTTCAACATACCAATATTTTTATAAAATAATCTTTTCAATGGGCATTACGACAATTCCCTGGGCACCCGCATTTTTCAGCAGACTAATCTTTTCCCAAAAATCGCGTTCTGGAATTACTGTATGAATGGCTACCCAACCGCTTTCTGCCAATGGCACTACAGTCGGACTTTTTACTCCTGGAAGAAGTTCTAGGATGCGATCCAGATTTTTAGACTCCGCGTTCAGAACCACATATTTGGTTTCCTTAGCTCTAAGTACAGACTGGATTCTTTGAATCAATTCAATAACCAGAGGTTCAGCTTCAAGTCCGTTTCTTCCAATCAGCACAGCTTCAGACTTCATCACTTCAGCAAATGGCTTTAGTCCGTTGCTTTTGAGTGTACCTCCTGTAGATACAATATCGAATATTGCATCACTAAGTCCAAGCCCCGGAGCAATTTCAACCGAACCCGATATAGTACGGATTTCTGCATTGATATTGTTCTGGTCCAGGTAGTTCTTAAGAATTACCGGATAGGATGTTGCAATCGATTTTCCGTTCAGATCAGCTATCGTTGCAATTGTACTATGTGTTTGTACTGCCAGTTTTAAGGTGCATTTACCAAATCCCAGCATTTGTAGGAAGCTGACATCTACCCCGGTTTCACTGATTACATTTTCGCCTACTATTCCTAGGTCGGCAATGCCATCCTGAACATATTCTGGAATATCATCATCCCGGAGAAATAATATTTCAAGAGGAAAATTTGACACATTGGATATCAAGGAGCTTTTGTAATTCTCGAAACTTAATCCGCAGTTTTTTAGTAGCTCGACCGATTTTTCGTTTAATCTACCAGATTTCTGGATAGCTATTTTAAGAGTTTTCAAATTGTATGTTTTAATCAGACCAAAAATTATTAAGAAATAGTTTCACGTAGAAACGTACATTATATTACATCGCCGCAAAGCGATGATGAAAATGTAAGTGATGTGTGAAAACTATATTCATAATATTTGGCCCAAATAGCTTGGGAGGCCAGCAAATATAAGAATTGGATATGGGAATAAAAAATTTATGTTAATTGACAGTTGACAGTTGACAGTTGACAGTTGACAGTTGACAAAAGAAAAGCAATTTAAGATATTTTATCTTTCTATTCACCATTGCCAATTCCCTTCATTAAATTTTTGTTCGTTAGCAAATATCATAGTTGTCAACTGTCAACTGTCCATTGTCAACTAAATCTTAAATTCCTTTCATAACAGATTAATTATCATTAATTTTGGTTCTTAATGAGATTCCTGTCGCCCGGATTTTTATTTGCCCTATTGACAATCGCAATTCCTGTCATTATCCATCTTTTTAATTTCAGAAAGTTTAAGAAAGTATATTTCAGCAATGTTCGATTTTTAAAAGACGTCCAGCTACAAATATCTTCACGGCAACACCTTAAAGATAGGTTGATTCTGTTTACAAGGATTCTTGGTCTTAGTTTTCTGGCTTTTGCATTTGCGCAACCATATATCCCTGCAGAAGATCAGAGGAATGTTTTTCAGCAAGAGGTTCTGAGTATCTATGTTGATAATTCCTACAGCATGGAAGCTGTAAATAAGGAGGGAACTCTGCTGGATGAGGCGAAAAGAAAAGCCAGAGAAATTTCATCAGCCCATGGTATCAGCGATAAATTTCAGCTGCTAACTAATGACTTTGATGGTAAAAACCAAAGGCTTTTAAGTTTTGAAGAATTTCAAAAGGCAGTTGATGAAGTGAAGATTAGTTCAGCTAATCGCACAATTGATCAGATAATTAGTCGCCAAAGGGAGGTATTTCTGAAGGAGCCAAACTCACTCAAAACAATCTACTTTATTTCTGATTTTCAGAAAAGTATTATTCCTAGAGATCCTATACCTGTTGACAGTTCAATTAAGATTCGGCTTGTTAAATTGAGTTCCAATCCTCTTCCTAATGTTTCAATTGATTCGGTATGGTTCGGCACTGCTATTCATAAGCCGGGTGATTTAGAGAAGCTCGTGGTCAGACTTCGTAATAATTCAGATGAAGAGGCACTAAATATTCCGGTAAAATTACAGGTTAACAAAGTGCAAAAAGCTATCGCCAGCATGACTATCAGTCCGCGAAGCATGGAGACAGATACCTTAAACTTTAGTGGTTTGAATTCAGGTTGGCAGCAAGCTGAATTGGAGATTACAGATTTCCCAGTAGTTTTCGACGATAAGTTTTATTTTAGCTTTAATGTTCAGCCTTCACTCTCTGTTCTTATTATTAATGGAGGTAAACAGAATGAGTATCTCAACTCGGTATATCGCTCCGATCCATTTTTTAAGGTAATTAATGTGGCATCCGGCAATATTAATTATTCAGGATTATCAGAATATCCTTTGATTATTCTGAATGAAGTAGCATCTATAAGTGACGGATTGACCCAGCAATTGAACAGTTACATCTTACGGGGTGGCAGTCTGATTGTTTTCCCTGATCTTGAAAATGATCAATCTGATTTAAAGAAATTTCTTACTAGGGTGGGCACAGACATCCCTATCCAGGTTTTGAATACTGAAAATAAAGTCACAGTAATTAATTTGGATCATCCAGTTTTTCAGGGTGTGTTTGAAAATGTCCCTAAGCAAATAGACCTTCCTGTTGCTAAAAAATATCTTCGATACAGTTCACAAAACACTAATAACCGTCAAAATTTACTAGAGATGCAAGGTAAAATCTCATTTTTTAGTGAATATAGGATTGGCTCCGGGAAAATATATTTGTCGGCTGCAACTTTAAACTCTGAAACGAGTAATTTTGCAAGACATTCAGTTTTTGTGCCCATCATGTATCAGACAGCGCTTTTATCACTACGAAATCAGAATTTATTTTTCAAGTTGAACCGTGATCAGCAAATTGAATTGCCAAAAATATCCTTAAACTCAAATCAAACTCTTAAATTGAAGAATGAGAAGTTTGAGGTAATACCTGATTTAAGGCAAAATGAGAATTTTTCTCAGCTATACATTGCTGATCAGATCAAAAAAGCCGAAAATTATCAAGTATTGAAAAATGATAGTTTGATAGCAGTGCTTTCTTTTAACGAATACGGTTCAGAATCTGATATGAGCTATTTAAACAATGGACAGATAAAAGAGCTATTTCCCAAACAGAAAATTGAAATTTTGAATACGGATCCGAGTTCTATATCAAATGCTGTAAAATCTATTGATCAGGGAACTTCATTATGGAAAGTTTGTCTGATATTGGCCTTATTTTTCTTTGCTGCCGAGATTTTACTCTTACGCTTTTACAAAGGAACTCAAATTAAACCTATAAACAATTGAAGAAATTATTAATTCAGTCTGCGAAAATTTTAGATCATCAAAGTGCATTCAATGGAAAGATTGCCGATGTATTAGTTAGCGATGGTAAGATAGCTGAAATAGGGAAAAATATAAGTAGCTCTAACAAGGACACACTCGTTGTTTCAGCAAAGGGGCAGGTGCTTTCAGCAGGTTTTTTTGATCTTAATGTGAATTTTGGGGAGCCTGGTCTTGAAACTAAGGAAGATATGGGCACCGGATGTATGACTGCAGCTTCAGGCGGTTTTACAGGTATAGCTCTGATGCCCA